>JAAEUI010000049.1 GCA_024227475.1 Paracoccaceae bacterium | reverse complement strand
GTCCATCATCAGCATCGGCGGCTCAGGCAACTGCGGGTTCCCGGGCCCGAACATTTCGCCCCGGGCACACTGCAACAGGCCCTCATAGTCAATGCTTGTTGGTCTATCTGACATAGGGTGCCTGTCTCCTGTTGGTCTTTTGACTTGTTAGGGATTCCCTAGCATTTGCGCGCGATGGCTGGCAATACCACAACATACTTCCTAAAGGGGGGTGCAGAGGGAAATGGGAAACCGCAATCCAGATAAATTGGTTTGAAATTTCCCCGATTTACCCGCATATTCCAGGGAATTGACCAACTTGATACCTGAGGCGGTAATGCACCAATCCATAAGATCCCGTGGCGCAAACTGGTTGAAGAACGCCAACGTTCGCCCCACCCGTCAGCGTGTGGCCCTGGCCGAATTGTTGGTGGGTGATGGCGTAGACCGGCACGTGACGGCGGAAAGCCTCTATGCATCAGCGTCAGGACAGGGTGTTTCGGTTTCCCTGGCTACGGTTTACAACACCTTGCGAACCTTCTGTGATGCCGGGCTGTTGCGCGAAGTCACCATGGACGGCAACACCTCACATTTTGACACCCGCACCGATGAACACCCACACTACTATTGGGAAAGTCTGGACACACTCACCGATGCGCCAAAAAGCGCGATCGAATTCGCCAGACCCCCGGACATCCCCGATGGAACGTCCATTTCGCGCGTCGATGTCGTGATCCGCCTCAAACAACCCCGGGACTGACCTAAAGAGTTTCGAGTTTCATAACTGACAATTTCCACATCAACTTGTCTCAAGTTAATGTGGAAACGCTATAGGCCGGAGCTATAGGTTACAGCCATTGTCCGGGTTCCATCAGTCCCAGATCCATAAGTTGCCGTGAATTCCAGTGGAATTTTTCGGATTTCGCCCATTTGAAGGTGTCAATTTCAAACGTTGAGCCGGGGTTGGATTTCAGGTATTTGGCGGTTCGGAATGAACATACTGCAACCGTTGTGCTGTGGTGCCAGGGGCATTGGTAGGTGTTGTACTCATCCTCATTGAACAAATAGTCCGCGTCCATCTGCAGGCCCTTTTGCGCCTGAAACAGCGAAACTCTGTCAATCCGTCGCTTCAGCGCTGGCAAATGCTCCTCAAACCGCCACTTTAGGCCTCCGAATATGTCCAACTGGCGATCTTTGAAAGATCCATCCCGCCAGCGCTTTAGCGCATAGTAACCAGAAACGTCCAAATGTGCTGACTCAAGTGAGTAACCATAGGGGTTGGCTTCTAAATCGTCTGTGTAAAGGTCCACAACATAGGTAAAAACACTTTGACGACGTTCCTCCGTTACAAATGCGATCATTTCCTCGATGCTTCGGTCCTCACAAAACGGGAAATGCAGAAATTCAGCGTTATAGCAGTAATATAGCCATCGACCGGCGAAAGCTTCGATGGCCTTGTTCACAACCTCATTCACCGGCAATTCCGAAATGACCTGATGGCACATAGCCTGACAGTCCTCCGGCAGAGACAAATCAGCATCTGCCATTACCAGAATATTTGGAAACCCCAGCCGGGCGTGATGCCGAATACAAGCGCCGGTTCCCACGTCGTCCTCAGCAAAAATCAGCGCCACCGGTCCCTTGGGCAAACTTGAGCCGCCACTGGCATTCAGGAAGGATTCAAGTGATTGGTTGTACACAGACGAATAACCTCTTTGCCCCACTTTATAAAAAGTACCACCATCGTCTTTTCAAGTTCTTTTATTCCAACGCGCATAAAATCGATCTTAAGAACGGCGAATTCTAACTTTTGCGAAGTCTTGTAATTGGATTTTCAGTTATTAGCTGGAACCTGCGGCAGGGAGTAGCACCTGCTCGTTAGGGGAATATTACGTGGTTAAGGAGGGGTAGGCCATGATTAAACAACCGGTACAAGACGAAAATCAGATCATGTTGTTCACGTCACAAATCGTGTCTTCATATCTGGAAAACAACACTGTTTCGCTCGATCAGATCGCCAATGTTGTTGATGTGGTTCATCAAAAGGTGGCGGATATCTATCTGAGCGCGCCAAAACACGCCGGCGCGGGTTCTCCCGCTGTCGCGATAGAGGAGTCGATTACTCCGGACCACATAATTTGTCTTGAGGACGGTAAAAAATTCAAAATGCTCAAGAAGCACCTGCGCGCGCAATACGACATGTCGCCTGAGGAATACCGGGCAAAATGGAATTTGCCAGTTGATTACCCGATGGTAGCCCCCAACTATGCAATGCGACGTCAGGAACTGGCGAGGGCCAGCGGTTTGGGTAAATCCCGCAGGCAATCCTGATCCAACCAAATCCTTGCAACGCATTGCGATGAACCGTCCAAAGGTGTAGATGCGGGCCGGAGATTCCAGTCCGGACCGGCGCAGAAGCGGTGAACAATGTGACTCAGCAAAAAAAGCTCTTCGTCAAAACCTACGGGTGCCAGATGAATGTCTATGACTCCGAGCGGATGACCTCCGCACTGGGGGCCAGGGGATATGTCGAAACGACCTCACCTGAAGACGCTGATATGATTCTGCTGAACACCTGTCATATCCGCGAAAAGGCAGCCGAGAAAATCTACTCGGAGCTTGGCCGATACAAACCTCTGAAAGCCGCCAAACCCGACCTGAAAATAGGTGTCGCCGGTTGTGTGGCCCAGGCCGAGGGCCCGGAAATCATGCGCCGCCAGCCCATGGTTGACCTGGTCGTCGGCCCGCAGGCCTATCACCGACTCCCTGAAATGGAAGAACAGGTGGCCAAAGGCGGGAAGCCGGTCAACACCGACTTCCCGGCGGAAGACAAATTCGACCATCTGCCGCACAGCCAAAAGGCCAAACGCGCTCCATCGGCATTTCTGACGGTTCAGGAAGGCTGTGACAAATTCTGCGCTTTCTGCGTAGTGCCCTACACCCGGGGTACTGAAGTCTCGCGCCCGGTGGTTAAAATCATCGAAGAAGCCCGCGATCTCGTTGACCGCGGCGTGGTTGAAATCAACCTGCTCGGCCAGAACGTCAACGCGTACCACGGACACCACGAAGGTCAGGAATGGGGTTTGGCCCGTTTGATCCGCAAGCTGGCGGAAATGGATGAGCTGAAACGCATCCGTTTCACCACCTCACACCCCAACGACATGGATGATGATCTGATTGCCGCGCATGGCGATACCGAAAAGCTGATGCCCTATCTTCATCTGCCTGTTCAGGCCGGGTCTGACAAAATCCTCAAGGCCATGAACCGCAAACACACCGCTGCCTATTACCTTCGCCTGATCCAGCGCATCCGTGCAGCCCGACCGGATATAGCCTTGTCTGGCGACTTTATCGTAGGCTTCCCCGGCGAAACGGAAGAAGACTTTCAAGCGACATTGAGCCTGTGCCGCGAGGTGCGTTACGCTCAGGCCTATTCGTTCAAGTACTCCGCGCGCCCAGGAACACCAGCCGCGGAACAGACCCCCGTTGATGAAGCGGAGAAGTCAGACCGGCTCAGCCGCCTGCAGGCACTGCTGACAAAGCACCAGACAGAGTTCCAGCAATCCATGGTGGGGAAAACCCTGCCGGTACTGCTGGAGAAGCCGGGCCGTCTTGATGGCCAGATGGTTGGAAAATCCGAATTCCTGCAAGCCGTTCACATGGATGCTCCACAGAACCTGACCGGCGCCATCGTACAGGCTGAAATCCTGCATTCGGAGAAGAACTCGCTTGCCGGCCGGTTGCGGTAGGATACGTCGGTCGCCCGATTGGTGATTGTGGGACAGTTCCTACAACATATAGGCACACGTCCAGCCTTTGTGGTATTAATTTAGGCCTTCACAAATTGTAGGGATTTGCTACTGTGGCCCAAAAAACCGTCTCAATCCACTCATCAGAAGTGGAAAAGGCTTGTAGGGGCTAAATGTAGCGAGGCGATATGCGGGCAAGTTTTCTATTGATTGCAGCGGTGGCGACACTGCTTAGCGCTCTGCTTGTGGCTGCACCGATTGTCGCCGCAGACAAGCCAAGCGTTGCCTCTCAGGGGGAGCGCTTCATCCCGGGTGTCTGGGTGGACCCGGACGGCTGTGAGCATTGGGTCATGGACGACGGGCTGGAAGGCTATATGACGCCCCATGTCACCCGCGAAGGTATTCCCGTCTGCCGCCGTGGCAAAACCTGCGCTGGCATCAGCTCCGATCAGTTGTTTGCCTCAAACCAACACCATATCAGTGCTGCCGGTCGGGCGCGGCTCGCGAATTTCTTCCGCAGTGCCAAGGCAACTTCCTTCATCGTTTACGGACACACGGACAGCCGGGCCAGTGACGCCCAAAACATGGCACTTTCCAAACGCCGGGCCAACGCCGTTGCCGCGATTGCCCGCAAGGTCGGATCACGGGTTCAGGCGCAATGGTACGGAGAGCGGATGCCCGTAGCCTCCAATCGGACCCGATCAGGAAGAGCAAAAAACCGCCGGGTCGAAATAACCTGCCTTCACTGATGAAAGTTGGACTGATGAAACGCCAAGCTCCCCTCCTCATGCTGATTATTCCGTTTTTTGTTTCTGCCTGCGGCGAAATCGGCACAAAAGCCGACAAAACAGTGGATCGAGGCATAGATTCCCACGACGTCAGCCAGCTTGTAGCCGGGATATGGGTTGATCCGAACGGTTGTGATCACTGGATAATCGACGATGGCGTCGAGGGATATCTGTCCCAGCGGCTGGACAAATACGGCAAACCGGTTTGCTCAGGCATTGCAGAGCCAAACACAGCCGTGGGCAAATTCAAGAAAAAGGGCGATCCAACCTGAGTGGCAAGCCTCGTAAAATTATTATCGACTTTGGCCTCTTCAGGCCCGCAGTTTGCATTCAATGACCCAAAGGTGACCCAAATTGCACTTGCAGCGGGGTCAGACATCCTGCACCATAAACCCACATCTCTTTGACCCAGGAGCTTTCTTTGGCGACTACCGCCCTGCCCATACCGCCCGGCCCAGAGGCCACGCCTGAAATAACCTTGAATTTTCCAGACAACCGGCTGCTAATCGATCTGTGCGGCGAATTCGACCGTAACCTGACGCATATAGAGTCGGCACTTGGAATCCAATTGTTGCGGCGGGGCAATGAACTGGCAGTGATAGGCGAACACAACAGCAGCGAACGGGCGGCTGAGGCGCTGAGGGAACTCTATTCCCGACTGGAAAAGGGCAAGGAGGTTGAACCCGGAGATGTAGACGCCGCTATCCGCATGGGGCGGACGGAACAAAACACCGGCGCCCGCAGCGGCGATCAGTTAGAAATGTTCAAGGGCGGGGTCTATGAAATTCGCACCCGTAAAAAGACGGTTGAGCCACGTACCATTACCCAAAAGAAATACGTTGAAAGCCTGTTCAAACACGAGCTTGTGTTCGGGCTGGGTCCCGCAGGCACCGGCAAAACATACCTTGCTGTCGCTGCCGCCGTCGCAATGTTCATTGATGGTCATGTGGATCGTATCATCCTGTCTCGTCCCGCTGTGGAGGCCGGGGAGCGATTAGGGTTCCTGCCCGGAGACATGAAGGACAAGGTAGACCCCTACATGCAACCGCTTTACGACGCGCTGAACGATTTTCTGCCAGCAAAACAGGTTGCTAAACTTATCGAAGAAAAACGCATCGAGATTGCCCCACTGGCTTTCATGCGCGGTCGCACCCTGTCTAACGCTTTCATCGTATTGGACGAGGCGCAGAACTCGACCACCATGCAAATGAAAATGTTCCTCACCCGCATGGGCGAAGGCTCCCGTATGGCGATCACCGGTGACACCAGTCAGATCGACCTACCCCGCGGTGTTCCCTCTGGGCTGGTGGAGGCCGCAAAAATCCTTCGCGGGGTCGCGGGCACCGGCTCTACAGAATTCGCAACCGAAGACATTGTGCGCCATCCAATGGTGGCCCGCATCATTACCGCCTACGACAAGCACGCCAAGAACCATGGCTGACAACATCGACGTTCTGCTCGAGGATGAACGCTGGCAATTAACGGACATAGGGCATTGGGCCGAAAGGTCTTTTGACGCCGTGTTTGCTGAACGCGGAATTGGTTCCTTGGCGTTTGAAGTCAGCCTGCTGGCCTGTGACGACATTAAGATAGCAGACCTGAATTTCGAATTTCGAGGCAAGAAGCAACCAACCAACGTTCTGTCTTGGCCTTCGTTTGAACTTGCCCCCGCAATCCCCGGCACAGACCCGGTTCCGCCAGCGGACCCCGTAGCACCGCTTCAGGAACAATCACTTGGCGACATTGCCATCTCTTACGACACGTGCCAGCGCGAAGCAAAATCTGGTCGCATCCGTTTCGAAGACCACGTTTGCCACCTGTTAGTTCATTCCTGTCTTCATTTGCTGGGATTCGACCACGAAACCGATGCAGATGCGGCACGAATGGAAGGAATCGAAACAAAGATACTTGCCAGCATGGGTATCAAGGACCCATATTAGAGGGCGGCGCAAATCTCGCGCCATTTTTGGACAGGAGCCATGGGCGACACTATCGAAGGATCTTCTATCGCAGCGCATAGCGCGCACGACGAAGACGACGAACAAAACCGCAGCTTTTTCTCCCGCCTGTTTTCAGGCCAGAGACCTGCGGACGAAACTCCGGAAGAGCAAAAGATTGAAACCGACAGGTTGCCAACCGGCGACCTGAGTAATCTTTATACCCTGCGGGTGGAGGACGTAGCTGTGCCACGCGCCGATATCGCTGCGGTTTCGGTGGATACGGATCTGCCTGAACTGATCAAAGTGTTTAAAGAAAGCGCCTACAGCCGCCTGCCGGTCTACAGCGAAGCGCTCGACAATCCACTGGGACTGGTTCTCCTGAAAGACGTCGCGCTGAAGTATGGCTTCAACGGCACAAGGTCCAAATTCAGCATGAAGCGCGTGATCCGTCCTCTTCTGTTCGCACCGCCCTCCATGACCATCGGGGTTCTGTTGCAAAAAATGCAGGCAGACCGCACGCACATGGCGCTTGTGATCGACGAATACGGAGGCGTCGATGGACTGCTGACGATAGAAGACCTGGTTGAACAAGTGGTTGGCGAGATTGTGGACGAGCATGATACCCAGGAGGACACCTGGTGGATCGAGGAAAAACCGGGCATCTATCTGGTGCAGGCGCGCACGCCACTGGAAGAATTTGAAGAAGTTCTGGGCACGCGGCTGTTGAACGATGAAGACGACGAGGAAACCGACACACTCGGAGGTGTAGTTTTCATGCTGACCGGGAGGGTCCCGGCCAAGGGGGAAATCATCCCCCACCCCAGCGGATTTGAATTCGAAATCGTTGACGCTGACCCGCGCCGGATCAAACGGCTGCGCGTGTGTCGCAGCACCTGCGCGGAATAGGCGTTGCTCGGATGGACGCGCGGCTTGTCGGACTCCTAACAACGGGCTGGCAGCTGGCGGTTCTGGCTTTTGTCAGCGGTGCGCTTTCCGCACTCGGTCAGGCTCCAGTTTCTCTGCCATTTTTTTTCTTGCTGACCCTGCCCGCTCTCGGGTGGCTTTTCCTGAACAGTCAATCCGGGCGCCTTCGTTTTCTCACCGGATGGTGGGCGGGGGCCGGATATTTCGCCGCTTCTTTGTTCTGGATCGTAGAACCCTTTTGGGTTGAGCCGGAAGTGTTTGGCTGGATGGCCCCCATTGCATTGCTATTCACCGCCGGCGGTCTGGCGCTGTTCTGGGGAAGCGGGTTCTTTCTGGCCGGATTTGTCAATGGCCGGCCCGCCTTTCGTCTGATCGCTCTGGCCATCAGCTGGACAAGTTTTGAGTTCATCCGGTCCCATGTGTTCACAGGCTTCCCCTGGGGGTTGATTGCTTATTCATGGTCCGAAACGCCTGTGTTTCAAATCCTTGCATTCATTGGGCCGCACGGCCTTGGGCTGCTGACCCTGCTGCTGGGTTTCCTGCCCCTGATCGCTTCGCGCAGCCTGTTAATTGGTGCATCCTACTCGGTGGTTCTGACAGCGGTGCTTTGGACGGGGGCCAGCCAGCGAATACCGGACATCGTGGTCTATCCAGCGGAACCTACGGTAATGCGCCTCCTCCAGCCCAATGCCCCGCAGCATTTGAAATGGCAACCGGACATGGTGCCGGTGTTTTTCAATCGTCTGCTCGACCAGACAAAATCTCCCGCAAGCCATCCCATTGATGTGGTGGTCTGGCCTGAAACTTCCGTCCCCTTCCTGCTGGGCGACAACACTGTAGCCTTGCAGACCATCGCCGACGCGGCCGGGCCCAAAACGCAGGTGCTGGCCGGGATTCGCCGCCGTGAAGATGCCCGGATATACAATTCTCTGGTTCATCTTGACGAAGCGGGCGGCATTCTGTCGGTCTATGACAAGCACCATCTGGTTCCATTTGGCGAATACATTCCATTCGCAGGTGTTTTGTCCCGGTTCGGTCTGCGCGGGCTGGCTGCCGAAGATGGCGGCGGCTTTTCTGCCGGGCGCGGCGTGCGGATCATCACCTCTGAAAGTCTTCCGGCCTTTATTCCGCTCATCTGTTATGAGGCAATTTTTCCAGGTCTGGTCCAAACCAGCGACGGCCGTCCGGGATGGCTGTTGCACATCACCAATGATGCCTGGTTTGGCGCTGCCGCTGGCCCTTTTCAGCATCTGATACAGGTGCGTGCCCGAGCCATTGAACAAGGCCTACCCGTCGCCCGTTCTGCCAACACCGGGGTCTCTGCCATGGTTGACCCATTTGGAAATGTTGTCGAGCGTATCGCTTTGAACCAGTCCGGGTTTCTGGATGTCGAACTGCCCGCAGCATTACCACCGACCCTTTATTCCCGATGGGGCGAAATGCTCTGGTTGCTGGCCGCGGGACTGATGGTTTGCGCCCTGATCTTGGGGTGCCGCCGGGGCGCCGGTCATACCGGTGGTTCCAAATAACCATTGACCCCAGGCAGCAGGGCTTTTAGGTGTTGCCGGACGACTGTCACAACGGCTTCCTGACGTGACAGCTTAATCTCACTGGAGCACCAGAATGTCCCGTCAAAACTACCTGTTTACTTCCGAGTCTGTCTCCGAAGGCCACCCGGATAAGGTCTGTGATCAGATATCCGACTCGATCCTTGATGCCTTCCTGACCGAAGAAGAAATGGCCCGCGTCGCCTGTGAAACCTTCGCAACCACGAACCGCGTGGTTGTCGGTGGCGAAGTCGGGCTTTCCAGCCGCGCCAAACTCGACGATTTTATGGGGCGGGTCGATGGCATAGTCCGGGAATGCGTCAAGAATATCGGCTACGAACAAGAAGGTTTCCACTGGAAAACCATGGAAGTGCAAAACTACCTGCACGCACAATCGGCACACATCGCCCAGGGTGTGGATAACGCAGGGGCTGGCGATCAGGGTATCATGTTCGGCTACGCGGTTGACGAAACCCCAGATTTGATGCCCGCGCCGATCCAATACGCCCACGCCATCCTGCGCAATCTGGCGGAGGCCCGCAAAAACGGAGACACGCAGATGCTGGGCCCGGATGCAAAGTCCCAGCTCTCGGTGCGCTACGAAAACGGAAAGCCTGTTGCGGTCACTTCGGTAGTTCTGTCAACCCAGCACCTTGATGAAAGCATGTCATCAGGCGATGTTCGCGCCGTTGTGGAACCCTACATCCGCCAAACCCTGCCCGATGGCTGGCTGACCAACGCAACCGAATGGCACGTCAACCCGACCGGTAAGTTCGTCATCGGCGGACCGGATGGTGATGCTGGCCTGACAGGGCGCAAAATTATCGTGGACACCTATGGCGGTGCAGCCCCGCACGGGGGCGGTGCTTTTTCCGGCAAAGACCCAACCAAGGTGGATCGCTCGGCCGCTTACGCTGCCCGCTACCTGGCCAAGAACGTGGTCGCAGCTGGTATGGCAAAACGCTGCACCATCCAGCTCAGCTACGCCATCGGAGTGGCCAAACCGTTGTCGATCTATTGCGACACCCACGGCACCGGAGAAGTTAAAGAAACGGCTATCGAAAAAGCTGTCGGTACCGTGATGGACCTCACGCCCACCGGCATCAAGGACCACCTGCAACTGACCCGCCCGATCTATGCCCGAACCGCCGCTTACGGCCACTTTGGGCGAACACCCTCTGATGATGGCGGTTTCAGCTGGGAAAAGACGGATTTGATCGAGGCACTGAAGCGGGCAATCTGACCCTCATCATGGCCCCACCGACATGAAGTTTTAGTAAATATTAACAATGTGTTACCTTCCTCGCAGGGAAGGTTTCAACTCCCGGCTCTGCTAAATGGCGGGCCACCCGACACAGAACCCGATAGACGCAAGCACCGCCTCCCGCTATAGCCCAGGCCATGACCAACAAAGCCCCCACCGGTGCCCCCTGGCGCAATTTCTATGGCCGGACCAAAGGCAAAGGCCTGCACCAGAGCCATGAACGCTACCTGGCGGAAGACCTTGAGGGTTTGGCCCCCAAAAGGGTGAGTTGGGAAGAGAACCCGGACCGCACACCACTTGATCTGAAAACCCTGTCGGGCAACCGCCATGTCTGGCTCGAAGTTGGTTTTGGCGGTGGCGAACATATGGTGCATCAGGCGGTTGAAAACCCCAACGTGCATATCATCGGCTGCGAACCCTATATCAACGGCGTCGCCACCCTGCTCGGAAAAATCCGCCACGCCAAAGTCACCAACCTCAGCGTCCATCCCGGTGATGCCCGCGACATGATGGATGTGCTGCCGGAAGCCTCCGTCGACCGCGCCTTTCTGCTCTACCCCGATCCCTGGCCCAAAAAGCGCCACCACCGCCGCCGTTTTGTAACGCCGGAACACCTTGCCCCGCTGGCGCGCTGCCTGAAACCCGGCGCCATTTTCCGCGTTGCCACCGATATCGAAGACTATGTGCGCCAGACGCTGGAACAGGTTTTGGCAAGCGGAGACTTTGAATGGCTGGCGGAAAAACCTGGAGACTGGCGCACCCCGTGGTCGGACTCGCTGTCAACACGCTACGAACAAAAAGCGCTGCGCGAGGGCCGCACACCGCACTATCTGACGTTTAGGAAACTGTAGAACCGAGGCGTTTGACAGGTCAGAGATCGCTGTGTCAAGGTCGCTGCACTCTCAAAAGTTGGAACTCATTTATGTCTGTCTTTTCTCTTATCGTTGTCGCCGCAATTGCCCTGCTTCACATCTACATTGCCTGGTTCGAAATGTTCGCTTGGACAACCAAAGGACCAGAAATATTCAAACAGTTCCCCAGGGATCTCTTTGAACCAACCAAAACTTTGGCGGCAAATCAGGGATTGTATAACGGCTTTCTTGCGACTGGCCTGATTTGGTCGTTGTTTATTACCGACGAAATCTGGCAGCCGCACATCGCTTTGTGTTTTCTGATTTTCGTTTTAGTAGCCGGCGTTTGCGGCGCGGCTACGGCATCAAAACGCATACTCTACGTGCAGGCTGCACCAGCTGCGGTTGGATGTATTTTGGTGCTGTTGTCTTAGGGCATTCAGGTTGGTTGTTACCCGGCTGGCTATTCCCGTATTTCCTCTGCCGCCACGCCCCAAAGACTGGCCTTTTGAACCCAGCCTTTGTATCCGGATACGCGCACTTCACACCAATCCGGTTTGCAATCTCCCAGCCGGGCTATGACCCCGCGGTCGACATAGGCACTGGCCTGAGCGGCATCGGATGGCTTTAACCTCAACGATACTTGCTTGTCCTGCACAACCACCATACGCACGCCGGACAACAGCGAATAATGCATCCAGCCGCCCTGCCCTTCGCTGTCCTGCACCCGGCGCCAGTGGCCGTATTCACCGGTTATTTGCAGGGGCATATTTTCGTGCTGAAAAACCCAGTCGACGCGATGTGTCAGGCTTGGCCCTCGCCGCACATTACCTTCGTCCGCTTTCATCGAAACAAACCGTGGCATCGGCAAGTTAGTCACCGGCCCACGCGAGCCCGCAGACAAGCTTACACCTGACGCAAAGAGCGCGACAATTACCGAAATTACAAATACACGCATTCGCCAGACCTGCCCGAATTACTCTTTTCGCCACACGAAGGGTCTTTCAGCTTGCCCCTCTTGCTGGTTTTTTGGCTGAATAGGAAAAAGCAATCCAGAGGAGGTTGGAGCGCCAAGTCAGAAAGAAGATTAAGTGTTGTTGTAACGCGACGGTTGCCCGAGGCGGTCGAAACCCGGTTGCGCGAACTGTTCGAAGTTAAGTTGAACGAGACCGATACACCAATGACCCGCGAACAGCTGGTTGGAGCGCTGAAAACAGCAGACGTTCTGGTCCCGACTCTGACCGACACAATTGACGCCGGGATGCTGGCCCAGGCCGGTGAAAACATGCGCCTGATCGCCAATTATGGGGCGGGGGTCGATCACATCGATGTGGCCACTGCTCGCCAGCGTGGCATATTGGTCTCAAATACACCGGACGTCCTGGCCGAAGATACTGCAGACATGACCATGGCTCTGATGTTGGTCGTCATGCGCCGGATCCGCGACGGCTCCTCGCTCATGCAGAGCGATGAATGGACCGGATGGTCACCGTCCGCTTTTCTGGGTCAACGTCTGGCCGGAAAGCGGCTTGGCATTCTGGGCATGGGCCAGGTCGGTTCCGCCGTAGCCCGGCGGGCAAACGCCTTTGGGATGCAGGTGCATTACCACAACCGAAAACGCGTGCATCCAGATACCGAAAGCGAACTGGCTGCAACCTATTGGGAGAGCCTTGACCAGATGCTGGCGCGGGTCGACGTGGTTTCGGTAAACTGCCCGCATACCCCCAGCACCTATCACCTGCTGAATGCACGGCGGTTAAAGCTGTTAAAACCGACCGCTTTTGTCATCAACACCTCACGCGGCGAAGTGGTGGATGAAAACGCCCTGACAAGGATGCTGAGGTCCGGTGACCTTGCTGGAGCCGGGCTCGACGTATTCGAACACGGCACCCAGGTAAACCCACGCCTGCGCGAACTCGACAATGTGCTGCTGTTGCCGCATATGGCCTCCGCAACCGTGGAAGCCCGCGCCGAAATGGGCGAAAAAGTCATCCTCAACATCAAGATATTTGATGACGGTCACCGCCCACCGGACCAGGTTGTGCCGAGTATGCTGTAGCCTGTCAGAGCCGGAATACCCCCTGGAAGAATTCTACTTCGCTGAGCGGCCGCTCTCTGCTAACATTTTCAAATAATTCAAAACTATATGGGAGAAAGAAATGTGTGATTTATGTGTGATTAAAGCGGTTAAGGGCCGCATGCTTTCCCGCCGCGAGTTTTTCCGTACCGCCGCTTTCGGGGGTGCAGCAGCCGCAATGGCAACAACTGTATCTACCCCACCCGCACTGGCTGCGGGCCACGAAATGGTCAGCGATATGACCCATGAACTTTACGAGGATTTCCCGACTTATTTCGGTGTGCCGGGTCTGAAAATGGATCAGAAGTTCAAGTTCGCTGACAATGGCTTCAACTTGTTTGAGATGACGCTGAACGAACATACCGGCACCCATTTGGACGCCCCGTTGCACTTCTCGGCAGACGGTCAGTCCGTTGCCGAAGTACCTGTGTCCAACCTGGTATGCCCGCTCGCTGTCATCGATATCCGCGAAAAGGCCGCCGCTGATCCGGATGCCCAAGTCACGCCCGATGACATCACCGCGTGGAAATCGGCCAATGGTGATATTCCGGCAGGGGCCTGTGTCGCGATGAACTCCGGCTGGTCCGGCAAAGTTGCCTCGGATGGATTTCGCAATGTCGGGGACGACGAGAAAATGCACTTTCCGGGCTTTCACGTCGAAGCCGCACAAATGTTGGTCGAAGACGGCAATACCGTGGGCATCGCCGTAGACACGCTTTCTCTGGATCACGGGATATCCGCTGACTTTGCGACCCATTATGCGTGGTTGCCGACCAACCGCTGGGGATTGGAAAACCTAGCGAACCTCGACGCGGTCCCTGCGTCCGGAGCAACATTGATCGTCGGAGCCCCCAAAGTGCGCGGCGGTTCCGGTGGGCCAGCGCGGGTATTTGCGATGGCGTAAGTGGCGGGGGGGATCAGATTTTAAGCAGCTGATCCCCTTTGCGGATCGCACCATCCTGTGCAATTTTGCACAAAACCCCACGCAGCCGGTGTTGGCGGTATTCTGGCCGATTGATCCAGTCATAGCTTTCCCGCCCGTGGCGCTTTTTCCACTTGGCACAAGCGTTGTTGAACTTGTCGGACACTTCCAATACTGCGCTGCCAACCTGCAACTGCTGCCCCACCGGCAGGTTTTCCTCGCCCAAGTCCATATCGGTGATGATAGTGTCGCCCGGATAAAGCACGTTATCTCGGTCACGCCAGCACATATCAAGCACGCGTTTGGAGAGGACACTGATCTGAATGCGCGGGTCCGGGCTGCCATCAGGCAGAGTGAGCCACGGGTGTTTCAACCACCGTTCGTTTTCGATTCCCCTGGCAACCGTCACTTTCAGACTGTCACAAAACTCCCGCTGTGAAAAATCCGGGCGGCGGCAGAGGATTTCCACCTGCCCATGCTCTGGGGCCGCCAGAATGTCGGGCAGGGCAGCGTCCAGTTCGGCAGTGGTTACATGTGTCATACGCGCGCGCAAACCGTGCAATCTGAACGCCGGGCAATCGATATCTTGCGGCTTTCACCATACAGCGCATCGTAAATCAGCATTTCGCCACCCAGCGTGTTTCCTGCTTTGGCGATATGTTTGATGGCCTCAACCGCCATCATTGAACCGACAACACCGGGCAGCGCCCCGACAACGCCTGCCTCTGCGCAACTGGGTGCCAGCCCGTCCGCCGGTTCATCGGGAAATACGCAGGCATAGCAGGGCAGGCCGTTTGCCGGATCAAACAACGTCACCTGACCTTCCCACTGGCTGATAGCACCGGAAATCAGCGGCTTTCGGGCGGCAACACAAGCCGCGTTCACGGCCACGCGCGTGGCAAAGGTATCTGTTCCGTCCAGCACCAGATCAAAGTCACCGGCCAGATCCTTGCCAATTTCAGCGGTGAACCTGCGGTTATAGGGCAGGATTTCCACATGCGGGTTCAGCGCGTTCAGGGCCTTTTGGGCCGCAAAAACCTTCGGCAGATCAATATCATCATCGCGAAACAAGACTTGTCGCTGCAGGTTCGACAGGCTGACCACATCGTCATCAATCACCCCGATGGTGCCCACACCCGCTGCGGCCAGATACATCAGCGAGGGTGAACCAAGCCCCCCGGCCCCAACCACCAGCACCCGCGCCCGGCGCAACCGCTGCTGCCCCGCTCCGCCGACTTCACGTAGCACAATGTGGCGGGCATAGCGTTCCAGCTCAGTTGCGTTCATGGAGTCGGTTTTGTCCGTTTCGGCATGGGTCACGGCGCGCGCCTTCAACTTTCTGAGAAGTAATACATACCCCGCCGTAATGACGGCAGTTCCAAGCAAAATCAACCAGCCGGACAAGGTTCCACCTGTTGCCTGTCGCAACGGATTTTCCACAGGCAGAGTCAGCTGAACCAGAAGCACAAAGCTCAACCCGATCACCGCAACCGCAATCTGCGCCGCTTTTGATGCGCCCATGAAACGCGTGGCCAGCACAGCGCCGCCGATCAGGATCAGGGTCAGCAGCATTAGCCCTGCCCGGTAGAGCCAAAGCCGCCTGAGCCCCGCTCAGTCTCTGACAGGTCACCCGCCACAATCCATTTCGCCTGCACCACCGGCGCAAACACGATCTGCGCGATCCGGTCGCCATGGCCGACCACAAATGACGCATCACCAAGATTGATCAGGATCACCCCCAAAGGCCCGCGATAATCACTGTCGATAGTTCCCGGAGTGTTGGCCAGCGTCACCCCGTGCTTCAGGGCCAGTCCCGAGCGAGGCCGAATCTGGGCCTCAAACCCGGTTGGAATTTCCAACGCCAGGCCGGTGGGTACCAGCATCCGCCGTCCCGGTTCCAGAGTCATCCCCTGATCCCGTGCCTTATCAGGCAGGTTGGCCCGCAAATCCATCCCGGCAGCACCGGTTGTTTCATAACCGGGCAAGGCGATTGCGCCATCCGACCCCTCAAGGCGGGTGACCTTGACACTCAGATCAGCCATCGCTGATCGCCCCGACGATCCGCTCGGCCAGCTTGCGGGCCACCTCGGTCTTAGACATGCGCGGCCAGACGTCCGCAGCATCCTTTGAAATCAGGGTCACTGCATTTTCCGCTCCACCCATGATTCCGGTTTCCGGCGACACATCATTGGCCACAATCCAATCACAGCCCTTGCGCGCGCGTTTGGCCGTTGCGTTGGCCATCACGTCGTCGGTTTCAGCCGCAAACCCAACCACAAGCTGGGGTCGTCCTTTTTTCAGTTGGGAAACAGTCGCCAGAATATCCGGGTTCTCGGTAAATTCCAGAACCGGCAGCTTGCCAGACCCATCCTTCTTGATCTTGCTGCCCGACCGGCTCGCTACCCGCCAATCCGCCACCGCCGCGGCAAAAACCGCCGCGTCAGCAGGCAGAGCCGCCTCTACTGCGGATAACATCTCTGCCGCTGTCTCGACCTGCACAATTTCGCATCCCCCGGGCAATTCACTGGTCACCGGCCCGCTTACAAAGGTCACCCGGGCACCCAGCCCGGCCAGCGCATTGGCAATTGCGCTGCCCTGCGTTCCGCTGGACCGGTTGGCGATATAGCGCACCGGGTCAATCGGCTCATGCGTCGGCCCCGAAGTCACCACCACGTGTTTGCCCTTCAACGGCCCGTTCAGAAGGGCGTTTTCCACAGCCGCAACAATTTCCGGCACCTCAGCCATCCGCCCGTGGCCATATTCGCCACAAGCCATATCACCCTCGTTCGGACCCACAACCAGAACCCCATCGTCTTGCAGGGCTTTCAGGTTCCTCTGCGTTGCGGCATGCTCCCACATCCGCACATTCATCGCCGGGGCAATCAGCACCCGCTTATCCGTCGCCATCAGCAGGGTGGTCGCCAGGTTATCTGCAATCCCCTGCACCATTTTTGCCATCAGATTGGCAGTTGCCGGGGCCACGACGATCAGATCAGCCGCACGGGAAAGCTGTATGTGTCCCATTTCAGCTTCGTCGGTCAGATCAAACAGATCACCATAGGCTTTCTGCCCCGCCAGTGCAGAAACCGAAAGTGGCGTCACGAACTCCGCCGCCGCCCGCGTCATCACCGGAACAACCTCAGCACCCCGATCCTGCAACCGCCGGATCAGGTCGAGTGACTTGTAAGCGGCAATCCCACCGCCAATAACCAGAAGAATGCGTCGTCCGTTAAGCATGTATCTATCCGCCGAATTACAACGCTGTCAGGTGTATCCACAGCTTCGTGTGGTGGCAAGCGCAACGGATTACCTGCATGAAGGGGGTAATGACGTGTTGCTTTAATTTCGACTTCGCGTCGCTACCCGGCTTGTCCGGGTAGTCTCCTAAAAAAGGCAGGGCCCGGTCTTACAACCGGGCCCCCCATATTTGTCACTATTTTGCGAAAAACCTTCGCTTCAAGCTGGCCCAGTCAGACCGCCGCCGCCATCACTTCAGCCGAACTGCCGGTATTCTTTTCCAGCAGTTTCTTCAGCTTGGTCAGCGCCGCCGACTCTACTTGTCGAATACGCTCCTTGGACAGGCCAAGCTCGTCGCCGATACTGCCAAGCGTGCGGGTGTCTTCGATCAGCAGGCGTTGCGACAGGATATATCTCTCCCGGTCGCTCAGCCCATCCATGGCGTCATCCAGCCAGCCGCGCAAGGTCGACAAGTCCTTGTTGCGGGTTACAACCTCTTCTGCCTGCGGGCTGTCATCGGCAAGGGTGTCCTGCCATTCGCGGCCTTCATCTTCGCTTGATTGCTGTGCGTTAAGCGAAAAATCAGCCCCGGCCAGGCGGCCCTGCATCATTTGAACATCACGCATCGGCACGCCGATTTCATGCGCTATCTTTTCGTTCAGCTGATGTTTGTCTAGCGTTTCGCCCACTTTCGCGGCCTCCCGCTCCAGCGTCGCCTGCACCCGCTTGAGGTTGAAGAACAGGGACTTTTGGCTGCTGGTGGACCCGGTGCGCACCATCGACCAATTGCGCATGACATAGTCCTGAATGGCGGCTTTGATCCACCATTGCGCATAGGTCGAAAACCGCACACCGCGTTCGGGGTCAAATTTATCCGCCGCTTTCATCAGGCCGACTCCGGCCTCCTGAATGAGATCGGACATCGGTGCCCCATAACGCCTGAACTTCGACGCCATGGATATTCCAAGGCGCATATAGGCTGTCACCAACCGGTGCAGCGCCTGTTCGTCCCGGTCATCGCGCCAGGCACGGGCCAGTTTGGTTTCGGTTTCTGCATCCAGCAATTCAGCGCTCATTGCCTGTTGCCGGAAATCATGTGTCGTGACGTCGTCCAGAGGCATCTTTTTTCCTCCTTTGTCAGAATATAGAGTGACTGGTCTTAGTCTTTCTTTAACGTTACTACGAACCAACTCCGTCGCTGGATCAAAAGGATGTGTGCAGACCGTGAAATTTCCGCAGCTTTCTCTGGTTCTGGGCGGTGCCGCTTCCGGTAAGTCGGATTTCGCCGAAGGCTTTGTGCGCCAGACCGATCTGCCGCGCAGCTACATTGCCACCGCACAGGCTTTTGATGACGAAATGCGCGATAAAATCGCCAAACATCAAAGGAATAGAGGAAAAGGTTGGCTGACGACCGAAGCTCCCATAGATCTGCTTCCAGCCATCGCGATCCAGCCCAAAAGTAACGTCATCCTGATTGACTGCCTGACCCTCTGGCTCTCCAATCTGTTTTTACAAGAACGTAACGTCACTTCCCTCGGCGAAGACCTGCTCAGCGCATGCTCCGCTTTCGGCGGACCCGTGATTTGCGTGTCAAACGAGGTTGGCCTGGGCATCGTTCCTGATTCTGCGCTCGCCCGACGATTCCGCGAGGCTCAAGGCCATCTCAACCGGGAAGTCGCCGCAAGCGCCGACCTTGTCGTGCTGGTCACTGCCGGAATCCCGCAAGCCCTGAAAGGGGAGTTACCGTGACCCGCTTCTGGTGGGTGCGCCATGGCCCGACCAACCGCAGGGGGCTCTACGGCTGGACCGATGTGCCGGCTGATCTGTCTGACACAGCGGCAATCGAACGCCTGCACGATCACCTTCCAAAAGACGGGCTGGTCATTTCCTCAGACCTGCAGCGCTGCATTGCCACCGCGGATGCGATCAGCGGAACCCGCCAACGCCTGCCCCATTCCCCTACCTTAAGAGAAATCAATTTCGGCGACTGGGAAACCCTGACTTACGCCGAGGCAGAAGCCATTGATGCCGATCTTGCCCGAGACTACTGGTCAAACCCCGGCCATTCCGCACCACCGGGCGGTGAAAGCTGGCATCAGGCGGGCGAACGGATCTCCGGCGCGGTTGATCATCTGGCCGAGACCCACAAAGGGCGCGACATCATCATCGTCGCTCATTTCGCCGTTATCCTCACCCAGTTGCAACGTGCCACCGGTATGGAACCAAAATCAGCCATTTCCTTTTCAATCGACAATTTATCGGTGACGCGGATTGAACACCTCGGCGATGCGTGGCGGGTGCTGGGCGTCAATCACAAACCCTGATTGCCGTCATCACAAATCGCAATTTGCGTTTCACCAGCCTGCCGCAATACTGCATCCATGACCTATGATCTTGCAATTGGCGACCGCTCTTATTCCAGTTGGTCCCTTCGGGGCTGGCTGTTTTTCTCGAAATTCGGCATTCCGGTCAAATCCCACACCGCGAAGCTTTATACCGACGAACTGCCCCGGCTTCTTGAGTCCTTCAAACCGGCGCGACTGGTCCCGGCGGTGAAATATGACGGCGTTGTCGTTCACGATACCATGGCAATCGCCGAAACCCTGAACGAGCGTCATCCCGAGGCGCAGATGTGGCCCGCAAACCCGGACGCCCGCGCCATGGCCCGCTCGATTTCCGCGGAAATGCATTCCGGTTTCGCAGCACTACGCAATGACTGCCCGATGAACCTGCTGCATCAGTGGGGAGGGTTTGCGCCCTCCGATGCTGTTTTGAAAGACTGTGAGCGCGTTCAGGAGCTCTGGCAACTGGTGCGCAACACATATGGCGACAGCAAACCTTGGCTGTTCGGGGACTACTCCATTGCCGACGTATTTTTCGCACCTCTCGCCAGCCGGTTTGCCACCTATAACCTGCCCCGCAGCGCCGAGGCAGACGCTTATATCAGCGCCCACCTGAACGACCCCCAGTTCCGTATCTGGCGCGCCATGGGGATTGCGCAAAATCACATCCAGCCAGTCTATGACATGGGGCTGCCGCACTTGCCATGGCCCGGCCCCACACCCCTGCCCGCAAGCCCGGTGGCCTGCGGTCCCTCTGAAAACAGCCACTGCCTCTATTCCGGCGACCCGGTCACCGATTACCTCGAACTCGACGGTCGTGTTTTCGGGTTTTGTAACCCGTTCTGCCGCGATAAAACCGTGGCCGACGCGGCGGCATGGCCTGCGTTTATGGAAATTTACGGCCTTATGTAGCAAACGCACCAAGATCGGCGGCGCTGCGTGATTAAGGCGTTGGCACTAAGTGCTTTTGTTGTGGCTTTTTGTCAGTCGCCACGTGATGGCGAGATGGTTCTCCCCCATACCATCTTTGAGGGGGGCAAAGTCTGCGAAAAGGCTAAATTTAGTATACCAGTTGCCCTCGAAAACGTCCTCGTATTCAATAACCCCGATCACGTAGATGGCTTCGGGGCATTCTGGATTAATTGCACCGAGTATTTGCGCGGCGGGTATGTCCCGAGCAGCGCGACAACTGAGTGCAAATTCGCCGCCTGCCGGAAGAGAAATTTCTTTAGGGGGTGCGCTATCGTCAGTGGGAAAAATCCGATCCGCATCGTCAATCGGAAAGGGTTCAGTACGTACATCAAATACAGCAACATGACGAATGTTTCGAGCAGGTGTTTGGCCAAAGTTAGTTACCACCAGATTTATTTCATCTCGCGGGCCTTCCTGTTCTGCAATATTGTATTTTCCATTATCGTAATTGATGTTCAGCGCCAAAAACATGCTTTGGTCGTCAATTTCGCTTCCGCCCACATAAGCTCTAACTTGCTTCTGTCCAATCTCTCTGGTGGCGTTGACAGCCGCTTGCGCCGCCCTGTTGGCCTGTCGAGTAAGCATCAAAGTCCAGATCAAGAGACAAGTCCCAAGGAAAACGAGACCAGCGGAAACCCAAGAAGCATGTTTCATGCTTTGGGTGGCTTCATTCATAGATTGCGTGGCAGCGTTCATTCCTTGCTGGGCGGCAAGGTCGTCCTTCTCACGCTGGGCGGCTTCGGCTTTGCGGCGCTCGCTGGCCTCGCTGGCTACGCGGTCTTCGATGATCCGAACAGGAATGCCAAAAAGCTCGCT
>JAAEUI010000048.1 GCA_024227475.1 Paracoccaceae bacterium | reverse complement strand
CGCTTCGTTGCCACGAACCGGAAGGTTCGTGATACATTGTCCACGTTATTTCGTCTACGATCCTTAAGAAGCCAATTGTGAATTGTGAATTATCAATTGTGAACGAACAAGGAGGAATAATTATGCCACAGGATATTGCCAAACAAGACCTCATCGCTCCGGAGGACACTCCTACACCTGTTCGTAAATTCGTCCCCCCTTTGTGAAAACATGAGCCTGGGTCAATGATGCCGTCATCGTGAGCGGAGTCGAACTATATCGTCCGGCCCTTCGACTCCGCTCAGGGTGACTCAGGGGGTGATCAGAGAGATGCGCCGAATGCAGGCGGACATCGTTAAGGCGGAACAGGCGGGCGATCAGGAACAGGTGCGCCAGGTGCAGGAGCGGCTGATCCGGACAGAGGCGGCGAAACTGCTGGCGGTGCATCAGGTGACATCCACCAACGGGCGGCGCAGTCCGGGGGTGGACGGGCGCCTCTGGGATACCGCGGCCCGCAAGTTGGACGCGGTGCGGACGCTTGACCCCGATCACGATCAGCCCCAACCGGCCCGGCGGGTGATGATCCCCAAATCATCAGATCGTATGCGCCCGATCGGGGTTCTGACCATGCACGACCGCGCCATGCAAGCCCTGTATCTGCTGGCGCTTGACCCGGTGGCCGAAGTCCGCGCCGATCCCCATTCTTATGGTTTTCGGAAAGCCCGTGCAACCGCCGATGCCATCGCGCGCTGCGAAGAGATCGTTGCCGATCCTGAACGTCCCTGGTGGATCTTGAACGCCGATATCGAACAGTGCTTTGATACCATCAGCCATGAGTGGTTGTTGACACACGTGCCGCTTGAGACAGAGGTCTTACGCGGGTGGTTAACCGCAGGCTATATGGACAAAGGGCAGGTCTACAGCACTGACCGAGGCCTCCCACAAGGGGCGATTATCTCGCCAACTCTTGCCAATCTTGCGCTCAATGGATTAGAAGCCGTGCTTGATGAGTGCATCCAGCAGCAGCGGAGACCCAGGCCGCTCTATCTGGTGCGGTATGCTGATGACTTTCTGGTGCTGAGTACCAGCAAACGCGTCTTACGCCGGACGGTCAGACCACTGCTTGAAGACTTCCTGACCGTGCGCGGGATGCGGCTCTCGCAGAAAAAAACGGATCTGGTGCATCTCAAACAAGGCATTGAGTTTTTGGGGTGTGATCTTCGCATCAAAAAAGGTGACATCCGAGTCGCGCCGGCCGCGGGCAGCGTGCAAAAAATCGCCGCCAGAGTCTCGGCCTTGATCCAGGCCAATCCCGGCATCACGCCATCACAGGCGATTCAACTCCTCACGCCAGTCATCCGGAGTTGGGCGAATTACTACAAACATGTCAGCATTCGGGAGCCGTTTGTTGACCTGGATCAGCGAGTGGCTCAGATTCTCTGGACATGGGCAAAAGAACAACAATCAGGGATGTTTAAGCGCCGCCATGCCAGACGCCTGTTCACGACCGGACCGGGATCGCTCCGACTGTTGACCGATGACGAGGGGAATAGACTCTATTGTGCGCAAGAAACACCCTATGTCCGGCATATTCCGATTGAGCCCCACTGCAACCCGTATGATCCAGCCTGGAAGAAATATCTCAGCGACCGTCAACAGGCACAAAAAACAAAAAAAGTCTGCCAGGACGATGACGAAGCCATCCCAGAGGAACCTGCTCATATTGTGTAAGAATGGATTGCGTAAGAGTTGACAGAACGTGAATATCTGAAAGGCTTCATGTTCATTTCCACCTGCTACAAAATTTTTCGTTACAGATTCACCCTCAACCAGGGCATCGCCATCCCTTCTAAGGATCGTAGCCGGAATAACTTCCCCATTTGCCTGAACATGTCATTGCGAGGCTTTGCGAAGCAATCTCCTGCCCATGCCACGAACGAGATTGCTTCGTCGGAGACTCCTCGCAATGACACATTTGGGGAAGTTATTCCGG
>JAAEUI010000047.1 GCA_024227475.1 Paracoccaceae bacterium | reverse complement strand
GTAACGATTATCACGTCTGTTGATTATCGCCCTGATTTGCGCCAGAATCAACTCCATGACACAGCCACCACTCTCGCTCGCTTTACGCCCCCCCGCCCTGTCGGCGGCCGACGAGGCGGCGCTCACCGATCTTTACGTGCGCGGCACACCGGCCAATACGCTCAGGGCTTATGAACGCGACCTGATCTACATCCGCGCCTGGAAGGCTGCCGCCCTTGGCCAGGGGGGCATTTCGGGCACATCTGCCGCCTTGGGTGCGGCTGCCGCCCCGGGCGACCCGTTGAACTGGCCGGAGCGTGAGGATGTCGCCCTGCGCTTCATTCTTGATCACAGCCGTGACTTGCGCGATGCGCCGGCAGAGGACGGCGCCAGGATCGCCGCTGAGGCCCTTGTTGCCGCCGGGCTGCGCAAGTCCCTCGCCTGCCCTGCCCCGTCCACGCTGGATCGCCGCATCGCCTCCTGGCGGGCGTTTCACCGGATGAAGAACCTCGCATCGCCGTTTGAAGCACCCCTGATCCGGCAAGCCCGCGCCAAGGGCCGCAGGGCAGCGGCCCGGCCGCGCAGGCCCAAGTCGGAGCACCCAATAACCCGTGACGTTCTGGAGGCTATGTTGATGACCTGTGAGCACAGCTTGCGCGATCTGCGCGACAAAGCCGTCTTAATGCTTGGCTGGGCCTCGGGCGGCCGCCGGCGCTCGGAAATCACCGGGCTGCGGCGCTCTGACGTATCGCTCAAGGAATTCGAAGACACCGGCATCATCTGGATCGAGATGCTGGAAAGCAAAACCACCGCCAAAGGCGAAACACCGCGTCTGGTCCTGAAAGGCCGCCCTGCCCGCGCTCTTAGCTTATGGATCGCCGCCGCAGCGATAGATGATGGCCCGCTGTTCCGGCCGATCACCAAATCCGGTGACGCACTCGAACGCGGCCTGTCACCCGACGCTATCCGCCAGATCGTCAAGCGCCGCCTGAAACTGGCCGGATATGACGAAAATTTCGCCTCACCGCACGGCCTGCGTTCCGGCTTCCTGACCCAAGCCGCGCTGGACGGCGCCCCGATCCAAGCCGCCATGCGCCTCTCCCTGCACCGCTCACTGGCACAGGCGCAGAAATACTACGATGATGTGGATATCAAGGATAACCCGGCAGCGGACCTGTTGGGATAGTTAATGACGGTCCGACTAGCAGTTGATTGTTGCCGTGATTTAAATTTGGCCATTATTCAGATCAAGATTCGGGCGTTCTTAGTTGGATTATTGCAAACGCGTTGATTGCGCCGACTTAGCCGGGCCTTGATCTGTCACCCCATATTGCCGCTCAGTTTTCCCAAACTACTGCGGTCGGGTATAATACGCTCCCCTGCCCCGGCCGTTCAAAACCAGCAGCCCATCCGATACCAAGGATGACAACCGGAGCTTGACCGTCGGTCGCGGCACTCCAGTGAGTTTGAGTGCCTCATTGGTTGTTACCCGGCCACCTCTTCCTCATCTCTGGATGCAAAGGACCGGCTGGACAAGCTTTGCAACAGCACCTCGACCTGCCCGTCCGACAGCCTCGCGCCTTCAATCCGCGTCGACGAGCCTATGCTTTCGATGGTTGCCACATGGCGCAAAGAGTTCAGCCGCTCCGGGGTCAGTGCTCGAAGAACACTCCAGGTCCCTTTGAATTCATCAATTTCAGCGACCAGCCGCAATAGACCCGGGGTTATCTGGAGGCTGCGCAGGTCCATGTTATCCAATTAGCCATTTGGTTTATCCACTTATTTCCATTTAGCAATACGCTGCGGATTTGCTATGTAGCGCAGCCACTCTCCAGCCAAGTAATAGTCCACTTATCGCATTGTTTTAGAGCGTTTTTTATCACTTCTTGCCAATTGTCAATTTCGACGGAAAAAACTCATTCATGAATTGCTGAATGGCGTCGCCCAATTCAGCCCGGCCTAGGTCTTCGGAAAACTCCAGATGCATCTTGCGTCCTTTCTTGTGAAAGGCAACACCCTGCCCGTCAGCCCCAGTGCCATAGACTTTGATCGCGGTGGCCTTACGTGGCTTGGGCTTGCTCACAGATGCTTTCAGTCGCGCGACCACTTGAGCGGCCTCCAGTGGGCCACCCTGCCCTTCCCGGGCCGCGCGCTGCTCCTCCGCTATCACCCGAGCTTTCTGCTCGACCTTACGGCGGTCTCTGGGGTTTGCCAGCAGCGGTTTCAGCACGCGAGCGTGCAGTTCCTTAATCTCCGTGTTGCGAAAGAACGCCGCAACAATGTTCTGCGGCAGCTTTGCCAGATTCAGGTAGCGTGACAGCCAGGCCTCGGACACTTCCAGCCGCGCTGCCATCGCTTTCTGCTTGCCACCGTAATAGAGTTGTACTGCCCGGGCATAATCAATGGCCCGTTCATAATCCGATATGTCTTCCCGGTCTCGGTTTTCTATATCGGCGAGCCGAAAGGCCTCCTCATCGCTCACATCGCGGACTTCGACCAGGTACTTGAATTGGGTGTAATTATGGGCCCGCAGCCAGCTGATCGCGAAGTGACGGCGCGCGCCACAGATCACCTCGTAAGGGTGATCCTCGCCCTGAAGCTTGCGTACGATCGCCGGAAACTCCTGCTGCCCCTGTGACTTGATGCCGTCAATCAGATCCCGGCAATTGTCTTCGTTCAGCATGGCGTAATCGCGGTTGTGCTTGTCCCACATCCGGGCCTCGGCCGGATCGATCCAGCGCAGGGTCTTTTCTTCAGTCTCTCCTGACAGCCGCTCGCCCAGCCCCGTGGATCGTTTCAGAAAGCGGGTTGCTCCGGTCATGCTTTTGGTTTCCGGTGCCGGTTGATCCAGATCGCTCAGAACATCGTCAAAAACTGCGTCGTGTCGCTTGCTCATAATATTCCTTCCTTCCTCAGGTCCGCGTGATGGCTTGGCCAGGTCTTGCGGATCAGGATTTCTGCTTCCCGGCCCACCGCATCAAGATAGGCCCGGCAGCGTTTGTGGGTTTCGGTCCGGGCTGCCGGCCCGCCGATTTCATAGACCGTTCTCAGATTGGCTGTTGCGTTATCAATTTCCGCACTGTCCTTCAAAATCGACTGCATCATGTCCTGCGGAAAAACCGCATCCATCATCCGCTTTATTGCGATATGGGCGGATTTGTTATCGTTCATTTTGGTTGCCAAAATTTTAACGAACGCATAGTCCCGTGCGCCGCCCAACTCTGCCACTTCGTTCAGGGTTGCGGTCATCATCTTGAGGAAATGCGCGGTGGAGCCAAAGTCGATGTTGTTCGGCGGGGCAGGGATCATCAGCGCGTTAGCGGCTCGCAGAACCGACAGTGAAATCATGCCGAGGGCAGGGGGGGGGTCCAGCAGGATCACATCAAACTGGTCTTTGATCGAATTGACGCCGTCGCGCAGGCGATCGAGCACAAAGCTTTGGTCCCGGACCATACGGGCGGCAAATTCGTATTCAGCATCATAAAGCCCGAGATTGGCCGGAATCATCGCAATGCCGGGCCAGTAAGTGGCGCGCAGCGCGTAGTGCAGGGTAGGGGGCCCACCATGGCGGAAGAACGGGTAGAGCGTATCCTCGTCCTCTTCAACATCAACATCCGGGTTGAGGCCGAACATGGAGGTTGTTGAAGCCTGGCTGTCGCAGTCAACCACACAGACGCGGTATCCTTTGAGCGCGAGGAATTGCGCCAGGTGGCAGACCACCGTTGATTTTCCGACGCCGCCCTTGAAGTTCTGCACCGCAAGAACAACAGCCTCGTCTGAGTCCGCACGATAAGGCCGTGTGCCGAAGACATCTCGCATCTGGTTGATCTGTGTCAGCGAATACCCGGTGCGCCGCCCGGTGGTGGGATCCTTTTGCGGCTCCGGCAAACGACCGTCGGCCTCGGCATCGCGGATAAGTTTTTCTGACCGCCCAACCATTTCGGCCGCCGAGCGCACATTGAAACTGATCTCAAGTGATTTTTCACTGCCCGGCGAATAGACCCGATCGCGCAGGCGCTCAATAACGGTTGAAGATCGGGTCGCGAGTGCGTTCAGGTCATTCAGACCGATGCGGGAGGGGACACTGACATTCATGGGTTCTGCTCGTTTTTGGTTTTCCCGAATCATGCAGGCTTCCGCGTCTATTCTCAAGTTCTATTTTTTTGAGGGTTTTGCGAGAAAAGCGGAAATCGGTGATTTTCCATAGAATAGCGGAAATTGTTGGGTTTTGTGCGGAAATACGAAAAGCCGAATCAAATAGCGCCTAGGAGTCCCAATTTGTAAGTTTAATCTATCAAACGTGGCAAATTTCATCAATTCGGGTATATGGAAGCGCTGAAAACCAAAAATGAAAACCAAAAAACCTCTTAGTTCTAATTGTTCATGTTCTTTTGTTCGGACACATTAAGATTTTATTATTAAACAGTAAAAATGGTTAACTCTTACGTATCGGTTGCCAATCCTTACGCAATGGGACCGAGCGGCTTACATATTGGAACCTGCTTCCTTACAAATTGGGGCTCCTCTTAATCTTACTTATTGGAAGGGTGTACAAGACACTTGATAGAGACACAAAAACTTGAACTAACACAGGATATTGCGAATCACCGATTCGCGGTCCAGTCTGCGAACCATTACATATTGGGTGCCTCCCTCTCTATAGAAACCAGATTGTATTTCAATTACTCTTACACTAGCCTTTATAAAAAGTAAGAATAACAGCAGGAAATACGGGTGGAAAAACAGGCAAAGCAAGTCTACCGTACAACGCAGGCGCGGCCAAATGCCGAAAGCCTTGTCAAACCGGGTGAGCTGGTTGATCTGGTCGAAGTGACGCCGCTGACGCTGACCGATCGCCGCATTTATAACCAGCTGCTGGAGAACGCCTGGGACGCGATTGACAAG
>JAAEUI010000046.1 GCA_024227475.1 Paracoccaceae bacterium | reverse complement strand
TCTTCACGGGTTGAAACGGTTCCCTGTAATTGGAACAGGCAGCTTCAAATCCTTTCAGTTTGCTGCTGCCTGCCCATGTGATCTTAAACTAAACGTCGGCAGTCGAGACGACGGTGGCTAAAACCCTTCCTTGATTTTGGCTGAGACCTCGGTCGGTTTCTTGCGCAGGCCTCCATCTACGTATTGGCCGCCCGTAAGCTGGCCGTCTCCACGCCCCGCCAACGTCAATTCGGTTTCTTCCATGACATCCAAGAACTCCTCACTGTCTGCTGCGGTCAGAGCATCAACATCGCCTGGAATAGGAGTGAATGTTGATTTTGGATTGAGGTATTCCTCGATTGTTGCAGGAGGCGTGGTATCCGCCATCATCCTGATCCAGGCAACGACATTCCAGATATCCTGATCCTGCAGGAAATTGCCCCACGCGGGCATAGACGAAGACAAGTACACTGCCTCACCACCGCCCTTGATCACTGAGAACAACTGCAGATTGGACTTTTTGTTCATATAGTCGCCCGCGGTGAGGATGCGCGGCCGCGGTTCAACGTATGCAGCATTTGGCCCGTCCCCCTGCAAACCCCAGCCATGGCACCCAATGCAATAAACATAGTACCACTGCTTGCCTTCATTCGGGTCAGCGCCTGGAACCATCGTGGTTTTGAACGTTGGTGACCAATTGTTTGTCCACTGGTTGTAAACCGATTCACCTTCTGATGGGGCCGCAACCCGGTCCCATAATTCGGTTTTACCGCCCTTGTTGCCGTAGCCACTGTCGCCTTCCGTGAGAGTTGTGCTCTCGGTTCTCTTGCCGACACCTGTCAAATAGTCAAAAGGCGCCACACCATATGTGCTGCCTGACTCGCCGGCAGCCATCTGTGTAGCCTCATTTTCATAGGCGTCAGCCGCGGCCTCCAGTTCCGCATCAGTGCGGACGGGGCAAATCACCTTAGTGCCGTCATGAAGACGGCATCTTCCATCCTCCGCAAATGATATCGAGTAAGTTGAAAAAGTGATGGCACAGCTCAGCGCCATCGTCATTATTGTTGTGTTTCTGAGTCGCATCACCGAATACCCCGAATTTCGAAGTTAATTTCCGAGGCCACTTGCTGACCTGCCATCAACCTCAAAACGGGGGAACGTCGCGCAAAAGCGCGCCTTACACTATTAGAAGACGGCTTTGACGGGAACCAGCTGCAACTGGTCATTTCGACCGTGCCAAAGCTCGTGTCCGAGTGCACCCACAGTCCATTGAAGTTCCAAAATGGCGCAAGTATCCTCAATACAGGAAGTGTGAGCATAGGGCGTACATATGGCAACCTAGTTAGACCATTCTGCGACAAGGTATCGCAGAAATGGGGGATTCCACCGTGATCTGTTACCAGAATTTCGGGATGTATGGGACTAAACACCTAAGGTCAAATCTGCTGTGAAGCCAAAGCGTTTCATCGTCGCAATATCGCAGCCATCAAACCTTTCAGCCTGCGCCTTTAACTTTTAGCGACCCCGCGATTTCTGCGTGACGATCTTCTCGCCAGAGCTTTTCCGGGGTCCAGTTGTCTGTCTCATGTCCCACTCCTTGGTGGTTACGATGAGCCAGAAACACTCTCTTATCAATTACTGCTATTTGGACCCATAGGCGCTGACGTCAGACACCACAAGGTAGCGGTATCCAGAACGAGGGCGATAGGGAGAGGCATAGGTATAACCGGCGATATTGCCGTTTTGTTCCGCCACGCGATACGGATACCCGCCCATGACGATTGTGTTGCATCGCCGGATCATTTCATCTTGCGAAGGCGGAACCTCTTCCCAACTGGAGACGCCATTCAAAACCTCGTCACGGTAAATCTCACAGATTGACTCTACATCGTCCTCGGTAACATCCCAAAGAACCAAACCGGTGTTCGGTGTCATCCAATCCACCTGCCTCTCAAGATAAGGTGCTCAATTCAGATCCGGCACAGCATTGCCCCAGGCAGGTTCAAACAAAAGTGGCGCCGCTGAGATAGCCCCGGCGCCTCCGACCGTCAGGCAAACTTCGCCATTTCTTTCAGACAGCAGCAAGTGTTCTTTCATGCCGGCAGTGATCCAGCGCCGTTCCGCGCGGTGCATTCACGACCGTGACACGAATGAATGCCTCTGTTTGCGTTTTCGAGAAAGCTCTCGATGATCTGATTCACCTGGTCTGCATGCGTGATGGGCCCCATATGACCGGCATCGTCGATCACCACCACTTTTGGTTTTCTTAACGTTGAAGCTAACGCTTCCACCAGTGTTCTAGCTGCATGGGGTGATCTTGATCCCGTAAGCAAAAGCACGGGAGCCTCAATACTTGTGAACCTCGCTAACTGGGTAGGATCGTTGAATGATCCCAGCCAGTTGTTTTGAACAGCAGGCATACCGACCAGTGTTTCCTCACGTTGTTTTTCGTTCAATTTCTGCCAAGTACCTGGTCCCGCCCAATAATTTAGAAAGTTCTCTGCGGCAGCCCTCCAATTCCCGTTTTCCATATCTCGCAAAAAAACAGAACGAATTTGTGAAATCTCCTGCGTTGCCGGACTGTCCGGGACGGCGGAGGTCAACAAACTCCACAGCGCGGGTTCAAAAAGCACAAGCGATCTCAGTCTTTTCCTATACTTGAGAGCGGCCTTTAGGGCGACGGCCCCACCCCATGAATGCCCGATGATATTCAGATTGTCTTTTGCTGCCGCAAAAACCGGGGCCAACAGATTGACCTCATCATCAACAGTCAATTTGCGATGGTCGGGCCATATTGGGCTTTTCCCATAGCCATGCAGATCGGGGGCGAAAACTTCGTACCGGTCTGACAGTTGATTCATCAACATCAGCCATTGCCTTGAAGAACTAAGGCTGCCGTGGATGCAGATGACCCCATTGCCTGCACCCGTTTGTCGATAATAGACTTCACCCATGGATTTCCCCATTGGCATCCAGATTGGGGCCTGACGACGCGGAATTGTGCTCCAGAAGGTCCCTAACAATTGAAATGGATTGCTTGGTGTATGCTTTGCATTGCTCAAACAAGTTTTGTGTTTCGAATTTTTGCTGCCCCTCCTCCGTCGCCAGGTCACAACCAAGTAACTCAGCACAATTCGTGGTCTTGTTCTGTTCCGCAAAACGCTCAATCAGTTGTTTGACAAGGGCATAGTTGGTTTCAACGGATTCATCGGGGCTGGAGCGTCCGTGAATAAGGTTCAATGCAAGAATACCACCGGTCAACGCACCACAGGTTCCGCATGTGCGGGCCATCCCGCTGCATAACCCGGTCGCGATACCCGGTATCAATGGCGACTGGATGTCATGCTCACGCGCGATTGCCGACAAAACGGTTTCAGCGCAAAACAACCCGCTCTTGGCTAGGGTTTCTTTCCCCAGTTCTTCATCATTTTCAGGGTTAGGATTACTTAGCTTTGGTTTCATTTGTTTCTCCTAGAAACTCACTCAATGGAAAGCGCGTTATCTGGTACGCAGCGCAGGTTTTTCATTAGATAATTCCTGCAACTACCAGGATGACGACAAGAGCCAAGCCAGCGAGTGCCTGCACGAGCGCTCCGCCGGTCAGGACCCAAATTGCACGCCTTTCGCCACTGGTTTCTTCAAGCGCGTCGCGACGAACCAACCAATAAAAACTGTCGTTGGGGAGGATTGCGATAAAAGATCCCAAACAGATTGCAAAGACTGCGGCAGTCGGGGACATGTCCGAGCTGGCCACAACCGGAGCGGCCACGGGCGCGACGGCCGCAAATGTCGCCATGCTGGAGCCTTGGGTGAGTTTAAACACTGCCGTAAGGGCAAATAGGCCAAGAATGCCCATAACTCCTGTACGCGGTGGAACAAAGTCTCCTACGGGAACGAGACTGGTCAGCATTGACCCTAGCGCTGATGCAGTGCCAATGACAAGAAGAAGGGAGCCGGTTTTGCTCACTGAACTGTCCAGGCACGCTCGTTGTTCCGTGACAGGACAATCCAACAGCGCCAGGGTCGCCGCAATCAACAGAGCCCCTTTAGGTAATGTTATGAATTCGAGCAGAGGCATGGTTGCGAAATCACTTGCAGCCCCGATGACCAACAGGAGTGCCAGAATGAGGAAGGGTGCAAGCGACCGCAATACGTTATGACGCACTTCTGCTGAAGCAGAAATACCGGATTGGGCTGGAATTACCGCCATGGCTCTCACCCAGATCGCACTCGCGGCAAAGACCGGAATGAGCAACGCAAATCCAAAAAGCGGGATCCTGGGATCAGAAACGCCCAGGCCGGTCGCAACGATAAGCGGTCCGGCTGGATAGAGAAGTTTGAAACCCGCATATGAACCAAAAGCCACATTCAGTTTCTGGTGCCCGGCAATCGGTGAAATCGCGGCATATGCCGTATCAGGGCAGATCATGCTGGCCCCCGCAACGGGGGAGATCACTGTTGCCAGCCCTTTTCCCAGCGACGCTTGGCGACGCGACATCGCTGCGGCCAGAACAAAAGAAGGCAGCAGAATGAGCGCGAACTCTCCCAAAGCCCGTCCGAAACCGGCATTGAATGTTGCGATCAAATTGTCTGCGGGCATTCCACCGGCAAGTCCCATTCCAATTGTAATGAACACCATCCACACCACCAATGGCATGTCCGGTATGTATCTAGAGACCGGTTTGGGATGACGGGTGGCAACACTGGGCATGTTTCGTCCGATTGCAATTGTGCGGTTTTCTCACCATAAGATGTACGATACGGTTTTAAAAATGAGTATTCGGGCGTATATACCATGATTTTTAAGAATGATGGCCCCTTCCTGCCGCTGCGTGCCTTGCAGGTTTTTGAAATGGCCGCGCGACACCAGAGTTTTACGGAGGCGGGACGAAACCTCGGGATTACGCAAAGCGCTGTGAGCCGGAAGGTTTCGGAATTGGAGGCCATTCTTGGCGTCCAGCTTTTCTTGAGGTCCGGCCCAAAACTGACCCTAAACAGGACCGGTCGCAAATTGGCTGATCATATTTCCTTTTCCCTTAGCGGCTTGCGGCGCGCCATGGCCGAGGCCAGGCCTGAAACCGATACCGGCGTTGTCACGCTTTCAATGTTGCCTTCGGTTGCCGCTAAATGGCTGGCTCCACGGCTCGGAAAATTCATGAATTCTCACCCTCAAATTGATCTGCGCATCAGCGCATCCCGGGGTCTTGTTGATTTGCAGACTGAGGGTATTGATGGAGCCATTCGATACGGGCTTGGAGACTGGCCAGGCGTTGAAGCAGTCTGGCTTGGGTCCGAAACAGTTCAACCCGTTTGCGCACCGGCTTCAATCGGGGAATTCAACATCAGCACCCCGCCCGATTTGCTCAAGGCCCCTCTGCTTCATGCTGACATCGCCGAAAACTGGGAGACCTGGTTTAGGGCGGCCGGCCTCTCGGTTGTCAATACTCCAAAGGGCCCGGAACTCAGTGATGACACGGCCATTTTACAGGCAGCCCTCGCAGGACAAGGCATCGCTCTGGGCAGATCACTTCTTGTGGCTGACGATCTGGCGGCCGGACGCTTGGTTGCACCATTTGACATCAAGTTGGAGGTCAGTTTCAGCTATTGGTTCGTATTTCCAGAAAACGTTAGTGGAAGTCTCGCCACAGTAAGAGACTGGGTTGTACGGGAATTTGGAACGGAAACACCCTAGCGTTGGGTTAGTGTGACCGGTTCTGTTGCAAAGATTTTTTTTGAGGAATATTGTTCCGTACCAATCCGAATTTTGACGTTGGGCATCTCAAACTCAGCCCAAAAATAGGCAAGATCGGTGCTGGCGTCTGAAGATTGAGCCCGATACCCGATCAGAAGAAGAACAATATTCTAGTTTTTTAGCACCCTCTCGAACTTTGCGACATGTATGGACATCCCCCTTTGCGCAAGAAGAATCTTTGGTTGGCAATTCGCGTAGTCGGGTGCTGACATGTATGCGGCCTCGTATTGCGGCTTTCATACACCGCGGGCCCGTATGGAGTTCTCAGATCAGGTCCAATTCAGAACCACGTGCTCAAAGGCACTTCGTCGCAATCTGGTTTTCCCGATCTCGTCTCGTCGACTGTTGCGCCTTACCTTCCTTTTGACCTTCCTACGTCTCCGGGCTCAGATCGTTTCCACGAATTTAACGCGTAACGACTTGTGCTCGGTATTCGTCTCCGTGGGCCATCAGAGCCCAGGCGATACGTGCCATCTTGTTGGCCAGCGCCACCCGTATCAACATGGGAGGTTTGCGCTCCAGCATCCTTGCTAGCCAGGAGCCCGGTGCGGCCCCTTTATGCTCGGCCCATCTGACCACTGCACTGGCTCCAATAATGAGAAGGCGCCGCAACGTTCGATTTCCCATCTTTGACGTTCGCCCCAGTCGCTGCTTGCCGCCGGTCGAATGTTGGAGTGGCGTTAGGCCCAGCCATGCTGCAAAATCGCGGCCTCGTTTAAATGTTGAAGCCGGAGGTGCCAAGGCTGCGATCGCTGTCGCGATGATAGGGCCTATTCCAGGGATAGTTGTCAGTCTGCGAGAAGTTTCGTCTTCTTTCGCGCGCCGTGCAATCTGCGTTTCTAATTGTCTGATACGAGCATTCAAGGTTTCAAGGGTATCTACCATAATGCTCAGGAGTGGCCGCGACGCCCCAGGCAGGTCTATGTTTCCATCCTCGATCGCAGAAACAAGTTTGCTGACATGTGTCGGGCCTTTCGCAACAACAAAGCCGAACTCGGAAAGGTGACCACGCAGGGCATTTATGATCTGTGTGCGTTGCCGGACCAACAGACCCCGAGCTCTGAAGGCGAGAGCCGCTGCCTGATTGTCTTCGCTCCTGATCTGCACAAACCGCATCGTTGGTCGCAATGCCGCTTCGCAAATGGCCTCAGCGTCGATCGCATCACTCTTGGAGCGCTTTACAAATGGCTTGACGTATTTTGGCGGGATCAGACGAACCGAATGGCCGAGCGCCTCAAATTCCCGCCCCCAATAATGGCTCCCCGAACACGCTTCCATCGCAATAGTGCACGTTGGCAGCCTAGAAATGAACGAAAGTAGTTTGCTGCGTCTAAGCTGTTTTCGGAAAATTACCTCACCGGTTGAGCTACAGCCATGAAGTTGGAATACAATCTTTGCCAGATCTATACCGACAATATCCAAATTTTCCATTTTACTAACCTCCTGATGGTTTCCATCTCCAAACCCTACCAGATGAGGGATCAGGGGATGTCCACTCCATCAGAACCTCACTCTCTTCGTTCGGCCAAGATTATATCCGCCGCCCGATCCGCGATCATCATTGTTGGCGCGTTGGTGTTGCCCGATACTAGGGCCGGCATGATCGAACAATCCGCAACCCGCAGGTTTTCAATACCGTTCACCCGGAGTTCAAGATCGACCACGGCCGCTTTGTCCGGACCCATCCGGCAGGTGCCAGCTGGGTGAAAAATCGTCCTAGCCTGCTCGCGGATAGCATCGTCCAACCTATTGGACCCCGCCGTCGTGCTAATCCCCGGACTAGGCCATATTTCTTCACCGACGATGTCGCGCAACCCGGGTTGGCGGAAAACCTCCTGTGCCAGGCGAACACCGCGTCTGAGGGTATCCAGATCTTCCGCGGCCTCCAGCATGCTGGTCTCAAATCGCGGAGCGTCGTCGGGATTGTTTGAGCGAAGCCCAAGGCGCCCTCGGGATTTGGGGCGCATGGTCATCGGGTGGATCTGGACGGCGTGAAATTCCAGTGGCGGTTTGCCCGGCGCGCCGGGGGCAAAAGGGGCGAAATTATACTGAACATCGGGCCTGCCGGACCCATCCGTATCGACGCACGCCCCGGCGTCCAGAAGATTTGAGGTCAGCAACCCCCGCTTCAAGACGAAATAGTCAAACCCGTTCTTAAACGCGGCAAACCCTTTGTCAGCGTTGTAAAGACCCTTGACGCCCTTCAACCGCCGGGTCACCGGTGCGCCGACATGATCCTGATAGTTGGCTCCCACCTCCGGTGCGTGGCAAGCGACTTTGATTCCCTGGCGCATTAGTTCATCCCCGGGTCCGATACCTGACAACAACAAGAGCTTCGGGCTCTGGAAACTGCCTGAGGTCAGGATGATCTCGCGCCGTGCAACAATCAGAACCTCGGCACCCTCCTTATGACGTGCTTCCACCGCTGTCGCTTTCCTCAAATTGATCTGTACCCTCTCTGCGGTCAGACCCGTCAGCAGGGTCAGGTTTTCCTGACCCAGTTCTGGTTTCAAAAAACAGGATGCGGCCGACTGCCGTTGTCCTTTATCAGCGGTAACCTGATACCAGCCGGTGCCTTCTTGGGATCGACCGTTGAAATCATCGCAGCGTTGCACTCCGGCGCTGACCGCCGCATCAATCACAGCACCTGAAACCGGATGCGGAGCAGAAGGGTCTGAAACCACAAGTTTGCCATCTGTTCCGTGGAAACTATTGCTAAGACGCGAGTTTCTTTCCTGGCGGCGAAACACCGGCAACACCTCAGAATAGTTCCAGCCCTTGCAGCCGTGGTTTCGTTCCCAATCATCATAATCCTGTGCCTGCCCGCGCATATAGATCATGCCATTGACCGAGGATCCTCCACCAAGAACCCGGCCCTGCGGCACAGCAAAGGGTTTGCCGTTCAGCGTTGGATCAGGCTCTGACAGGATCGTTTCGGCATCCTGGGATTGAAGCGCTTTGAAAAAGGTTGCGGGAATATGGATCCAACGATTGGTATCCATCCGCCCGCGTTCAACCAGCGCCACAGTACCACCGCTTTCAGCCCCCAGACGTGCGGCCAATACGCAACCGGCAGAACCGCCGCCGACGACAACATAGTCAAACTCCAGCTGAATGCTCATTGGCTATCTCCGGTTGCTTTGCTTGGGTCGTCACAGCGGGCGAAACAAGCAAACAGGCTCTGATCCAATCGCGTCGCTCATCTGCCTCTGCCCCGGATCAGGCAACTCCCTCCAAACTAAACACCCGTTGATCCGGATGCCACCTGGCAGCGGACAGGAGGGGATGACGGATCCGGTTCAAAACATTCCTCAAAACTGATGAACTTCGGACATAATATGAGATGACATCCCACCATCAGTGGCAATATTGCTGCCCCGGATCCAGCCCGATCCTTCTGACAACAGAAAGGAAACCACCGGCGCAATGTCAGACGGCAAGCCCGGTCGATCCATCACTTTGGCGTCTTCTTCGGCCCGTTTGCCCAGGGTTTCCAGGAAATCCTTTAAGATTGGGGTCTCAACCGGGCCCGGGCTGACCGTGTTCATTCGAATGCCGCGATCCCGCCAGGTCCAGCGGTTTTGCATAGTCCAGACGATCAGGGCTTCCTTTGACAGAAAGTAGGAACGTCCTCCTTCATCGAGCTTGTTGGCGGCGCAAAATCCGGTGACGTCACTGGAAAACTCCAGCGCCAGCGCCTCTTTCACCTGCGTCATTGCATCGGGCCAGCCAAAGCCGGCCAGCGAGGCAATGTTCACAATCGAGGCCCCGTCCGCCAGTTTGTCAACCACACCATTGGTGAAATCCCGCAATCCGATCAGGTTTACTTTCATCAGCAAATCAGCCGGAGCAGTCGGTGGCAGACCCGCAATATTGGCCAGCCCGTTCGCACCCTCTGGCAGACATTCAATCAGGTCAGCGATAGAATCAGGTTCTGACAGATCGGCCAGATAAAACTCGTCTGCAATATCAGTTTTATTGCGATCAACCCCGATTACCTTCGCGCCAGAAGATTTCAGCGCCTGGCAGGTTTCAGCGCCAATCCCTGAGGTAACGCCGGTAACGATATAGGTTCTTCCTTTGTGCATGGTGGCACCTCCGTTGCGTCAGTCTGCTTTCCCGGTTTCCAGCCATTTGCGGAATTCAGGGTCAAAACGCGCTGCGCATTTTTCGTAAGTCGCCAGGTCGTCTTCATCCAGAAGATCCTGCCAGGTATTCAGGCCGCCCCTTGTCATGAATCCATCGCCACCGTGTTTGAAGATGAAATCATAGTGCGGGTTCATCTTCTTGTTCTGAGATTTCATCGTGTCAAACGTTGTCAGACGTACGATTTCATCGCGCTGTTCATCGGTGATTTCAATTTCCAGAAAATCGGCAATGCGCTGGACCTCGCGGTCGAGATCTTCGGTCATGTTTGAATAGTGCAGCAACAGGACATTATCGAGATCCCGATGTTTCCAGAAGCTTTCGGCGATGTGGAAGCCGGAATGGAACGGCCAACCGTCCTGTTCCCAGTCCATGCGGCCTTCGCTGGTCCAGCGTTTGAAGATCTCATTGGTGCTGCCCTGATTTTCAAGTCGAGGAAACGGAGGGAAGCCCGTAGCCTCAAATATCTCGAAAATCTCATCGGTGATTCCACCCCAGTGATGCAAGGTTGAGCGGAATGTATCCAAAGGATGCCGTGTCACGTTGATGTATTTTGCATTTTCGTTATACGGCAGAGCGTCCAGCGGCAGGTGGGACTTAAAGAATCTGCGGTGGTCGATTTCGGCTATTTCCTTGTATAGCTCCTCAACCGGCGGGGTGAAGTTGGCGTCGGGCCAGGGGGCATGCATGATTTGGGCATCAACGCGGCCGAAGTCCTGATGCACCAGCAAACCGACGATGCGCAACGTCCACGTGGTGCCGGTCTTAATCCCGGTGGCAACAACGATGTCGTTATCCCGCCAGGGGAAATCCTCCCAGCGCCTGGATGAAAAGTGTTCGGTGACGAATTCTTTTGTGCGTTCTGGCCGCATAGTTATATCTCCGCTCTGGTTTTCCGGTGATCCTGGCCGAAATAGGCAGTATCAAGCAACTGAGGATCGTCCTTCAATTTCCTGGCCGTTCCCGAATACTGCATATTTCCCCCTCTCAGGACGATGGCGTTGTCAGCTATATCAAGGGCCAGTTCGGTGAACTGTTCAATAAGAATCACCCCGACGTCACGGGCTTTCAGATCCTCAACGACGCCCATCAGGCGTTTGACCACAAGCGGGGCCAGCCCCAGCGACATTTCATCGATCAGTATGTATTTGGGCTGCGAAATCAGGGCGTGACCCAGGGCCAGCATTTGCTGTTGCCCGCCAGAAAGGGTGCCGGCGTTCTGTGATTTGCGTTCAGCCAGTTCCGGAAATAAGGCATAGGTATCGGCCAGCGCGTGATCCAGCCCATGAGGCAACAGCGAACCGGCAGCGCGAAGGTTGTCGTCAACCGTCAGCCTGGTCAGCACTTTATGGCCCTCTGGCACCGCTGCAACGCCAGCGGCGCGGATGACATCGGGGCCTTTTGCCGTCAGATCCTTGCCATCTGCAGTGACTGTTCCACCACCAATCGCCAGCATTCCTGCAACCCCGAGGACCAGCTCGGATTTGCCCGCGCCGTTGGCGCCCAAAATCGCGGTAACCTGGCCGGCTTCGACTTTCAGATCGATATCGCGCGCAACGATCCTGCCGCGGTCAACCACTGACAAGGCCTTGAGTTCCAGGCTCATGCCGCATCCTCCTCAATCCCCAGATAGGCCGCGCGAACTTTTGGGTCTGCCAGCACATCGGCTGTTTTCCCAAAGGCGATCCGCTCGCCAAAATCGAGCACAAGGGTTTCTTCGCAAACCCGGGCGATCAGGTCGACGTCATGGTCGATCACCAGAGTCTTGGCGCCGCAATAGTCGTGAATTTTCAGGATCAGACTGCCCAGTGTTTCGGTTTCATCCACCGACATCCCACCAGCTGGTTCGTCAAACATCACAATCCCTGGCCGCCCGACCAGGCATTTCGCAACATCGGTCAAACGACGCTCAAAGCTGTTGAGCTGTTTTCCTGGTTTGCGCGCCCGATCATTCATGCCGACAAACTCAAGTGCGCGCGCGACCTCGTCCTGTTTTTCCTGTAATGAAAACGGCAAAGGATCCAGCTGCGCCATCACGTTTTCTTCGACATTCAAATCATCGGCAACCTCTTCCTTTTGAAAGGAACGGCGCAATCCCCAGTGGCTGCGGCGGTGCGACGCAAGGGCGGTCAGATCGATACCGCCCGCATGAACCGACCCGCCCGAGGTTGCAACAAACCCAGATATCACGTTCATCAGGGTGGTTTTCCCCGCACCATTGGGCCCGATAATACCGCTGACAGGTTTGGAAAAAGTGGCGCTGATATGGTTGAGGGCAACAACGCCACCAAATCTGACTACCACGTCTTTGACCTCAATCGGCGTATCGGGGTTTGTTTGTGTGATCCTGGTGCCCACCAAGTAGTGGAGCAGGTGGGCCGGGATTTGAAGGAGCCTGAGCGCAACAGGTGAAAACGCGCGCGAAATGCGACCGGATCCGTTGGAAATTCCTTCTCGATGGGGCGGCGGGCCAGCATTTGGGCCGGTGCCCCGGTTGGTTACCTTTTTGTAAAGATTGCCCGACAAATCCATCAACTGTCCGGCAATTCCATCTGGCGCTGTTATCACCGCATGCAACAGTCCTGCGCCAAAAATGATCAGGGACAAATCAGCATCAAGCCCCCAATTGTTCAAAAGCGCTGGCAGAATACGAAACAGCGAAGCTGCAAAGACAGCCCCGAGCCAAAAATTTGCGCCACCCACCACAGCCAGGGCAAAAATCATCACGCTTTCACTGGCCTTGAAAGTTCCGCCATCCAACAGGCCCAGACTTCCGGCCAGAAGCGATCCTGCCAATCCCCCCAACAGGCCAGAAATGCCAAAGGCCCAGGTCTTATAAAGCGATACGTTGACGCCTGCAGACATGGCGGCAGCCTCGGAACGCCTTATCAGGGCCCAGGCGCGTCCCGGGGCAAGTCGGCGGTGTAATTCAATCACCAGGAAACCCAGCGTGACGACGAATATTGTGTAGCGTAAAAATGCCTCGTCTGAGCGCGCAATGAACGGGCGGTTAAATCCCTCTCTTGATCCGGTCTGCACCCCCCAGAAGCCTTCTCCGCCATTGGGGAACTGGAAGGTCGCGAACAGTATCTCAAACCCTCCGGCGGCCATCAACGTGACCAGCGCCAGATAAAGCCCGCGCAAACGCAGAGCCGGCAATGCCAGGAGCCAGCCAAAGACTATGGTGATTAATCCCGATGCGATCAGGTTGAACTCGAACGGCAATCCCAACCCGTAATTAAGCCGCAGGGTAATCCAGCCGCCGACCCCCATCAGACCGACCTGGGTCAGGCTGACCATGCCGAGGCGGGAATACATGAAGGAAACACCGGCAACCGCAAGTGTAAAACATGCGGTGGAAGTAAAGATATTCAGCCATTGACTGCCTGCCACCGACGGAACAACCAATATGGCAAAGAGGGCAAATAACAGGCCGGCTCTTCCTGATGGGGTAATATGGAACAGATCGCTTCTCATCGTCTAATCCTTGCTATCAAAGGTCAGACGCGTTCCGCGCTGATACCAAAGCAGAACCAGTGCTGCGATCACGAAAGGGGCGATGGGGCGTGCTCCTTTGAGCGTCGGCGAAAGCGTCAGCATGCTTTCGATAACCCCCATAGACAATCCGCCGATCAGAACAATTCCCAGGTTATCAAGCCGCCCGCATACCGCCGCTGCTATCGACGGGATCACCATGAAGGTAATGACGGTGGGTTCCAGACGGATCAAATCACCGAACATTAGTCCGGTAAACCCGGCGATCACACCCGAGACACCCCAGGCGAAGGTTTCAACTTTCAGGATCGGGATGCCAATCAAAGCTGACAGATCCCGGTCATTGGCAAGCGCGCGCATCTGAAGCCCTACGGTGGTCTGGCTAAGATAAAGCCAGATCGCGAACACGATCCCGACAGAAGTGCCAAAGGCAATTAACCTGGTAACCGTTACGCGCATGCCAAGGATATAAACCCCGATTTTGTCAGTTGGCAGTGAGAACCGTCGCGGATCGTCGATCCACAGAAAACTGACAGCACCAAGAACAATCAGAGCAAAGCCAAGCGTTGCCACTGCCTTAACCACCGGTTCACGCCAGGCAAGCAGCGGCGCCAGAAAACGGCCATAAGTCAACGAAATCGCAAGTGAAATCAGAATTGCAGCACACCAGGTTGCCGGCGCCCAGACACCCCACTGGCCAAGTTGCCAGGCTGTCATAACGCCAGCCGCGCCGGCCGCGCCATTTGCGAAATTCAGAACGCCGGTGGCGCGATACAGCACCACCATTCCGATGCCGCCCAACGCATAGAGAGATCCGACCGCAAGGCCCGAAACCAAAAACAGGCCGACGATCTTGTTTGGTTTACCCCAGCCAAGCCAAGCGACGGCCGCAACCATCAGGATCACATAGAGGATCCAGTTAGTGTATTTTGAATTCAACACGATTGGTATCCTGCCAAAAAAACGCCCGCCAAGTGTACTGGCGGGCGTTTCGTTTTTTAAGCACTATGTTTGTCAGCGCAGGCCGAGCGACGTTTCAACCGCGATATGCGGCTTGAAATAGGCACTGTCAAATTCGTAACAATCGCGGACAATTTTGAAACCACCGTCAAGGATTTGCAGCATGAAACCCGCGTGGTTTGGCATGTGAAAATCTGTATCTCCGACATAATAAGGCCCGCACATCAAGTCGGATGTATATCCAGATATTCCCTTGATTGCCTCGGTCACTTTCGCCCGATCGCCTACATCAGCTGGGTCCATTGCCAACAATGTTTTGACGAAATATGTGGCCGACAGATAGCCCGATTGGGCAAAGGTATCACGCGGATCATCGGGGCTGGCGTAGGCATCCATCACCGCGATCCAGTTGACCGCATCAGGCCCACCCATCTGAAACGGGGCCAATTCAGCGTTCACATAAACCTTGCCATTCCAGTATTCACCAAGCGCTGCAGGCACCGAAAGGTCGTAAAGCGGTGTTGGTGCTATCCAGACATAACTGTCACGCAGATCCTGTTCTTCAGCCGCTTTCAGAACCGCGATTGCCAGACCGGCAGGCAGGTTCATCAGGATGGTGTCAGCCCCGGTGGAAATTGCTTCAAGAAGGGCCGAGTTTACGTCCGGAGCACCGGGATTGAGCAGCTGCATCGAGCCATCGCCACCCCGGGCTTTCATCAGATCGATCACAACCTGACAGGACCATGGGCCGTTGTTGGGAATGTTAAAACCGATGCAAGCAACATTCGTTGAGCCGAGTTCTTCCTGAGCGTATTGCGCAGCTCCCAGGTTTGACGGCAACGGCCCCTGATTTGTCGAGACAATGTTGGAACTTTCAAAACACTCAGAAATCGCACAAGCCGAGGCCATGGCCATGATGTTTTCTTCTTTGTAAGTGCCTGCATTCACGGCCATCTCAATGAAAGACCCATTGCCAACCAGCGCCACCGCACGGGCATCTTTAACCAGCTTCGCAGCCGCCTGAGCTGCCATTTCGGGATTCCACTGGTCGTTTTCAATACGGTAGTCGATCGGGCGACCATGAATACCGCCATTGGCATTCACACAGTCAAAATAGGCTTTGGCGGCGTCGGTTGAGGCGGAAAAGTCACCCGGGGGGGCGTTGCCATGAATGCCGCCCACGATTATTGGCTCGCCGGTTGCCGCTGTTCCGGTGTTTGCACCACAGTTAGGTCCGGCAAAAGCGTGACTTGCAAACATCATGCTCGCAGCGCCCAAAATCACCATAGGTATTACTTTTCTTCGCATCGTACTCTCCCTGATTAATCCACATTTTTTGCGCTGCTTCTCTGGCAGCAGACTTCTTTATGTCCCGCTAGAGCGTAGAACCAAATAGTCAACCGGGTAATAGATGTTTTGAAGGAATAATTGTACTTTTGACGGCTTGTTAGGGTTGAGGTGAGGCGATTGAACGGCCTCAAGGCCAGGCGGCGAAGGCGCGGGCGCGTTTCTCGCGTTCCAGATGTCCGGCATTTTGCGTGCGGAACCTGCCCGGGGGCAGGTTCTCATGTCGTTGAAAGAAACGGCTGAAATAGGCTGCATCGCTGAAGCCAAGTTTGAAGGCTATTTCTGCGACGTTGAGATCTGAATTGAGCAGCAACGTTTTAATCTCGTCGATCAGACGCTTCTGGATGTACTGATTTGGCGAAATGCTGGCAGACCGCCGCATCGCGGTATTCAGGCGATCTTTGGATATCCCAAGATGGCGCGCATAGCGTTCAACTGTCCAGTGACTTTGCATGTGCAATTCCACTAGGCCCAGAAACTCGTGCACGATCTGCCGGGGCAATAAAACCGTACCATGCGCCGTGGGGTTCGAGGCGCGCCACAGATGTATCAGCATCAGCGATAGGCAGTGATGCACAACCACCTGCGCCGCGGGGTCGTTTTGCCCAAGTTCTGCTTCAATCTCTTCAAACAGCGCGCGCATCCGTTTGATAAGAGCGGCATCGATCGACGGCAGAACGATCACGTGATGAATGGCTTGCCGGACATGTCCGGTGATCGATCCTTCCGGCACCGACAGCCCCAGAATAGTTTCCGGAACACGTAATAATATCCCGCGACTGGCGGGCGCAATCGAGAGCCGGGCCTTTGTACCCACTGGGGTCCAGATCAGGGCCGGGGCTTCTATTTTTCGAACGATGTCGTCGTCAACCAGCTGGCAAGCCCCCGCATAGAGAATGGCCAGATAAGATCGCTTGCCGCGTAGTGTATATTCTGTCGTCGTAAAGGCACTTCGAATGGCCTCTGTTTCAATATTCAATCGGCCCGTTTTCATTTTGAACTACCTTTTCGCCTTCAAAAGTACAATTTTTCCCTCGTTAAGTCTATTATCACGTCAATTTCTCAAAGTTAGGGTGACGAAGGCAATTTGAACCATTTACGCCTTTCGGTCGAAGGAAGATCCCAAACACGCCCTCCGGGGCAGCAGAGATCAGGAGAAAAGTCTTATGGAACCGTTGGCATTATTGATTGGTGGTAAAAATATCGAGGCATCAAACGGCAAGACTTTTGACCGCAGAAACCCGATGACTCGTGAAGTTGCTACAATCGCCGCTGCAGCTTCAACTGAGGATGCAATCAGAGCCGCCGACGCCGCTGCTGCTGCTGCCTTCCCGGCCTGGTCTGAAACAGGTCCCGCCGAGCGCCGCGCCAATTTGAACGCCGCCGCCGATGCGCTTGAAGCCCGCCGCGGCGACCTGATCAAGGCCATGGCCGAAGAAACTGGGGCCACTGTTGCGTGGGCAGGTTTTAACATCATGTTGGCCGCGGGAATGTTGCGCGAGGCGGCCGCGCTGACGACTATGATAAAGGGGGATATCATTCCCTCCAACAGGCCAGGCAGCCTGGCAATGGGTATTCGCCAGCCAGCCGGAGTTGTCTTGGCAATTGCACCATGGAATGCACCAATTGTCCTTGGCGTGCGTGCAGTTGCGACACCTCTGGCCTGCGGCAACACGGTTATTCTGAAAACCTCCGAGATTTGCCCGCGCACCCACAGGCTGATCGTCGATGCCTTTCAGGATGCCGGATTCCCCAACGGGGTGATAAACGCGGTATCGAACGCGCCGGAAGATGCAGCAGATATTGTGCGAACTATGATAGAACACCCGGCCGTGCGGCGGGTGAATTTCACCGGCTCGACCCGGGTAGGCAAAGTGATCGGCGAGGTGGCCGCGCGCAATTTGAAACCTGCCTTGCTGGAACTCGGCGGCAAAGCGCCAATGATCATTCTTGAGGACGCGGATATTGACGCTGCAGTCGCTGCGGCCGGCTTTGGCGCTTTTATGAATCAGGGGCAGATTTGCATGTCGACCGAACGTCTGATCGTACATGAAGATATAGCCGATGCTTTCGTTACCAAAATGACCGAAAAGGTGAAATCCCTCAAAGTCGGAGACCCGCGCGAGGGCAAAACACCTTTAGGCTGCGTGATCGATCATGGTGCGGCCGAACGGATTGAAAGCTTGGTTCGAGACGCGGTTGACAAAGGGGCGACACTGACCGCCGGTGGTGGCCGCAGCGGCACGCTGGTTGACGCAACCTTACTTGATCACGTGACACCTTCCATGCGGATCTACAAAGAGGAAACCTTTGGCCCGATTGCCTCGATTGTGCGGATCAGCAGCGAAGACGAGGCGGTGCGGATCGCCAACGACACCGAATACGGTCTGGCGGCCTCAGTGTTCAGCAAGGATGTGAGCCGCGCATTGCGGATCGCCAAACGCATCGAATCGGGCATTTGCCACGTTAACGGCCCGACAGTACATGACGAGGCGCAGATGCCGTTTGGCGGCACGAAAGAGTCCGGTTATGGTCGCTTTGGCGGCATGGCCGGGGTCGAAGAATTCACTGAACTGCGCTGGATCACCATTCAGGATGGCGCGCCGCATTACACGATTTAAGGAGATCAGCGATGGTCGATGTAACTAATATGAGTGGCAAGACCTGCCTGATCACCGGAGGCGCGGGAAGCATCGGCATCGCTTCTGCAAAATTGCTCAGATCGAAAGGCGCGCAAATCGCTCTAATTGATCTGACGTATGCGGCCTTGGAGCAATCAGTCAAAGACGCTTTTGGTGAACTGCCCGATGATGTGTTGTTGATTGCCGCTGATGTCGGTGACGAAGAGGACAGCAAACGCTACGTTGCGGAAACCGTGGCGCGATTCGGCACCATTTCAACCCTCTTTAGCAATGCTGGCAACTTTGGAACGGTTGCCCCAATTCAAGATTACCCGACCGACACCTTTGATAAGGTTTTTCGCGTACATGTCCGCGGGGCATTTCTGGCGGCCAAGCATGCAACGCCGCATATGGAAAAAGGTGCCAGCCTTATCATTACTTCAAGCGTTGCCGGGCTTCGTGGCGACCCCGGCGTTTATGGTTATATCACTGCCAAACATGCTCAAACCGGTTTGATGCGCTGTCTAGCCAAAGAGCTGGCGCCACGCGGAATACGCGTGAATACCATCAATCCGGGACCGATCGACAATACCTTCCAAAAAGCCGTCGAAGACGTCCTTGGTGAGGAAATTGGCGGAGATGGTACAGAGTTTTTTGACCAGATCATCCCGTTGGGGCGACACGGCTCACCGGAAGAAATCGCCAAATCCGTTTTGTACCTTGCTTCTGATCAAAGCAGTTTTACGACTGGCATCACTTTCAGTGTGGACGGCGGAATGGGGGGGTAAGTCTTCCTTCGATTGGGGCGTGATCACCGGCTCTTGTACCAAGATATTCGCGATCATTGATGTATTGCACCGGTTTTCCTGTGCAGGTGCTTTGCTCAGGCCGACAACGATAGATACCTATGAAGCCGGTTCCTATGGGGCAATACACTGTCCATAAAGGGATCCGGCCGCATAACAACTCTCATAGCTAAGAAATGGATACTAATCCTCGCCAATCATAGAACTTAATGCAACAGACCCCGACAAACCATACGGGCCGGTTTTTTGTGCCACGACCAGCGGTTTCAAGATGCCAAAGCCATCCCTTAGCATTCGCCGATCTGCCTCTCCAGGTT
>JAAEUI010000045.1 GCA_024227475.1 Paracoccaceae bacterium | reverse complement strand
CAAAGGCCCCATTGCAAGGGCACCCAGGATTCAGGCACCGCCGCCCAGGCGCACGATGCCAGCAACGCCGGTGAAGGCAACAATCATACCGCCCAGCCAGCGGGTGCCCAATATGGTTAGGAAGATGCGCCACGCTTCTATCTGCTTGGTCGATTCCAAGGCACGAGCATAATCCGCGCCGGTCAGGCGTGCTTGTGGAACAGACAACAGCGCCTGAAAGGTGTGTTCATGCTGCCGCGCCTGATCCTGTGCCCAGGTCAGCACATCTTCGTGTTTGTGTTGCTCGCCGCCAGGACCCAGCCACTCACCGCGCTGTTTGCCATCTGCCTGATTAGCGTCCCGGCCAAAGGCAAAATAATTGGCCGTTTTCCGTGCGGGTGTGGCGGTGCGTTTTCCGGTAGGTGTGCGGTTGCGGGTATGCTGCATGCGTACAAGCGGGTGGGGGGATGTTTTAGCCATCGTCGTCCTCCATGTCGTCTGCGGTTGATGACTTGATGAGACGTTCATGCGGGGATAACGGCCGTTTCAGCCGTTTCAGCGCGGCGTCTTGGGCATGGCGCTGCATCCCCTCACGCAGCTTGCGGATTTGCATTGCCTTCTGGTTGTTCGGATCGGTGCTAACGGTCATCGTTTGCACAAACTGGGATGGGTTAGCATCTGCCTCCTGCCGAATCAAGTTCAGCAGCACCATATCTGCTTTGACGTTGGCTTCCTCGGATGAAAGAACGGCCAGTGACAGCAGCTTGGCAAAGCGGTTGAACTGACCTTTCACGAGGCGTTCCAGCAGGCTGTTGATTAACAGCGGCAGCTGAACGGCCGTATCCTCCCCCAGGCCAATCAGAGCCAGCGACTCCATCGCCGCGCTGAAACTGATCCCTTGTTCATCTGCCCACGTTTGAATCTGGTCGTAGGCGGTATGGGTCACACTGATGTGTGTACGACGGGTGACGCCGTAACGTGCTTTGCGGGTGGCGTCTGATTGATTATCTGTCATGGGTTCCTCGCAAAACAGGGGTGAATGGAGGCAAGGGGAAACGGCAAGCGGATATAGCAGCAAAACGAATCTCTCGCATAAACCGCATGGTAAAGCGTGAGATAGTGGGATTTACGTCTACTGGAAAGATTGTGGGACTTCCTTGT
>JAAEUI010000044.1 GCA_024227475.1 Paracoccaceae bacterium | reverse complement strand
CCGCCTGGAAATACCGAAACCACATGCGCCACAAGCCGCCGGTAAGCCCGATGGACGTGGCGTTTTTAGTGCCGGAGGCTAGCGAATTATCAAATCCGTGATGCTTAAGGTGCTGGTGGCACAAATGGGTGTCGGGGCGGTCCTTGCCGCGGTGCTTTGGGGCATTTATGGCGACGTGGCCGGTTATTCGGCGCTGCTGGGAAGCCTGGTTTGCGTCATCCCGAACGCTTTTTTGGCGCTGCGGTTGGTGGTTCCCCGCCGGGACCCCGGGGCAGCGGCGCTGGTCCGGGCGGCCTATGTTGGTGAATTGGGGAAGCTGGCGTTGACCGTGCTGTTTTTCAGCCTCGTGTTTACGCTCGTGAAGCCGCTTTCGGCAGCGGCGCTATTTGCAGGATTTATCGCAACGCAGTTGGTGACCCTGACGGGTTTGTTGATGCAGCGCAGACAGGAACTTAGAGACGAGTAACAGCAATGGCAGCTGAAGGCGGACACGGCCCACAAACGTCAAGCGACTACATCTCCCACCATCTCCAGAACTTGCAGGTCTGCAAGAACGAGGCTGGAGAATGGGTATGGAATCACTGCGCCGGCAACCCGATGACAATCAACGTCGACTCGATGTTCTGGTCGGTGTTGCTTGGGCTGATTTTCGTCGTATTGTTTCGCGGTGCGGCGAAGAAGATCTCGGCGGGCAAACCCAGCAAATTCCAGGCGTTCGTCGAGATTATCGTCGAGTTCGTCGATTCGAGCGTCAAAGACACGTTTCACGGCAAGAGCCGGCTCATTGCACCGCTGGCTTTAACGATTTTCGTCTGGGTATTCCTGATGAACTTCATGGACCTGATTCCCGTTGACTGGATTCCGATGGTAGCCGGAGCCGCCGGCATTCCGTATATGAAGGTCGTGCCGACAACCGACGTCAATGTGACGTTCGGCATGTCGATCGCGGTGTTCCTGCTGATCATCTTTTACACAATCCTGAACAAGGGCATTGTAGGTTTCATCGGCGAGCTGACGATGCAACCCATCGCGCCACCGATGAAGGGCTGGGGTCTGCTGGCAACGCCGGTCATCATTGCATTTAATTTTGTTCTTGAAAGCGTGGCGCTGCTGGCCAAACCTATTTCGCTGTCGCTTCGTTTGTTTGGCAACTTGTTTGCCGGTGAGCTGATCTTTATCCTGATTGCGCTACTGGGCATTTACCAGCTGCCGTTGCATTTTGGCTGGGCCGTATTTCACCTCCTGATCGTGACCCTGCAGGCCTTTATTTTCATGATGCTGACCATAGTCTATTTGAGTCTGGCGTCCGAAACGCATTGATTTGATTTGAACCTCCTTAGGAGAAACTGATGGAAACTGTTATTGGCTTGACGGCAATCGCTGTCGCACTTCTGAT
>JAAEUI010000043.1 GCA_024227475.1 Paracoccaceae bacterium | reverse complement strand
GTATCACCGGCGGTCAATTCGGCCCGGCAGGACGTGCCGGGACTGATCGACCCCATATAGGGAAATACCTGCCATCAGGTTGTGGTTATGAAGGCTACCGGTGATCTGATCTCGTCTGCCCACACATCTGCGCAGGGCCTGATGAGGCGCTTCTTCGTTGATTGGAGATTGTGGATTGCGCCGACCCTGTGAACTCTTGGTGGCAATCCGACGTTTAGTTAATCATATTGCTGTTGGTCCTAATCCTTTTGAGAAAGCACCAGGCCATGTTTGCACGCGAAGACATCCAGTATGAGGCGATTCCGCTGCCTGACTTTCACAATATGGACGATGCGGAAATGGAGAAAGCCGCAAAGGAATTTCTTGAGTTTATGCAAAAGCGCCATTCGGTTCGGGATTTTTCAGACCGGGATGTGCCACAGGAAATCATCGAAAGCTGTATCAAAACCGCCGGGTCAGCCCCCAGCGGAGCCAATCACCAGCCCTGGCACTTTGTTGCTATCCAGAACCCGGAATACAAACACCGGATCAGGCTTGCCGCTGAAGAAGAGGAGCGGAATTTCTATGCCGGTGGTGCCGGGGATGAGTGGCTTAAGGCGCTTGAACCGATAGGGACCGACGAGCAGAAGCCGCATCTTGATATTGCACCGTGGTTGATCGTGGTTTTTGCCCAGCGACACGGTCAGTTTGATGATGGGGAGAAGTTCAAAAACTACTACGTGCCAGAGAGTGTTGGAATTGCTACCGGATTTCTGTTGGCGGCCCTTCATAATGCCGGGCTGGTGACACTAACCCATACACCGAACCCGATGAGATTCCTGAATGAGTTGCTGGGCAGGCCATCGTCCGAGAAGCCAAACATGATCATCGCCGTCGGTCACCCCTCCAGGGATGCCGTGGTGCCGTTTGTAGCCAAACAAAAGAAGACGCTGAATGACATTCTAACCGTGATCTGATTGCTCGAAGTTTCATCGGCAGTTTATTCGTCAAGCGGTTCCACGCTTTGAGCCGGTCTCAGGTCGACATTGGCTTCTGCAATCATTCGTGCCGTGCGAGGCGCTATCTGCACCCAGGGGCCGTCAACGAGCTGGTTGAATACAGTTGAGAACCTTTGTGCCGCTGCAGCGGCGAGTTCTTCATGTTCACCCTTTCGGTTGAGCAGGTAAAACTCGCGTGGTTCTGAATTCGGGCAGCGCATAGCGGACACGTCCTTCAAAGCAGTCGGCGACTGCAACAGACAAAAAGCAGTGGTAATGGCCCAGCCGTACCCGGCCTGAACAAAGCGCAACAGACTCTGGGTGCTGTCAAAGTTGAACCGAGTCGGGCGATCTACCCCCAATTGCGCGAGCAGTTGCGTGCAGCTAGTGCCGAATTTGGTGGACCGTCCGTATCCAACGTAATTTTCCGTCCGCAGAATTTCTTCCAGGGGTTTCTCTGCGAGGGGTGTTGGAACAACAACTACAAATGGGTCCCGAAACAGCAGTTTGGTGTCAATCTGCTGGGTATCAACAAAAGGCGGGCTGTCGACAGCCAGATCGAAGTGACGTGCTCTGAAGGCAGTTTCAAGCCAGGGCGAGATGCTGGATTTCAATTCAACGACATGGGCATAACTCTGCATACCACCAACAAATTCCGCCCCCAGAATCTCTGACAGAGTGTCTGACATCCCGATTCTCAAGAGCGGTAGCCCACTTTTGCTCATACTGCGAATGTCGGATGCGAGCTTGCGCGCGTCGCTCAGCAGCCCCGGTGCGCGGTCCCGCAGAATCATCCCGGCTTCGGTCAGTTGCAGCGGGCGGGCGTTGCGGTCAATCACCGGAACCTGCAAGCTTTCCTCTAAGCGCTTGATTTTCTTGGTAACGGCGGGCTGTGTCAGCTCCAGTGTCTGGGCGGCCTGGGAAATGGATTGGTGCTCAGCAACCGTCAGGAAGGTTTGCAACAGGTCGAGGTCAGGTAGCTGCATGATACGCTTATGCCGATTCATTTGTCGTGGTCATAACGGAACATCATAACTGTGTTCTGCGTTGTGTGAAGAAAAAAATTCGTCAGGTTGTTCGCTGAAACTGGCCGCGTTTGGCCAACGTCAGGGAGACAACTAATGAAAACCCATGCTCAGGCAGTGGTCATCGGTGGTGGTTTGGTAGGATGTTCGATCCTTTACCACCTTGCGACACTCGGTTGGAAAGACGTGGTTCTGCTGGAGCGGGACGAGTTGACTTCGGGCTCTACCTGGCATGCGGCGGCCAACCTGCATGGGCTGCATGACAACAACAACATCTCCAAAATCCAGTACTATACTATGAACCTGTATAAAGAACTGGAAAAGGAAACCGGCCAGGGCTGCGGTGTGTTCCAGCCCGGTTCGATCTATCTGGCCCAGACCGAAAATCGCGAGCATCAGCTGCGGTTGCAGGAATCCAAGGCGCGTTATTTCCGCGAGAAATTTTACGAACTGACGCCTGAACAGGCGATGGAGAAAAACCCGCTGCTGAACCTCGATGGCGTCCGCTGCATCATGTTCGAAGAAGATGGCGGTAACGTGGACCCATCCGGTGTGACCATGGCTTATGCCGCCGGTGCCCGTGCTATGGGCGCTGAAATCCATCGGTTCTGTCCGGCGACCGCCACCATCCAACAGCCTGATGGCAGTTGGATCGTTGAAACGCCAAACGGCAACATTCATACCGAATGGGTGGTCAACGTCGGTGGCCTTTGGGCGCGCGAAGTTGCGGCGATGGCCGGTATCAAACTGCCGCTGCAACCAACCGAGCACCAGTATCTGGTCACCGAGACAATTCCGGAAATCGAGAACATGGGTTACCGTTTGCCATCGGTTGCAGACCGGGACGGCGAATATTACATGCGTCAGGAAGGCAATGGCCTTCTGATCGGTGCCTATGAGAAAAACCTGAAGTTCTGGGCCGAGGAGGGCACGCCTCCGGGCTTTGGCCACGAGCTGTTTGACGATGATCTTGACCGGATCATGGATAACATCATGCGCGCCATGGATCGTGTTCCCGTGGCTGCAGAGGCTGGTATCAAGCGCATCATTAACGGCCCGATGATCTGGTCGCCCGACAGTGCCGCGCTCTATGGTCCGGTTCCTGAATTGAAAAACTACTTCACCTGCTGCGGCATCATTCCGGGCTTCTCGCAATCCGGCGGCCTTGGCCTGATGTCAGCGCAATGGATCATAGAAGGCGAGCCGGAGCTGGATATGTTCCCCTGGGATGTGTCCCGCTTTGGTCATTGGGCGGACGAGAAATTCACCAAGGAGAAGGTTGCCGACCAATACTCCAAGCGTTTCGCCATCCACTATCCATTTGAAGAACGGGACGCGGGCCGTGAAACCCGGATGCGCCCAATCTATAAGAAGCAGAAAGCCATGGGCGCGATCCACGGCCTCAACTACGGCTGGGAGCACCCGCTGTGGTACGCTGGTGAAGGCAAAGAGGGCAAGGAAAGCTATGGCTTCAAACGCCAGGACTGGTTTGAGCCGGTGGGCCGCGAATGTAAGAACCTGCGTGAGAACGTCGGTGTGGTCGATGTCTCGAACTTCGGTAAATACGAGATCAAAGGCGCTGGCGCATCCGAGTGGATCGACAAGCTGATCGCGAATAACGTGCCAAAAGAAATCGGCCGTTCCTGCCTGACCCCGATGCTGGGTGTGCGTGGTGGTCTGGCTGGCGATTTCACCGTGACCAAACTGGGCGATGATCATTTTTTCATGATCGGCACAGGTATCGGTGAACGCTATCACCAGCGCTACTTCCAGATGGTCGAGCTGCCCGAGGGCACAACATTCGAAATCGTCACCGATGATTACTGTGGCTTCAATGTTGCCGGGCCGAAATCGCGTGAACTGTTGTCGCGCATGACCCAGGAAGACCTGTCAAACGACAACTGGAAATTCATGCGTTCCAAGAAGTTCACCATCGCGGGCTGCGACGCCATTGGCGTCCGGGTATCCTTTACCGGTGATCTCGGCTGGGAAATCTACGTCAAAGAGGCGGATCAGGAAAAACTCTGGGACGCGTTGTTTGATCAAGGCAAAGACCTTGGCATCATGCCGGTTGGTGGTCGCTCGCTTGGCTGCCTGCGGATCGAAAAAGGCTACGGCTCCTGGTCGCGCGAATACAGCCCGGAGTACTGGCCGCATGAGGTTGGTTTTGAACGCCTGATCAAGATGGACAAGCCGGAGTTTCTTGGCAAAGAAGCCTATGCCAAGATCATGCACCAGAAGCCGCGTGAAAAGCTGGTGCCGATCACCATCGAAACGCCGCATGACGCGGACAGTTCCGGAGGCGAGCCGATCTTTACGCCAGATGGCGAGCCAATCGGCCGCGTGACCTCCGGCGCTTACGGGTTCTCGGTCGATAAATCCTGCGCCATGGCGATGATTAAGGCTGATTACGCCGAGCCGGGCAGTGAAATCAGCGTCGCTGTTCTGGGACTGCCGCATAAGGCGGTGATCCTTGACGCGCCTGCCTTTGACCCCAAAGGTGAGCGGCTGCGCGGTTAACCCCAAAATACTCTTTTCTCTCCAACTGACTCTGCTCTAAATGGGCAGAGTTTTTTTGGGGGGGCTGGGATGGCAAGGATCGGATTTGTTGGCACCGGTGAAATCGCAGCGGCGATGGTGCGCGGGCTGACCGGGCAGGGGCATAAGGTTTTCGTGTCCGAACGCAGTGCAGCCCGCGCGGCTTCTTTGGCGGCTGAGTTCGCAGAGGTGAGCGTTGCAGACAATCAATCGATTGTAGATTGCAGTGATATCGTTTGCCTCTGCCTGATGGCCGATGTGGCGCGTGAGGTTTTGCCAAGTCTGACCTTTCGCAGCGATCAGCGGGTTATTTCGGCAATGGTTGATGTTGATCTGGCGGCTCTGGCATCGCTGTGTGCTCCGGCAAGCGATATCTGCATAACAATCCCTATGCCGTTCATTGCGCAAGGTGGCTGCCCGCTGCCGGTATTTCCTGAGAGCGCGGCGCTTCGGGAGGTATTCGGGGAGCGCAATTTGATCCTGCGGTGCGAGAGCGAATCCGCAATGAACGCGCATTTCGCGGCGTCATCGCTGTGTTCCGGCCTGTTCACTCAAATGCGTGCAGGGGCTGAGTGGCTGGGGGGCGTGACCGGAGATGCGGAAGCGGCGGAAACCTATGTGGCGGCGTTGCTTTCGGGATACCTGAACGAACTGCCCAAGGATGGGAAGGGACGGTTCAGCGAGGCATTGCAAGCTTTGTCGACAGAGGGCGGGTTAAACGCGACACTGCGCGCCCATCTGGAGGATGCCGGTATGCTGGATGTGCTTGTAGAAGGGCTGGATTCGTTCAGGGGGCGGCTGGGGTTGCCCGGCGCACGCTAGAGCATTTCCAATTTAATCGGTTTCAGATTGAATTGGAAATGCCGGGTTAAGTACCTGATGTTGCTACGTATCTCGATTTATTTGTGAATCCAATTAGACGAGATACGCTCTAAACGCCGAGCCTGTCGCGCAGCGAATACCATGTCATTGCCATCACCAGTCCGGGCCAGCGCAACATTGTGCCACCCGGAAATGTTGGCACCGGGACTTTCGCCATCACGTCAAACTGCTCGGCCTGACCGGCAATCGCTGCGGCAGTGATCTTACCGGCCACCGTCGCCAAGCCCACCCCGTGGCCTGAATAGCCAGAGGCCGTGAAAACACTCGGACCCAGCCGGGCAAAATTCGGCATCCGGTTCATGGTGATGGCCAGCGTGCCGCCCCAGGCATAGTCGAGCTTGACGTCTTTGAGCTGCGGGTAGACCTCTAGCATTGGTTTGCTGACCAACGCCCGGATGTCGCTCGGAAAACGCCAGCCATAAGTCTCGCCGCCGCCAAACAGCATCCGGTGGTCGGCAGAGCGGCGGTAGTAGTTGACGACGAACTTGCTGTCCGCGACGGCAACGTCTTTTGAAATTAGCGCCTCAGCCCCATCCTGCCCAAGTGGTTCAGTTGCAACAACGAAGTTGTTGATTGGCATGACTTTTCTTGCAACGCGGTTATCCAGATCACCAAGGTAACCGTTGCAGGCCAGAACCAGGAAGCCCGCCTCCACACGGCCGTGGGCCGTGACAATTGATACAGGATCACCTTCAACGATCTTGCTGACTTCGCTTTGCTCATATATCGAAACTCCCGCTTCCGCAGCAGCCTGAGCCATGCCAAGCGCGAGATTGAGCGGATGAACATGGGCGGCACCCCAGTCCAGACCACCCCCGTGATAAACCTCTGTGCCGATCAAAGCGCAGGTCTGATCCCGATCCAGAAGCTCGATCTGATCATATCCATAACGCTCCTGCAAATGTCGGGCGTAGGCGTGTTCACCGGCCACATGCTTTGGGTTCCACTCCACATGGGCGACACCGGGGCGCAGATCGCAGTCGATTTTATGTTTTCCCACCAGTGACCGGATGGTTGCCTTGCCGTCTTGGGCAATCTCCCACAGCCGGGCGGCGTCTTCTGGCCCCTGCATTGCCTCCAGCTCATCCTGCTCCTTGCGCTGACCGCTGCCGATCTGCCCGCCGTTGCGCCCCGAGGCACCCCAGCCGACCCGCTGCGCTTCGATCAGGGCGACGGAATAGCCATGTTCCGCCAGGTGCAATGCTGCAGAAAGGCCGGTAAACCCGGCGCCAACCACGCAAACATCCGCCTTTTGCGTTCCCTTGAGCTTGGGAAATGGCGGCAGGCTGTTGGCCGTGGCGGTATACCAGCTGTCGGGGTACTCGCCCCGTTTGTCGTTGACATATAGTAAGTTCATGGGGTGTCCGTCAGACGTTCATCAGCAGGTGTTCACGTTCCCAGGGGCTGATCACCTCCTGAAATTCGTCGTATTCCATCCGCTTGATCGCTTTGTAAACATTGGTGAATTCGGTTCCCAAAGCCTCGGCAAGTTCCGGCGCATCTTCCAGCAGGAGCAGGGCCTCGTACATGGACGGCGGGATATCGCGTTTGGCGTCGTAAGCTTCACCCTTCGCTGCTTCACGGGGCTTCAGCTTTTTCTTGATGCCGAGATACCCGCAGGCCAGCGATGCTGCCAGCCCGATATAGGGATTGCAATCCATCCCAGCGACCCGGTTTTCCACCCGCCGCGCCTCTGGTCCTGAAATTGGCACACGGATGCCAGTGGTACGGTTGTCCTCGCCCCATTCCAGATTGATCGGCGCTGAATGGCTGGCCACGTAGCGCCGGTAGCTGTTCACATAAGGGGCAATAAACGCCGTCGCGGCGGGCAGATAGGTCTGCAAACCGGCGATGAACTGAGTGAAGGCTGGTGTCGCCGCGCCGTCAGGCCCGGTAAAGATATTCTGGCCGGTTTTCCGATCCAGGATTGAGTGATGGATGTGCATGGCCGACCCCGGCTGATCGCCCATCGGCTTGGCCATGAAGGTGGCAAAACAGTTCTGCCGCAACGCCGCCTCTTTGATCAGGCGTTTGAAAAAAAACACTTCATCCGCCAGTTTTACCGGGTCGCCGTGTTTGAGGTTGATCTCGATCTGCCCGGCACCGCCTTCCTGAATAATCGTATCAATTTCAATGCCCTGTGCCTCGGCAAAGTCATAAATATCGTCGATTACTGGTCCGTATTCGTCAACCGCGGACATGGAATAGGCTTGCTGGCTGGCCGCTTTGCGTCCGGTGCGGCCCATGGGGGGCTCGATGGGCTGGTTCGGGTCAGTGTTTCGGGCCACCAGGTAGAATTCCATCTCCGGGGCGACGACTGGCTGCCAGCCTTCCGCCTCATAGAGCGCAAGCACCCGTTTCAGCACGTTGCGTGGCACCAGCGGCACCGGATCGCCCTTCAGATCCTCCACGTTATGGATGACCTGCAAGGTTACATCACCGGTCCAGGGGGCAGCCGTGGCGCTTGCCAGATCGGGGGTAAGCACCATGTCACCTTCGGTATACTGGTTTTCCATGTCGTCGATATCGACGTATGAGCCGGTGATGGTCTGATAGAAAATACTGTCGGGCAGGAACATGCGTTCCATGCGGCTGAATTTCAGCGCTGGCATGCATTTTCCCCGGCTGATGCCCGGTGTGTCCGAGATAATGCATTCCACCTCTTCCAGCTTGCGCCCGGAAACGTAATCCTGCGCCGCCTGGGGCAGCTGGCTGATCCAGTCGAGTGACTTATCCATGGTTTTCGCCGCCTTTGTAGTTGTCTTTAAACAGTTTTTCGAAGGTATCTGCGACTTTGCCTTTTGCCACGTCTTTTCCAAGCCCAGCAACCGCCGCATCCAGCAACAGATCAGGAACAACGCCCCGACCGCGTGAATTCGCCAAACCCTCGATAAATCCGGCGTCAAATTCCGGGTGGGGCTGCATGGTCAGAATAGCGTCACCATAAGCCAGAATAGCATGTTTGCAAAAATCTGTGGAACCAATGGTTCGCGCATTCTCGGGTTTTTCGACGACCTGATCCTGATGCCAGGCGTGGAGTGGCAGGGATTCACCGTTGCCAATCCGATATTCCACCCGGCCCACCGACCAGCCGCCGGAAAACTTCTCTACCTTTCCCCCAAGAGCTTGAGCGACAGCCTGATGACCGAAGCAAACGCCGACCAGCGGCAACCCGGCGGCATGGATATCACGGATAAGTTGTTCCAGCGGTTCTATCCAGTCATGCCCCTCGTAAACTCCGAATTTTGACCCGGTGATCAGCCATCCATCCATTTCGCTGGCCGTTGTTGGAAACTCATGCTCCAGCACATCATAAACCGTAAAGGCAAAGCCGCGGCCCCCCAACATGCGGGCGAACATATCGCCGTATTCGCCATATTTTCCAACCAGCACGTCCGGAGACCGACCGGTTTGCAGGATTCCGATTTTCATTTACACCGTCACCAAAGGAATTGTCTGACTTGCTACCCTGTGCCACGAGGTTCGCAGGGCGGCAGGAGTTGTTGCTTGCCCCATGGCTATCATTTGGGCGAGGGGGCTTGCAAGGAAAATTTGATCAAATTATAAGTGCGTAGTAAATTGTTGAAAAACAAAGTGGTATGCCCAACCCAGCGGCAAATTGAGCAGGTTCAACAGGCAAATGTGCTATTTGGAGCGCCATGCTCTTAATCTGAAACAGATTATGGGCATAGCGCCGATCCAAGCCCTTGATGCTGCTGCGTTATGAGGTTCGTTGGTGATTCCAACAAACCTCATTACGCTTTAGCAGCCAAACCGGTAATCACCCGCTGGCGCGCCAGCCCACTGTCGCGATCGTTGATCCCGAGCAGATTAACCACCAGTCGGAGCAGCCCTTCCTCCTCATGATCGCGGTGCCCGTCGGCCAGTGCCACCTGCCACAGGGCCTCAACCACGACTGCGCGTTCTTCAAGCGGTACGGCGTCTTTGACGGCTTTGGTGAACCGTACCATATCAGGCGCTGCAGCCTCCAGTTCTTCCGCTTCGCATCGCAGCTGTTCCGCCTCAGTGTCACTCAATCCATACCGGTTACACAGGATTTTCTGAATCACCGCAATTTCGGATCTGGCATAGTGGTGGTCCGCGCGGGCAACACGCACCAAAAGCGCCGTCAGTGCAATACGGGCGTCTGCTGGTTTCAGGCTTGGTTCACTTTGTGGATTTGAAAGAAATTTCAACAGGGTATCAAGCATAAGTAAACCATCTTTGTTGCAGTTATCGTTAGAACAGGTTTCGCTGTTCCTCTTTGGAGCTGTTGTCGCTGCGCAGTTCTGATGCCAGCTCTCGTCCTTTTGCTACACCTTTGCGGCCAGCGCAACGGGCCAGCCACTTTTCCATATTTAGGAATCACGCAATGTCCTGTTGCTGTTCGTCCCAACTGAGTCAACGATGGCCGGCATCTTGTTGCTCGGTGCGATTTTGTGGACCTCAGGATCAAGCTGATCACCTTGGCCGATATTTATCAGATGCAAGTTGTAAGGCAGGCCCATCTCCTCCAGAGCTATGGAGATTTGCCAGCCGTTTGGTGTTGGCCAATAGTATAGGTTGATTGCGTTTGGCATTATTTCCCGCGAGATTTGCCAATCAACTTGGCACACTCAACGCGAAGAGCAAGGGAATTTGATCCGTCAGTGCATTCGAGGTGTCCTGACCGGGATTAGAGACAATGCACCCGGAATTGCAGGCCCGAGCAATTCGCGCAAGTCTGAAATTTTTGTGACACTGCGGTTTTGCAAAAGAGCGGAGCCAAGTTGGGAGATCAGCGCTGGTTTGCGCACCTTGCCAAATTCCTGCCCCAGATCGCCGAGTGCTGCGCAGAATTCCTTCAGCGGTCGGCGGACTTCTGGTTCCTCAAGCCGGATATCGATCCAGTTTTTTCGCGGAAATGCGAACCCCCTGGTCAGCAATTTATCAGCGACCCCGGGGCGGGGGCCAAAATGATGCATCATGAAATGAAATGCCGAAGTTTGTTTGGAGGTAACATTATAAAAATCAATCTTACGAGCCGCCCTGGACTGCAAGGCCAACAAGGTGATCGCACTGAATTCCACACCTGCGAGGCAGACAAAACGTGAAAGATTTCTGTATTTTAGATGCTTGAGCGCCTGCAAGCCGACCCGGGCCCCCAATGAATGAGACATCAGATCGACGGCCCGGTCTGGGGCTATTTCCCCCAATAAATTCAGCAACCAGGCCAAAGAACCCGCCGCATTTCCTGCATCCCAATACTGCCGGTTAACGTCTGGCAGAACCCCAAGTACCCTGTCAAACGCCGGCCAGCAAAAAGTGATCGCAAGGCCAAACCGGCGATCTGCCTTGACCAGAAGATCGGGGTGCGGCCAGGCCTGATGCCCGTGAACGTAGACTACAACCGGCATCTTCGGCGGCATCTCTGCTATCAGGGGTTCCAGCAGGCTGCGCATGTGACGACGCGGCCAAAGGGGATTGCAAACCGTGCTGCCACATGCGGTTGCCTGTAGTACTGCCATTCTTGCTGCCTTCTTGCCTGCCATCAGACATAGGGCGGGGAAATTACGAAATCGTGAAGTGGCACTGGTTTTTTCAAACGCTCGGACTCTTTGGTTGACGTAGTTTTTGTTTTGGCGTACTCACGCGGTGTGGCGATTTGTAACCGGATTGTGGGCCACGTTAAATATGCCGCTAAAAGGTCGAGGGCCGATAAGTAACCCCGATCGTTCACGGTTGGGGTTTTTTATTGGGCCGCTGGCCCGGGAGGGTAACTATGGAAAACTGGAACGCCAAAACCAAACTCGTGCACGGCGGCATCAAGCGCAGCCAGTTCGGTGAATTGTCGGAAGCGGTTTTTCTGACGCAGGGGTTTGCCTATGACACGGCAGAGCAGGCCGAGGCGCGGTTTGTCGAATGCGGCGAAGACGAGTTCATCTACGCCCGTTACGGCAATCCGACGGTGCGGATGTTCGAGGAACGCCTTGCCGAACTGGAAGGGGCCGAAGACGCATTTGCAACGGCTTCGGGCATGGCCGCGGTGAGTGCCTCTCTGATGTCCGCTCTGAGGGCCGGGGATCACGTGGTTTCGGCCCGTGCCCTGTTTGGCTCGTGCCTTTATGTAATCGAAGATATCCTGCAGCGTTTCGGGGTTGAGGTGACTTTTGTAGACGGCACCGATCTTGACGCCTGGGCTGCGGCAGTGAGGCCAGACACAAAACTGTGTTTCATCGAGGCCTTGTCCAACCCGACGCTGGAAGTGATCGACATCGCCGGAGTGGCAAAAATCGCCCGTGTGAACAATGCTTTGCTGGTCGTTGACAATGTATTTGCGACGCCGGTTTTTCAACGCAGCATCGAGCTTGGTGCAGATGTTGTCATCTATTCCGCCACCAAACATATCGACGGGCAGGGTCGCTGTTTGGGCGGGATAGTTCTGGGGACCAGGGAGTTCATCCGCGGAACCCTTGAGCCTTATCTGAAACACACCGGCGGGGCGCTGAGCCCGTTTAACGCTTGGGTGATGCTTAAGGGATTGGAGACGTTGCAGTTGCGCTGTGAAGCACAGGCAGAAACCAGCGCCAGACTGGTCGAGGCCTTGCGCGGCCACGAAAAACTGATCCGGGTGATTTACCCCTTTGCTGAAGACCACCCGCAGCGGGAACTTGCACAACGGCAGATGACCCGAGGCGGCACCGTTGTGTCACTGGATATCAGGGGTGGGCAGGCGGCGGCGTTCCGGTTTCTGAATGCGCTGCAGATTGTTACCATCTCAAACAACCTGGGAGATTCCAAAAGTCTGGTCACCCATCCGGTCACGACGACCCACCAGCGGTTGTCAGACGAACAACTGGCGGAACTTGGGATCGGCGACGGTCTGGTGCGGATATCTCTGGGCCTGGAAGACACAGATGATCTTATTGCTGATGTGATTCAGGCTTTGGAGAAGGCCTGAATCACAAATTGGTTTGGTGGGCAATGGTTAACAAATTGCAACCTCAGGAAGAATTTAGTATCCACTCATCGGTTCAAACCCCCCGTCTTCC
>JAAEUI010000042.1 GCA_024227475.1 Paracoccaceae bacterium | reverse complement strand
TCATCAATACATAAACGGCACGGTCCCACTGCCACCCAACCTGTTCTCGCATAACAGTCAGCAAAATTTCTGGCAAAGCGTTGAAGCCTTCAACACACAGAATGTTGGATGGTCGGGACGCATGGCGGAAGTATTACAAAGCACTTATCCCGGTGGCGCACTGCCGATCAACATCTCCATGACTGGAGCGAACCTGCTGCAGGTCGGCGAAATGTCTACCGCGTACAATGTCCGTGCGAGCGGCGCGCCAAACATCAGCGGTTTCGGCACAGCTGCGCGTCGGGCTGCGGTCGAGGCCATGTACACCGCCAGCAACTCCAATCAGACTCACTTATTTGAATCGGCTTTCGCAAGCACCATGAGCCGCAGTTTTTCACTGGTCGACGCGCTGCGTGGCGCGCTTACCGCAACTCCTGCGCCGACGACGCTATTCGATGCCGACAGCTTATCCCAAAATCTGCGGATGGTTGCACATATCATTGCAGCTCAAACCAGCCTCAACATGCAACGCCAGGTATTCTTCGTAGGTTACGGCGGCTGGGACACCCACGATGCACAGCTTACCAGTCATGTTGACTTGCTGACGACCCTCAGCCGTGCACTTTCAGCGGTCCAGGCGGAAATGAAGGCAATCAACTGCAATGACAATGTGACCACCTTTACGGCGTCTGACTTTGGCAGGACATTGACCAGCAACGGCGATGGCAGTGATCACGGCTGGG
>JAAEUI010000041.1 GCA_024227475.1 Paracoccaceae bacterium | reverse complement strand
TCGGGCGTGAGAACGATGCGGTGACGCCCAGTTTGTCCAGGGTAGCCAACATGGTAGCGCCCTTCATCGGTCCGCCATTGTCCGAGTGAAGCACCAGTGCTTCGGGTAATACATTATGAGCGAAACAGGCTTTTGTGAACAGCCTCGAACTGTGCTCCATAGACTCTTCGGCAAACACCTGGGCAGCGATAATTTTTTTTTTTTTTTCGTCTACAATCATGTAAAGGTAGTAAAAAATGCCACGGACTGCAGTACGTAAATACGTCATATCCCAGCTCCACACCTGGCAAGGCCCTGTGGCCATGTGCTCCTCAGGGCGCCGTGAGACTGGAGGCTTTGCAGCCTGATGATGGGTCAAGAGTTTATGATCCCTCAGCACCCTGTAAAAGCTTGATTCTGAGGCCAGGTAAATACCCTGATCGGCCAGCGAGGGCACGATCTGTTTGGGAGACAAATCCCGGAACGGCACACTATTGGCTACCTCAAGAATGTGTTCACAATCCTGCTTGCTAAGTTTATTGGCCGGCTGTGTTTTTGGGCCCTTGCGCCGATCAACACCGCCGTCCTGCGGGCGCCATCGGATGATCGTCCGAGCGCTGATGCCGATAGTGTCGGCAGCCTTGTGGAGCCGGGCACCGGAATGCACGGCCTCGTTGACAAGGTCGACGATCATCGCCCGTTCCTCCTGGCTGTGTTGTCGTCCTCGTCCCCCCAGATCTGGTGGACTTTTTTTTTCAGCACCAGCAGGGCCGCCGTCTCCGCCAGAGCTTTGTCCTTACGACTCAGCTCCTTTTCCAGGCTGCGAATGCGCTTGACGTCAACGTTGCGACGGGGAGGCTTTCTGGCAGCGCGGCCATTTTCAAGACCGCCGAGCATCAGCGTGCGCCATTGTTCAAGATGGGTTTCATGGATCCCCTTGCTGCGCAAGAAGGCGCCGAGTTGTTCATCAGACAGCGAGGATGCCTCAAGGACCGCCTTTAGTTTTTCTTCGGCGTTCCAGTCATTGGGTGTCTTCGGGACCATTGGCATATTTCCATTTGGTGGGTTCGGATAAACATGAGATGAATCGACTCCGGCTTTGCGCAGCCATGTGGAAAGCGTCGATTGAGGAACGTCAACCTGTTTGGACAGCGCTGTGGCCGATATCGCATCAGGGCCGATCATTTTCTGGATCATCTTGTGTTTAAACATCTGAGAGTATGGCATGTCAACCTCCTGCGCCCCCAGTTAAAAAATTGGGCGCCACCGCAGGGTGAGGCCGCCCCCGCGGGGGCGGCCTCCCCCTGCGGTGATCGTTGCCGACTGCAGGTGACAAC
>JAAEUI010000040.1 GCA_024227475.1 Paracoccaceae bacterium | reverse complement strand
GATCTGATGGATGAATGGCTTGGCAAAGATGCCGCACGAGTGATCCTGCCGATCACCGACCCTTACGTAGTTCATCACGGTGCACTGGGGTCATTTGCGACTGCTTATCTGCCTGAAGGCGCGGACAAGTCCGACATCATGGCCAAGCTGGAGGCGCGGGACGAACTGATCCTAGTTGTGGACAAGGAAGAAGCCATCAAACGCTTTGAACTGCCCGGCGACCGCATCGGCGATATTGTGATGATCTCGGGTGAGAACATCTGCATCGGAACATCCGAGCACCGCCACGATCTTGCGGCACTGAAAGAACCGTTACGCAGCCATGGCGGGCTGACTGAGCAAGTGGTGCCCTTCATCGTCAATCGTGTTCTGGAAATGCCGAGCCAACCGCAGCTTCGTAATTTCGACGCCTTTTTCTATGCCACAACTGCGGCGGCACTGTAAGAAATGAAAGATCAGATCATGTCCGACATCGAAATTCGTAGCGAGGGAATGCGCATCGGGGGAGCTATTGTCTTTTCTGACGATGTCGTACCCGTTCACTACCCCTGGACAAACGAGGTGGTCGGGACAGTTCCGGCTGGCAAGGCCGAACATGCCCGTCGTGCCTTTGAGATCGCGGCAAACTACAAACCCCGGCTTAGCCGTTACGAACGTAACCAGATACTGCAGCGTACTGCAGAGATCATCGGAGAGCGCCGTGAGTACCTGGCCAAATGGCTGACACTGGAACTTGGGATCTGTCATCAACACGCCATCTACGAGACCAAGCGCGCCCAGGACGTCTACCAGTTCGCCGCGGCCGAGGCGCTGCGGGATGACGGCGAAGTTTTCTCGTGCGATCTGACCCACAATGGAAAGGAGCGCAAGATCTACACTATGCGCGAACCAGTTCGCGCGATCAGCGCGATCACTCCTTTCAATCATCCGCTGAACATGGTCAGCCACAAGATCGCCCCGGCGATCGCAACCAACAACTGTATGGTCTGCAAGCCAACCGAACTGACGCCGCTGACGGCTCTTACGCTGGCTGACATTCTTTACGAGGCAGGGTTGCCGCCCGAGATGTTCCAGGTTGTCACCGGCTGGCCGCAGGACATCGGCGACGAAATGATCACTAATGAAAACATCGACATCGTCACCTTCACCGGCGGTGTGCCCGTGGGTAAGATTATTGCCGAAAAGGCTGGATACAAACGTACAGCCTTGGAACTAGGCGGTAACGACCCCCTGATTGTTCTTAACGATCTAAATGATGCCGATCTAGAAAAGGCTGCGACCATTGCTGTGGCCGGAGCCACCGGCAACTCGGGCCAGCGCTGTACCGCAATCAAGCGGATTCTGGTGCAGGAATCTGTGGCAGACCGCTTCGTGCCGCTGATTCTGGAAAAGGCCAAGGCAATTAACTTCGGAGACCCGCAGGATCCTGAAACACAACTTGGCTGCGTCATTCACAAAAAGGCCGCTGAATTGTTCGAAAAGCGGGTTTACATGGCCGAGGAGCGGGGCGCTGAAATCCTCTATCACCCCGGTCGTCAGGGTGCGCTTCTGCCACCGATCGTGGTGGACAAGGTGCCGCATGATTGCGAATTGGTGATGGAAGAAACCTTTGGTCCCATCGTTCCCATAGTACGTGTACCGGACAATGACGAAGAGGTAATGGGCATCTCAAACTCGACCGAATTTGGCCTCAGCTCGGGTGTTTGCACCAATGACCTCAAGCGCGCCATTGCTTTTATCAATGGGCTCAATGTCGGCACCTGTAACATCTGGGAACAGCCCGGATACCGGATCGAGATGTCGCCTTTTGGCGGCATCAAAGACAGCGGCAACGGAGTCAAGGAGGGCGTGATCGAGGCAATGAAATTCTTCACCAACGTAAAGACTTATTCGCTGCCTTGGCCCAACTGACCCCAACTCAGAACATGACTGAACAACCTGCCCAAAATTCCCGCCGTAACTACGAGACCCATCAAGGGGGTCTCACCTTTTCCCCCAAAAGGTCAGAATGATGACGATCACGCATACAGAAGGAGAATCTAACACATCGGAGGCTCGAAAATCGTGGCTGAAGCAGTCCATTGGGCCAATGTCTGACCCTCTGCTGAAGCGAGATGCAGAGGCCTTTTTGCATCAGAGCCTTTCGAGTCCTTGCGTGAATACGATTACCAAGGCCGAAGGCATCTGGATCGAAGACCTCGATGGCCGGCGCTATATGGATTTCCATGGCAACTCGGTGCATCATATCGGGTGGGGGCATCCCAAGCTAATTGAGGCAATCAAAGCCCAGCTGGATGACCTGCCATTTGCTCCGCGTCGTTTTACCAATGAGCCGGCTGTTGAATTGGCCGAAAAACTGGCCGAAATCGCCCCCGGTGATCTAGGCAAAACGCTGTTCACAACCGGCGGTTCGGACGCTAATGAAGTTGCGTTGAAAATTGCCCGAGCCGCGACGGGGCGCTTCAAGATCGTCAGCTTCTGGGACGCATTTCACGGGGCTGGATTTGGCGCTGCAAGTGTGGGCGGTGAGGCCACTTTCCGTAGCCACATTGCGGGTCCGCTTCTGCCGGGTACGGAACATGTGGCGCCCTTTGCGTGCTACCGCTGCCCTTATAACCATACCGGTCCGGATACCTGCGGATTGGCCTGTGCCAAGATGGTAGATTACGTGCTTGAGCGCGAAGGTGATGTGGCGGCGGTGATTGCCGAGCCGATGCGGGCAGTGCCCTATGTGCCGCCTGCCGGGTTCTGGAAGGCGGTGCGTAAAGCCTGCAACGCCCGTGGCACGTTGTTGATCATGGATGAGATTCCCACGGGGTTGGGCAAAACCGGCAAGATGTTCGCGTTTGAGCATGACGACATCATTCCTGATATCGTGACGATGGGTAAAAACCTTGGTGGGGGTGTTCTGCCCATCGCGGCCTGCGTGGCGCGGCGTGATCTGGATGTGTGTGGCGATTTTGCCATCGGGCATTATACCCACGAGAAAAACCCCGTCACGTCACGGGCCGCGCTGACCACGATTCAGATTATCGAGGAGGAAGGCCTGGTCGCCCGCTCTGACGAGCTTGGTACCTATGCAAAGGACTTCCTTCAGGACCGCCTGAGCGATGTACCCATCGTGGGCGATATTCGAGGGCGGGGGTTGATGTTCGGAGTCGAGATCGTCGAGAACCGCGCGGATAAGACTCCGGGCAATAAACTTGCCGAGCGGATCTACTATGCCTGCCTTGAGGCGGGGTTGAGTTTCAAAATCTCGCAGGGATGTGTGCTGACGTTGTCTCCGCCTTTGACCATTTCGCGCGACGATCTGGATCGCGCACTTGCTATCGTGGTGGCCGCGATCAACGAGGCCACTTGAGCCTTGGCATTGGTCTTGTTGTTCTGACTGCAGCGCTCATGCGTGGGCTGTGGAATGCGTTGGTCAAAGGGTCGGGTGACAAGACGGTGATCCTGGGTTGTATTGCGCTGGTGCTCTTTGCCAATTCCGTTGCACCACTTGGGACGATCTGGTTCAGGGAGGGTCCAAGAAACCAGCGCATGATTACGGTTCCCCGATGAAACAAAGCCGAGGACAGTGTTTGAACGGCCAGCACTTTGACATTGCCATTGTCGGCGCCGGTATCAATGGTGCCAGTGCGGCACAACACCTGAGCGCCGCAGGTTACCGAGTGCTGGTTGTCGATCAGGGAGATTTCGCCAATGGGGCCACCAGCCGATCCAGCCGCCTTCTGCACTGCGGGCTGCGCCATCTAGCCAACGGATCCAGCATTTACAGAATGATGCTGCGGCCGGACAAGTTGCTGAAGTCTCTGGGCACAGTACGCGCCGATATGCTGGCGCGGGACGAGATTGTGGACTCCATTCCCGAGCGAGTCCGGGCGATGAATTTCTGTCTGCCGATCTACCGCGACGACCCCTATACACCCTGGCACATGGACGCAGCCTTTGCGATGTTGCGCATGGCCAGCCCCAAGGGTGTGCCGTTGGATTATCGGCGTTATCGTGCAAATCAGCTGGATCAGGTTCCCGTCGGTCCATGGCTGCGTGATCCCGACAGGCTGCGCAGCGTAGCGGTATTTCGCGAGTATGTTTTCGACTGGCCCGAACGGATCGCGCTGGACGCGCTGTTTGACGCGCGCCGCATGGGGGCCGAGGTGCATAACTATATCCAGGTTCAGGCGCTTGTGCGCGATGACGCCAAGGGGCATTGGCGGCTGACCCTGCAAGAAGTCTTGCAAGAATGCAGGGCTCATGAAGTGACCGCCACCGTTGCACTCAACCTTGCGGGTGCGTGGGTGGACCGCGTGATCGGCAGAACAGGCCGGAACGCGCCGCAGAAATGTCAGGGGATCAAGGGCATTCATATTGCAGTGCAGTTGCCCCCGGAATTCGCCGACTGGGGCGTGTTTAACTACAACAGTCTGGGCGAGCCGCTCTATTGCCTGCCGTGGCGGGGCATCCACTATGTCGGGCTGACCCGCACGCCACATAAGGGGGACGCGACGGGCGTTTTCGCCACCGATCAGGAAATTGACTGGATGCTGGCTGAAACCAACCGCTGCTTGCCAAAGCTGGGTTTGTCGCGCGCCGACGTTCTATACAGCTGGGCTGGGGTAAACCCGCTGACCCATGACGAAGAGATGCCTCTTGGCAGCCGGGAGATCAAAATACACAACTTGTCAGCGGATGGGATTGAAGGAATGTTCACCCTGACCGGCGGCCCAATCATGACTCACCGGCGCGTGGCCAACAGGTTGCTGGAGTGTCTCAGGCCGGGTTTTCCACCATCAGGGCCCGAGCAGGAACTCAGCTATCGGTCAGAAGGCAGTTTTGGGTTAGGTGACAAGGGCGGCGTTGCCAGCCTCAATGCTAAGGTTTTGCGCGCAGCGATTTCCCACTGTGCCCAACATGAAAATCCGGCAAGCCTTGCCGATCTTATGATGCGTCGCCTTGGTCTGGGCTGGAACGCAGATCAGGGACAGGAGCTTGCCGAACAAGTAGCACGTGAAGCTGCTCCGCATTTGGGCTGGTCCGAAGAGCGAACAGTAAGCGAAATCAATACTTTTCGCGATCACCTTGCACGCTATCGTCGCAAACCGTCTGGGTCCTGAAACTGCTCAACAAAGCACCTTTTTACGCTTTGGATCAAAGGGGGTGCCGTGAACCAGTGTGGCTTTGGACATGCGATCAAAGGACTGCACCTCTATCACTGCAGTTGCGGT
>JAAEUI010000039.1 GCA_024227475.1 Paracoccaceae bacterium | reverse complement strand
CTGGATCCGGATTACGACACGCCCGAACGGCTGTTACAATACAGGGCTCAGTACGATGCCCCGCAACAGTGGCGTTTCTTTACCGGGCAGCCGGCAGCGGTCAAATCGATACGCAAAGCGTTCAACGCCGACAGCGACAACAAGATGGCACACCGGGCGCTGGTCCTGTTACGGTCGAGAGATAGTATTTGGGTCCGGTTCGAAGGCGCGATCAAACCTGATATTCTGGCCGCGGAGGTCCGTGCAAACCTGAGCGGCCGATGAAATCCCGCCTGCCAGGTGGCTGCCCGAGAATAGGAGCCGTAGCGAGGAAAAGCCGTTATGAGTCAGATTCTTCGATCATTTGAGGCGAATAGTGGTGACTATTTAACGAAAATGATCGGGAAATCAAACCAAAAGGGCTTTTCCGCAGTAAGTTCTCTAATCTCGGGCAGCCTCCTAGCCCTGTTTCCGCTGGCCTGCGGCGTTATGCTATCTGTAGCAGCAAGCGCCGGAGCGCTAGAAGATGGCAGGGCGATCTATTTCGAGGGGATACGTTCCAATGGAACACTGGTGAGCGCACGCGTAGCTGGTGGGGCTTTACTGCAAGGAGAGCTGGCTGCTTGTGTGCGTTGCCACAGACCCAGCGGCTATGGTTCCGGCGAGAGCAATATTCAAACGGCGGAAATCGCCGCGCCAACCCTGTTTAAGCCTCTCGCACCAAGACGCGACCGTCTGTTGCGCAGCTTATATCAGGAGCGCTATGGGCCTCTGGCGCAGATACGGTCTAAGACGCCGCGTGTGCGTCCGGCTTATAGCGATGCTGCCGATATACTAAAGGCGGTACAGCAAGGGATCGATACCGCAGGGGAGAAATTATCGCTAATGATGCCAAGGT
>JAAEUI010000038.1 GCA_024227475.1 Paracoccaceae bacterium | reverse complement strand
GTGTACCCCTATTTGGCCAAAGCGAAGTGGGTGCAGATGACTTTGACTGGGGTCACTCCAAGCTTAGAGAACGCCTGCGCAACAACCGGATGCCGCCCGGCTGCGAGTTCGATATTACCGAAACTAACCGTGGTGGGCCATGTGTTGAAGTGTCTGACGGAAGTGCAGAGGTTGCCCAGTATGAGTACGGGTGCGACCTTGATGCGCTGGGTCTCATCGGGGCCTGGGTAGAAGCCGGAGCGCCGGAAAGTGACGCCTTTGACTACGGTGATGCATCTCTAACCTTTGAAAATGTACTGCCCCTCTTTACCGAAGACGGCATGTGGTTTGACGGCTCTCAAGCCTGCACCGGCTGCCACTTTGGCAACACCGAAAACTCCTATCACGAGATGGATTTGGGCAGCTACGAGGGCATTATGCTGGGTGGCGATGTCTTATCCGAGCCGCCCGGAGTTCCCTTGCTGGGCCAAAGCGAAGTTGGGGCCACCGACTACGATTGGGATCACAGCAAGATGCGGGCCCGCCTGCGCAACAACCGCATGTCGCCCGGTGTTGAGTTCGACATTACCGAGGAAAACCGCGACGGGCCGTGGGTCTCTCGCGGTCAGCCGGTACAAGCAGCAGCGCAAGCCGCGAGCACCAGTGTCGATGAATGTGCCGTGAAGGCCGTTGACTTGCTTGGAGCCTGGACAGAGGCCGGCGTACCGGAAACCGACACTTTTGCCTTTACTGCCGAGAGTGGCACAACCTGTGAAGGCACCTTTGAGGTCGATATTCAACCATTGTTCACAGAAAATAGCATATGGTTTGAGGGTCAGCAAGCCTGCACGGGTTGTCACTTTGCCAACTCAGAAAACTCCTATCACGAGATGGAT
>JAAEUI010000037.1 GCA_024227475.1 Paracoccaceae bacterium | reverse complement strand
TTGACAATCCTTTCATAGTTGATTGGTGCCGCTGTACTGGTTCCTTAGCCCATCTTCAGCGGTTCGGCTCGAAATTCATTGATTTTCACTTTTCTTTCAAGCATCTTTTGCGCAGTTTTCCGGTGTTTTACTGGGTTTTCTGCGGATTGACTTGGCCGATTTGCCCTGAAATCGCTTGTAGTGCCGACCTACCCCATTGACCGGGCGAAACAAACCTCCGATTCTTCGGCCATGTTTCTTCGACACAAAACGCGACACAAGGACGGCAAGGCGCACTGTTACTGGAGCATCGTCGAGAACCGGCGGGTGGCCGGTAACCGGGTTGTCCAGCGTCAAGTCTTGTACCTTGGCGAGATCAACGACAGCCAGCATCAGGCCTGGAGCCGGAGCATTGAGGTCTTTGCCGATGGCGAGACCGACAGCCGACAGATGACGCTTTTTGCGCAGGGGCGTGGCGTTGAAGTCACCGATAGCGAAGTGGTCGAAGTTCGCCTGGGTGATCTCGAACTGCACCGCCCGCGTCAATGGGGCGGCTGTTGGCTGGCCTGTCATTTGTGGGAGCAGCTTCAACTGGACGCATTCTGGTCACAGAAACTGGGGGTCAGCCGAAAAGGTACACGCTGGCTGAATGTCTTCAAAACCCTGGTTATCTATCGCCTTTTGGACCCCGGAAGCGAATGGCGGTTGCACCGGTACTGGTTTGAGCAAAGCGCCATGGGCGATCTTCTCGGCGAAGATTTCGGCGTTGTGCAGCCTGATAAACTCTATCGCTGCCTGGATAGACTTCTCGATCACAAGCAGGCTTTCTTCTCGGCGTTGAGGACGCGCTGGCAAAACCTCTTCGCCGTTTCATTCGACGTTCTGCTCTATGATCTGACCAGCACCTATTTTGAGAGCGATCCGCCGAAGGAGGGGAAACGCCGTTTTGGCTACAGCCGCGACAAACGCCCGGATTGTGTCCAGGTGGTCATCGCCCTGATTGTCACGCCCGAAGGCTTCCCTCTGGCCTATGAAGTGATGCCCGGTAATACTGCCGACAACACGACCCTGGCCGGTTTCCTGGATAAGATTGAAGCCCAGTACGGCAAGGCCAAACGTACCTGGGTTATGGATCGCGGCATTCCAACAGAAGAAACCCTGGCGACCATGCGTAACGCGGAGACCCCAGTCAATTATTTGGTTGGCACGCCGAAGGGGCGTTTGAGCAAACTGGAGAAGGCGTTTTTGGCTCTGAATTGGGAGCAGGTGCAAAGCACGGTTCGCGTCAAGCTTCTGGAGGATCATGGCGAGCTTTATGTTCTGGCCCGAAGCGAGGGACGGGAGATGAAAGAACGCGCCATGCGGCGGCGGCGCTTGAAGAAGCTGTGGCGGCGCCTGGCGGACCTGCGGCAACAAAAACTTAGCCGCGACCAGCTATTACTGAAGATCGGGGCGGCAAAGAAAGACGCGGGTCGTGCCTATGGCCTGGTGAAGATAAATCTGCCCGAAGAAGGCCAGACGGTCACGCCACAAAGCTTCAGTTATTCACTGCAAAAAGACAAATTACGCCAGGTCCGGTCCCGAGAGGGTCGCTACCTGTTGCGAACCAACATCCAGGATCAGGATCCGGCCCAACTGTGGCGCTATTATATCCAGCTCACCGAGATCGAGCAGGCATTCAAGGAACTCAAGGGTGATCTGGCGATCCGACCGATTTACCACCAGCTCGATCACCGGATTGAGGCGCATATCTTTGTCGCCTTCGTTGCTTATTGTCTGCAAGTGACGCTCAAACACCGCCTGCGCGCCCTGGCTCCAGGCCTGACGCCAAGGGCGGCGCTGGAAAAGTTCTCAGCCGTGCAAATGATCGATGTGCATATCCCAACCACCGACGGACGGCATATCGTACTGCCGCGATATACCCAGCCGGAGAAGGATCTGAAAATCCTCCTGCGGCAATTAAAACTCACGTTACCGACCCAGCCGCCGCCAAGAATCGATGCCAGCGCCGTAAAATCCAGCTGATCACCCGCCCCTCTGTAGTGCCGACTTTTGAGGGTCGACCCTATAGATATCAAAGGGTTAGCCTTCTCGAACCCCTCGAACCGCTGAAGACGGGCTAGTACCCAGGAGCGTAAATAGTGACCCATATGACCACGAGGATCTCAGTATTTCTGTCCCGGAAGCGGCGGGTCGCAAACTGCTGAAACCTGCATTGGCTGGCCGACATTCAG
>JAAEUI010000036.1 GCA_024227475.1 Paracoccaceae bacterium | reverse complement strand
ATCCTGATCCTGTTCCGACAGATATGGATGCATGGGAATACTGAAAACCCTGTCTGATAAATAATCAGCCACTGGAAGATCGGATTGGTTTGTCTGTAAAGCGGGCTGTTTGTTTAGCGGAACCGGATAATGCACCGCAGTTGGGATTCCTGCGCTCTGAAGCTTCCCCAGCACCTGATCCCGGTCATCGGATTGCAGCGTGTATTGGGCGTAGACACTGGTGTTTCCATCTGCGATTACCGGCGTGGTCAGTGGTATCCCGCGCTGGTTGATTATGTCGCTGTAACGCGCCCCGATTTCACGGCGCGCCTCTACCTCTTCGGGAAAGATATCCAGCTTGGCCAGCAGCACGGCTGCCTGCAGGGTATCGATGCGGGCGTTCAGGCCGATTCTTGGGTGATGGTAACGCCGATCCTGGCCGTGATTTCGAATCTCTCTCATTACTTTCGCAAGCTGATCGTCATCGGTAAAACATGCGCCGCTTTCGCCATAGCCGCCCAGCGGTTTGGAGGGGAAAAAACTGGTGCAGCCTATAGTGGAGAGAGCACAGGACTGGTGACCTTTATATGTGGCACCGAGGCTTTGCGCCCCATCTTCAATAACCGGCAGTCCATGTTTCTCAGCAATTTTGTTGATTGCGTCAAAATCGGCGCATTGGCCGTAAAGGCTGACCGGCATGATAGCTTTTGTTCTGGAAGTGATT
>JAAEUI010000035.1 GCA_024227475.1 Paracoccaceae bacterium | reverse complement strand
TTTTACCAATCCAATCCAGCAATCAGGTCAGTTAGCTTTTCGCTGTCCAGATTGGTGCCATTGGCAATGATCACGATGCCCAGCGACTCGTCAGGGTAGAGGCGCATAATGGAGGCAAACCCTGGCCCACCACCACGATGCTGTACCCAGCCATCGCTAAATTCGGCCCAGCCTAACGGCTGTTTTCCCCCACTTGGTCGCATCAGCTCAATCGAGTCGGCCGTCAGCAGCGGCTGGCCATCTTGCAATGCCACCAATAATTTTGCAGCATCGGTGGCTGGCCCAACAAGCCCGGTAGACGGCGTCGCGTCAATGTAAAAGCGGTTAAACCAGTAACGGGTTCCTATTCGCTGCTGCACAATCTGATCCATCTCCACATAAAAGGGGAGCAGCGGCGTGAAAAAATGAACCAGTGGATGGGACCCCGTCGCTTCGTGTTGCCCCATTGCCTCTGTATAAACAAAATCTGTTTGGGTCATGGCCAACGGCCGTAAAACCGTTTCAACCACATAGGTTTCATACCGCTCCTCCGTCACCGCTTCGATGATCACGCCCAATGTCATATAGCCCAAATTGCTGTAGGCGTCGTCGCTGCCGGGCGCAAACCGTAGTTTGTTGAAGTTGGGCAACTGCTGTTTGAGCAGTTCAGTTTGATCGTAGCTTTCATCTGCCGTATGCACCCAGCCAATCATGGCGGGGATGGTGTCTGGCAAACCAGAGGTATGGTTGAGCAAGTGGCGAATAGTGATCGGCGGGCTGTCGGGCGATGGATATTCGATGGTGAAAAAGGGCAGATAGTCACTCACGGGATCGTCGAGGTTTAGTTTGCCCTGTTCGTGGAGTTGGAGAATGGAAACGGCCGTTGCCATCTTGGTCATCGACCACCAATGGTAAACGGTGTCTGGCGTAGCCGCTATCTGCTGTTCTCCATCAGCCAGCCCAAACGCGCCACTGTAAACCAGTTCCCCCTCCTTGACCACCGCCAGCGACAAGCCCGGTGGGTCGCCAGCCTCAGTTAACGCCTGCAAATAGGCTTCCAATTCAGCCACGTCCGCCACCTGTTTAGGCGTGCGCGGTGGATGCGGCGCTAGTAAATACAGTCCAATCCCCATCCCAATAATAACAATCAGTAAAATCCACATCATTTTTTTTATCCTTTGTCGCATCACGCTCATCCTCAACTTTGCCGCCGACGGCGTACAATAAAT
>JAAEUI010000034.1 GCA_024227475.1 Paracoccaceae bacterium | reverse complement strand
CTTCCGCGCTTGAAGGCCATTGCCTCCCAAAAGCTCTATCGCCCGGAGACCGGCCATGCGGAGGATTATTCCAACCTGGAATCCATCTTGACCCGGCCGATCAACTGGGAGCTGATCCGGCAGCAGTACGACGAGATGATCAAGTATGCCACCGCACTCCGACTGGGTACGGCGGAAACAGAAACGATCCTGAAGCGTTTCACCCGGGATAACCTCAAGCGCCCCACCTATCAGGCACTGATGGAATTGGGCAAGGCGATCAAGACCCTGTTCCTTTGCCGCTATCTGAGTTCGGAAGCACTACGCAGAGAGATCGAAGAAGGCCTGAACGTAGTGGAAAACTGGAATGGGGCCAACGGATTTATCTTCTATGGCAAGGGCGGAGAGATCGCCACCAACCGTCTCGAGGACCAAGAACTCGCAGTACTCTCCCTCCACCTGCTTCAGTCGTCTCTGGTCTACATCAACACCCTGATGATCCAACAGGTGTTGGCCGATCCCGGTTGGCTGCAAAAGGTGGCGCCCGAAGACTTCCGGGGGTTATCGCCACTGATTCACCACTACGTCAATCCCTATGGCATTTTCGAGCTGGATATGAGCCAACGACTGGCGATCGAAGAGCCCCCGATGGCGTGGTGATTGGTTGTTGTCTTATACTCTTTACAGAAAGTGTATTTTGTTCAGAGTAAAGACATCGTGAGCTATTCGAATCAATCGGTTATGGTTGCGCTAGAATTCTCGCCGATCGGTGTAAAGTAAAGAGTGACATTCGATGCCTACACTGGATGCCATCGATCTCCATGAGAAGCCGAAGAATTTCCTCACTGAGGCGGAGGTCGACAATTTTCTCCAGGCGACCAAGTCCGGCCGCCACGGCATCCGGGATCATCTGATGATGCTGTTGATGTATCGGCACGGGCTGCGGGAGACGGAGCTTTGCCGGCTGACCGTCTCCGCCCTGGATTTGGAGACAGCGCGCATCTGGATCGACCGATTGAAGGGCAGCCTCTCGACGCATCATCCGATCGAAGGCGGCGAGTTGCGAGCGATTCGGCGCTACCTGCGGATTCGTGATTCCCGATTGCCCTGGTTGTTCGTCACCGAGCGCGGCGGTCAATTCACCCGCCAGGGGGTCTACTACCTGGTTCGACGCATCGGCGAGCGAGCCGATTTGGGCACGGTCCATCCGCACATGCTCCGTCATGCCTGCGGGTACGCGCTGGCGAACAAGGGACATGATCTGCGCACTATCCAGGATTACCTGGGGCACCGGGATCCGAAGCACACAGCTATCTATACCCGGACGGCGGCGAAGCGGTTTGAAAATTTATGGTGCTGAAATCGATCGACGAGGTGTCTGAACGTCCGAAACCGACCCCTATGTATAGCTATACATAGCGACCCATTCCCGACATTCAGCCAAGATCCCTGAATGGCATCTATGCAGCGGAAACGGACGTTCACATCCGGTTATCAACTTCTAATATCGGCCAAAGCTGTCACACCCGACATTCCGCACATCCTTCAGCCATTTCCGGAATATAGCCCTTCATAACGCTCTCCCAGCAACTTCAGCAAAGCGGCATGGTATTGGTTCAAATTCAGGACAAGCTCGTTTATTTGTCCAATAATCAGCACATGAATGCCGGCAAAAAACTGGAAAACCCAGCGAGCTGTAGGGTTGGTGATAGGTTTGCCCTTCTGATTTGGGAAGGTCTGGTTGGTTTGCTTCAGAGCTTCTCGGATACGGTATTCCAGGGCGGCATAGATCAGCAGACACAGTGTCATCACCATCATCAATGCCATGATACGTTGGGGTGATTTGAGGTACAGTGTCGACGCCATAAACATCGGGTCCTTGAGAAAGCGGAAACCGCGTTCGACTTTTTGTTGGTCTTTGTAGGCAGCTATGAGCTGTTCATCTGACAGTGCCTCACAATCCAACTGATTGGTGGCGAGAATAAAGCAGCTTTTGCGCTCCAGTTTGCGGGTTCTGTGTTGTGGTCGAGAAGCCAAAGCGCCCTGGATGCGGTAGACATAGAAATCTGGCTGACGTCCCTGCGCGGGACGGCCTTTGCCTTTAAAACGCGCCAGCGCATTGACTTGCACATCGTTCATAAAGGTCATTTTCAGTTTTTTCTCGAACGCCGCCAATGCTTTGCGTGCATCGGCCGGGCAAGCAAAATCCTGTTTGCATAGTTTGTCGAAGTCCTTAAGCTCGGTGGTACTTTGCTTGAGGCAGTGCTTGTTGACGGTTTTCAGGGCGCGCTGATACGCCTGGGGAGAATACACCACCACCCAACGCTGCCGGACACTGCCGTATACCGTGCCAAGGCTGCGAAATGCCGTTTGTTCGGGATGGTTCATCAGATCTGGAGCAATGCTATGGATGATATCGCGGGCCAAGGTCAGCGTTTGCGGGACTCGGGAAATCCACCGGAAACCGTTCATTTCTCCGAGCGTTTCAGCAACATACAGCGCGCTATCAGCACTGACATATTCCAATCCGAAATCGCTTTGCATTTGCCCGATATGCGTTTTGACCGTGTCGCGGAAACTCTCTTTATCGCTGTTGTTGCCGCTCAATGCCTCCATCAGCAGCGGAATCCCTGCCTGGCGTTCGCAAACCAGTTGCAGCACCACTTGATTCAGATCGGGGCGGTGATCACGGCTGTAGCCTTGCGTGATGTGAATCACGCCTTCCTGCGCTGGCGCACCGCTGTTATATTGACCGTCGGCGTGAAAACCGGTCGAATCCAAGTGCCCGAAACGGCACAGTAAGCCCAGGCGGTTGACCGCTTGCGCGGCGAACTGCGAATACAACTTGCTCGGGCCATACTCATGAATCTCATCCAGCGCGCGCCCCAGCACATCGTCGTTGAGCTGCGCCGCTTCAATCCCTTCTCCGATCAGTCGCTGCACCGGTTTGTCCTGAAAAAACAGCGGGGTCAGGTACAGTGCCCGGTTCGCAAACCCCAAACCGTTCAATATCATCGCTTTGACCGCTTGGCCGATAGATACCTTGCGTTTTTCCCCATCCTGAACAATCAGCTGATCAACCAATTCGCCTATGCCAAGCTCGTCGTACATGCCCGCCACTAACCCCAAGTGCTTGAGAAGCTTACTGCTGTAGTGTTCAGAGGCGACCGTTGTGCCGGTTTCGATGCGCGCTACCATATGGGTTCTTATCTGCTGCGAAAAGATCAATCATGGGGGCATATCGGGATACATTCAAATCGTGTGGCGGCGCGCGGAATGACGGCATGATAATTGCTTAAACAGCT
>JAAEUI010000033.1 GCA_024227475.1 Paracoccaceae bacterium | reverse complement strand
TCGTCTAGGCGATTTGGAAAATCGCGTTACAAAGAGGAGTGCCTGTTTAAATTTTTACACACGAATGAGATTGGGGCACCCTAAACCTGCCCCTTGGTGACGTGATTGATATTACAACGCCGCCACTAACGCCTGCAAAATGTCTGTCAACTGCGGCGGTAGGCCAGCAGGCACAGCAGGCACGGCTTCACCAGCAACAATGGCGCTGAGGAAGAGGCCGATTTGCCCCAACGCCCCCGGCTGCTCCATTAACTCTGCTAATGCTTCTGCAGCTTCAGGTGGGAGCGAGGCGTTGGCGGCACGGGCTTGGTACGCCGCTTGCGCCAGGGCAGCGACGAACTGCACCAACTGTGGATTTGCCAATGGATTGGCTGCTTGCCCAGCCCCGTCAGCGCGATTACGGGCATCCAGTTCAGCGCGTTTGGCATCATATTTGGCCTGCCATTGCGCTGCCGCCGCTGCATTCCCCCGGTCACGAGCAAGAGCGGCAAGATTCCAGTAGGTTTTAAATACATCTGGTATGTTGAGTGATTCGTGCAGTTGCAAAGCTTGATGTAATTGTTTTTCTGCTTGTTCAAAGTCTCCTAGCAAGCGATAAGTTTTCCCCAATTCCATATATGAAAGTGCTGCCCCTACCTGGTTTCCCATTTCCAGCATGATTGCCAGGCATTCTTCTACCGATGCCGCCGCTTGCCGCAGGTAGGCGGTGCGACGGGTAGGGTCGGAACTGTTTTCTGCCCGCGTTTGGTACAGAATGCCCCGATTTTGGGCGTT
>JAAEUI010000032.1 GCA_024227475.1 Paracoccaceae bacterium | reverse complement strand
GTTGTGTTACTTAAATCCATTCGTTAGTTTCCTTTATTTTTGTTTGTTGGTTAAAAGTGTGGAATGTTACTTTCCGTATAAAACCCTCACCATCTTGTGATGTCTAACCCAATTCCGGCCCGTGCCAGGATTGGGTTTCTTCTGTTATGTTCGCGGCTATTTCAATCTCATGCGCCGGTTCAGCCAATCGTTTTTCTTCCAGCACGGCCAACTCCTTCTGTACCTGAGCTTGCCAGCGGTCGAACTGTGATCGGGGTAGTCGCTGATTGCGGAAGAACAGCACGTGTGCGTGACTGTAATCAGTGTCATTGTGAACCACCATACGCCATGCCTCTATCTGTTTGGTCGCCTCCAAGGCGCGGGCATAATCCGCGCCGGTCAGTCGGGCTTGCGGAACAGATAACAATGCCTGGAAGGTGTGTTCATGCTGCCGCGCCTGATCCTGTGCCCAGGTCAGCACATCTTCGTGTTTGTGTTGCTCGCTGCCAGGTCCCAGCCATTCACCGCGCTGTTTGCCATCTGCCTGATTGGCATCCCGGCCAAAGGCAAAATAATTAGCCGCTTTGCGCGCAGGCGTGGCGGTGCGTTTTCCGGTAGGTGTGCGGTTGCGGGTATGCTGCATGC
>JAAEUI010000031.1 GCA_024227475.1 Paracoccaceae bacterium | reverse complement strand
GTTGCCTTCACCTGCCGTGCAATCTCACTCATCCGACCCACCGTGTCTGCAAATTTTTTGCCTTCGGCAGCGGACATCCACGCGATTCGACAACGCTCTTCGGCGATATCGTTTTTTTTCATCCCGCGGCGAATCTTTTTTTCGCGTTTGAGGGCAAAATCGTTGCCGGAAATATAGTGGCAGTCCTGGGGCCTGCAGCCCGTCAGCATCACAGCTCCGGCTCCCTGATGATAGGCGTGTTTGACAAAATCCGCATCCACCCTGCCCGAACACATGGTCCTGACGATGCGCGTATTGGTCGGGTACTGGATTCGGCTGGTACCGGCCAGGTCCGCTCCGGCATAAGAGCACCAGTTGCAGGCAAAAATCAGAACTTTTCCCATGGGGTTGTTCTGCAGCGCCACATCAATCTGGCGCAGGATCATGGTGTCGGTAAAATTGGTCATGGTGATGCAGTCCCGGGGACAGTCTGCAGCACAGGTGCCGCATCCCTTGCACAGGGCGGGGTTGATCCGGGCCGGGATCTTTTTCTCCTTGTTGACGCCGATGGCCTGATAGGGACAACGGGTGGCACAAATGCCGCAGGAGTTGCAGGATTCGGTATCTGCAAAGGCAAACAGGGGCTCTATGTGCACCTCCCTCCTCAGCATTAATCCGGCCGCCCGCCCGGCCGCCGCACTGGCCTGGGTGACGGTTTCCCGAATATCCTTGGGGGCCTCGGCACCGCCTGCAATGAAAACCCCGTCGCTGGGGCTGTCCACCGGTTTGAGTTTTGGATGGGCTTCGATATAAAACCCTTCGGGGCTGCGGGCCAACGGCAACGGCACGGCCTCCGGTCCGTCAGCGCCCACCGAGAGCACCACC
>JAAEUI010000030.1 GCA_024227475.1 Paracoccaceae bacterium | reverse complement strand
TGAACGCGGAAACCGGCGAAGAAGGCACCATGGCCATCGTCGAAATCGCCGCCAACGATCCGGTCTTTTTCCTGCACCATGGCAACATTGACCGGCTTTGGGCGTATTGGGACAGCCTTGGCGAAGACCGGTCCAGCCCTGTCGATAATGAAGACTGGATGGATTACGTCTTTACTTTCGTGGACGAGGGTGGTGAGGGGTTTGAGATGACTCCAAGGGAAGTCCTGACGACAGAGGGATTGGGCTATGTGTACGATGTGCTTGATCCCACCGGTGTGGAAGGGGCTACGGCTGCGGCGGGCTCTGGCCCGATAACCACCTGCACGGACCCCGTTGAACCGGAAATACTCCTGGCGCTGCGCGGAAGTGAAAGTGCTCCGTCTTTGCAGTTTACAAAAGGACGCGTCACCGCCGCGATTCCGGTGACAGCGGCACCCGAAGCGCTATCCGAGGCTTTAGGCAATGACAACCGGGTGACTCTGACACTTGAGGGCATCTCTACCAAAATGCAGCCGATGATCGTGCCGATCTATGTGAACCTACCAGAAGACTCAGCGCCGGATATTGATGGACCCTACTTTGCCGGGGCGCTTTCGGTTTTCGGAAGCCGAAACAGCGAAATGCAAATGGATTGGGATCAGTCGGTTGACATCTCGGACCTGCTGAACGAGCAGCGCAGTGCAGGATTGTACAGTGGCGGGCCGGTGACAGTGACACTGGCAGGTTCGGTCCGGTCGGGCCTGCGGGTCAGTTCTCTCCACATCTCCCAATAAATCGCGGGCGGCTTTACTGCTGCCCCAGCACAATACGAATTTGCAAAAGGAATCCTCTATGGCCAGCAATCCTTCAAAAATCGATCGCCGCAACCTGTTCAAACTCGCCGGTGCCAGCGGCGCAAGCGCGGCCCTGTCCGGCTCGGTGCTCGGCGCGGTCACGGGTGCACCCGCTGCGGCTCAGGACGACGAAATCATCATGCGCGTGATGAAAGCGCAGGTCGACCCGGGCGCCGCCGAAGTGCGCACCTACAACGGCGTGACGCCGGGGCGTACTCTGGTTCTGCATCCCGGCGGAGACCTGCGAATTCACCTGATCAACGAGCTTGAGCCGCTCAACGATGATTGTCCGGAGGATCACAACACATTTCACGGACTCAACACCACGAACTTCCACACCCACGGTCTACACGTAAGCCCGGGCACCGATCCCGGTACGGGTCTGGACGCGGATAATATCTTTTTGAACATCGTTCCCAAAGGCCAGCAAGTGCCATGCTGGGACGAGAATTTCCGCGAATACGAAAACCACTTCCGTTTTGAAATCCCCGGTCACCATCCGCCTGGAACCCATTGGTATCATGCCCACAAACACGGTTCGACAGCCATGCAGGTGGTGAACGGAATGTGCGGCCCGCTGATCATCCCGGACCCCGCTGGACACATGCCGGCTTATATTGAAAACGCACCGAATCAGGTGTTTGTGATCCAGCGCCGCAATGTGACGGAGCCTGACGAATGGAACACCGGGGAGTTGGCCATTGTTCTGGCAGACGCGGAAGGTGGCGGTGTGGTCAATCCGACCATCCAGATGAAAGCCGGCGAAGTTCGGCGCTGGCGGTTTATCAACGCATCGCCAAATGCGGATTCATTTGTCAGCCTGTCCGGAGATTCCAAGGAAATCGAACTGTGGCAGATCGCTTTTGACGGGCTGACCCTGCCCAAGCGTGTAAAGGTCGACCCTGAGGACGGCCGGAAACCCTGGATGAACCATGCCTCGCTGGCGCCCGGAAACCGGACGGATCTGATGGTTAAGGTCTCAAAAGACGCCAAACCGGGGCGGATGCAGGTACACGCCAGTCCACCGCTCAGTAAATATGTCCAGCACGGCGGCTTGGGGCGCGGCGCCGAGCGGGTCAGTATCTCCATCGACATTATCGACGGCAAAGCAGACGATGATTGGGACGAGTCCGATAATCTCCCGGGCCCCGGCCTCAATCCGGTTGAAGGCCCGTTTCTGCGCCCGATGCAGTCCAGATTCTACCTCAATCAGGACAATGATGATCACCTGATTGACGGCAAGAAATTTGACGGCAAGGTGAAGCACAAGCTGAAGCTGAATTCTGCGGATCAGTGGACAGTTTACAACGAAAACCCGTTCTCCCACCCCTTCCACATCCATGTGAACCCGTTTTTCGTCACCCATATCAACGGCGAGGAGTTGCCGCGCGGCAGTCCGCTGAGGCGGTGGCAGGATACGGTCGCCTTGCCTGGCAAGAATGACAAAGGCATTCCCGGTTCGATCCACTTCAACACCCGCTACACCGATTTCACCGGAAAATTCGTGCTGCATTGCCACATCCTGCACCACGAAGATTTGGGCATGATGCAAGCGGTTGCCGTGGTTTGACCGGAAGCCTTGCGTTTGCTCTTTCAGGCTGGTCGTGAAATGGCTAGCCTGACGAAGCAGGAAACAAGGCGCAATGACTGTGACAAAAACCGGCAACCAGAAACCACTGGCACAGGATCCGCACGGGGTCCGGGGCAACCGCGAAAAGGTGCTGGAAGTCGCCATCGGTCGCGCGGTTCGGGGGTATCGTAAGCGGCAAGGGATGACCGGCGCTGAACTGGCCGCAAAAACCGGCCTGTCCATCGGCATGTTATCCAAAATCGAAAACGGCAACACCTCTCCCTCGCTGACCTCCCTGCAGACGCTCGCCAACGCGCTGAGCGTGCCTCTCACCGCCTTTTTTCTTCAGTTCGAAGAAAGCCGGGAAGCGGTTCACACAGAAGCGGGCGAAGGCGTGGAAACTGAACGTGCCGGTACCCGCTCGGGGCATCAATACAAACTGCTCGGCCATATCGGTGCAAACACCAGCGGAGTGATTGTGGAACCCTACCTGATCACACTGACTGACAAATCGGACGTTTTCCCCGCATTCCAACACGCCGGAATAGAGACAATCTTTATGTTGGAAGGCGAAGTCGGCTATCGGCACGGCGATGAAAACTATGACCTCAAACCCGGTGATACCCTGCATTTTGACGCCGACGCGCCGCATGGACCAGAGCGGCTGATCAAACTTCCCTGCCGATATCTGTCAGTTATTTCCTATCGGGCAAAATCTTAAACAGTATTTTTCCTTACAGGCAATATTCTTTCTTAACAGTTGAATTTTTCTCCTGACGCTGCTAGCAGTGAGTCGCAATAGCGTTTCTACATTAGCTTGAGACAAGTTGGTGTAGAAATCGCCGGTCTATGGTACTGATAACGTGGAAGCTTTGGGTTTCACTTGTGATCCAAACAAAACTCGAAACTCTCTGGTATTAGGAGGAACGAAACGCATGTGCGGAATCGTTGGATTATTTCTGAAAGATAAGTCACTGGAGCCGCGACTCGGCGCGATGCTGACAGAAATGCTTGTCACCATGAGTGACCGCGGGCCGGATAGCGCCGGGATTGCGGTTTACGGTACGGATGCGGACGATCAGGCCAAACTGACGGTGCAATCGGACAACGCGGCTGAGGATTTCGCCCGGCTGGATACTGATCTTGCCGCCGCGATTGACGTGGAGGTTTCAATCCGGGTCAAGGACACCCACGCGGTTCTGGAACTCTCTGCAGCCAAAGTTGCACAAGCGCGACAGGCACTGGCTGAACTGCGCCCGGGCGTACGGGTGATGAGCACTGGCGATACCATGGAAATCTACAAAGAGGTGGGCTTGCCACAATCCGTTGCGGATCGTTTTGAGATCAGCGCGATGACCGGCACTCACGGCATCGGTCACACCCGCATGGCCACCGAATCCGCCGTCAACACGCTGGGTGCGCACCCGTTTTCCACCGGGCCGGATCAGTGCCTGGTCCATAACGGATCGCTCAGCAACCACAACTCCCTGCGCCGCAAACTGGCGCGCGAGGGCGTAACCGTTGAAACCGAGAACGACACCGAGGTCGCCGCCGCCTATCTGACCTGGAAAATGCAGCAGGGCAGCACGCTTGGCGAGGCGCTCGACAGCGGGATCAATGACCTCGACGGGTTCTATACCTTCGTGGTCGGCACCAAAGATGGCTTTGGCGTCCTGCGCGACCCTATCGCCTGCAAACCAGCGGTTCTGGCCGAGACCGACCAGTATGTCGCCTTTGGTTCTGAGTACCGCGCTCTGGTCAATCTGCCCGGAATTGAAGACGCCAAAGTCTGGGAACCCGAACCCGCAACCGTCTATTTCTGGAGCCACTGAAATGCAGACATACGATCTTGAAGCAGATGGCCTGCGCGGCTTGAACTCAGCTTTGCACGCTCAGAAAGACGGCAGTAACCAGACCAACTGGAAGGTGGTGAATCCAAAAGGAAGCCACGCCATTGCAGTGGGTCTAGATGCGCCGATTGAAGTGACCGTGACCGGTTCTACCGGATATTACTGCGGTGGCATGAACCAGCAGGCCACGATTAATGTCGAAGGCTCGGCGGGGCCAGGGGTTGCCGAAAACATGATGTCCGGCACGGTCATCGTTGAAGGTGATGCCAGCCAATATGCCGGGGCTACAGGTCATGGCGGATTGCTGGTGATCAAAGGCAATGCCTCGTCGCGCTGCGGTATTTCGATGAAGGGAATCGACATCGTTGTGCATGGCAACATCGGCCATATGTCGGCCTTCATGGCGCAATCGGGCAATCTGGTGGTGCTGGGCGACGCCGGCGATGCGCTTGGCGACAGCCTTTATGAAGCGCGGCTGTTCGTGCGCGGCAAGGTCAAGAGTCTGGGCGCGGACTGCATTGAAAAGGACATGCGCCCGGAGCATCTGGAAATTCTCGCGGATCTGCTGGAACGCGCCGGGGCGGATGCAAAGCCTGAGGAATTCACCCGCTACGGCTCGGCCCGCAAACTTTATAATTTCGACATCGACAATGCGTCAGCATACTGAGGAACCCGAGCCATGAAAGACAACTCCATTCCACAGACCACCCCGCGCCAGTCATGGACCTTTTCCAACGACGTGAACTCCGAAATCCGCCGGGCGGCTGCAACCGGGATTTACGATATCCGCGGTGGTGGTGCGAAGCGCCGGATTCCACATTTTGATGACCTGCTGTTTCTGGGGGCATCCATGTCGCGTTATCCGCTGGAAGGCTATCGCGAGAAATGTGAGACCAAGGTGATATTGGGCACGCGCTACGCTAAGAAACCCATCGAACTTGATATCCCGATCACCATCGCGGGCATGAGCTTTGGCTCGCTGTCAGGCCCGGCCAAAGAGGCGCTCGGGCGCGGCGCTTCGTTGGCCGGAACCTCCACCACCACCGGCGACGGCGGCATGACACCCGAGGAACGCGGCCATTCAACCAAGCTGGTCTATCAGTACCTGCCGTCACGCTATGGCATGAACCCCAATGACCTACGCAAAGCTGATGCGATTGAAATCGTGGTTGGTCAGGGCGCGAAACCCGGCGGCGGCGGTATGCTGCTGGGCCAGAAAATCAGCGACCGGGTGGCTGAGATGCGCAACCTGCCCAAAGGGATCGACCAGCGTTCTGCCTGTCGTCACCCGGATTGGACAGGGCCGGATGACTTGGAAATTAAAATTCTTGAATTGCGCGAAATCACAAACTGGGAAGTCCCGATCTATATCAAGGTCGGTGGTGCCCGGCCCTATTTCGACACCACTTTGGCAATCAAGGCCGGGGCAGATGTCGTGGTGCTCGACGGGATGGAAGGCGGCACCGCGGCAACGCAGGATGTTTTCATCGAACACGTCGGCCAGCCGACACTCTCTTGTATCCGCCCCGCCGTTCAGGCACTGCAGGATATGGGGATGCATCGCGAAGTTCAGCTTGTGGTCTCCGGCGGCATCCGCTCTGGCGCTGACGCCGCCAAGGCGCTGGCGCTTGGGGCGGACGCGGTTTCAATCGGCACGGCCGCGCTGGTGGCGCTCGGCGACAATGACCCGCGTTGGGAGGAGGAGTATCAGAAACTCGGCTCCACCGCTGGGGCCTATGACGACTGGCACGAGGGGCAGGATCCGGCAGGGATCACCACCCAGGACCCCAAACTGATGGCCCGATTTGATCCGGTAGAGGGCGGGCGGCGGCTGCGTAATTTCCTCAAGGTGATGACGCTGGAAGCCCAGACCATCGCCCGGGCCTGCGGCAAAAACCATGTGCATAATCTGGAGCCCGAGGACCTTTGTGCGGTCACCATCGAGGCCTCGGCGATGTCCGGGGTGCCGCTGGCAGGCAGGAAGATGGCGCCGGATTCGGCGGGGTGGCCACCTGGCTGGACATGACGCCGGCGCATCCGGCGATGCTGGCGGTTCCCGATCCCTCTTCGGTGATTCAACTGCCCTGGAAGCCCGAGGTCGCTTGGGTTGCAGGCAACCCGGTAATGGATGACGCCGACGTCGCACAAGCCCCGCGTAACGTTCTGCGCCGCCTGATAGATGAGGCGGCTGATGAGGGCCTGCACGTTAAAACCGGGGTTGAGGCGGAGTACTTCCTTCTAACCCCGGAAGGCGACAAAATCTCTGACCCTTACGATACCGCCGCCAAACCCTGTTACGACCAACAGGCCGTTATGCGCCGCTATGATGTGATCGCGGAAATCTGCGATTACATGCTGGAACTAGGCTGGGGCCCGTATCAGAACGATCACGAGGATGCGAACGGTCAGTTTGAGATGAATTTCGAGTTTGATGACGTGCTCAGGACCGCTGACAAACATTCCTTTTTCAAGTTCATGACCAAGTCCATTGCCGAGAAGCACGGGCTGCGCGCGACCTTCATGCCCAAACCCATCGAAGGGCTGACCGGTAATGGTTGCCACGCACATATCTCGGTCTGGGATGCGCCGGGCGATGCGGCCAGAATCAACGTGTTTGCCACCGATAAAGGCACCGGCCAGACCGGTGAACTGGGCCTGTCAGAACAAGGCGCACATTTCCTTGGCGGCATCATGAAACACGCCAGTGCCCTGGCCGCGATCACCAACCCGACTGTGAACAGCTACAAACGCATCAACGCACCGCGCACCATGTCGGGCGCAACCTGGGCACCCAACACCGTGACATGGACCGGCAACAACCGCACCCATATGGTGCGGGTTCCGGGCCCGGGACGTTTTGAGCTGCGCCTGCCCGATGGGGCTGCCAACCCCTATCTTTTGCAGGCCGTGATTATTGCTGCCGGGCTTGATGGCATCCGTAACAAACGCAATCCGGGCAGGCGGTGGGATATCGACATGTATGCCGAGGGCCACAAGGTGCGGGGCGCGCCAAAACTGCCGCTGAACCTGCTGGACGCGATACGGGAGTATGACAAGAACAGGGCACTCAAGTCCGCTATGGGCGATGAATTCTCGGCCGCCTACATCAAGATGAAAATGCAGGAATGGAACTCCTTCGTTTCACATTTCTCGCAATGGGAACGGGAAAACACGCTCGACATCTGACATGCGGCCGCGCGTCCATTGCAACCCGGGGCGGTCCTGAGTTAGCATTCCCCAATTGAATTCCAGTTTCAGTTGAGGGTCTGCCATGTTTCTGCTGCGTCCATTTGTTGCTTTTGTCCTGATCAGCCTTGCCTCTGCGCTGCCATTGCATGCGCAGGACAAAGGCAAAACCATTCTTGTGCTGGATGCCTCAGGTTCCATGTGGGGCCAGATCGACGGGCTGACCAAAATCGAAATCGCCCAGAAGGTTGTCGGCGGGCTGCTGGACGATCTGCCGGCCGATCAGGAATTGGGCCTGACCGCCTATGGCCACAACCGCAAGGGCGATTGTTCGGATATCGAAACCCTGGTGCAACCTGGTATGGGCACCCGAGACGCCATCCGCTCTGCTGTTAATGCCATCAAACCAAAGGGGAAAACCCCGCTGTCCGAAGCGGTGATCAAGGCCGCCGAGGCGCTGAAATACACCGAGGACAAAGCCACCGTAATCCTTGTATCAGACGGGCGCGAGACCTGTGATTTTGATCCATGCGAAGTGGGCCGCAGGCTGGAAGAGGCCGGGGTTGATTTCACTGCCCACGTCGTCGGGTTTGACGTCGCCAACCCGGCGGACCGCGCTCAGCTGCAATGTCTGGCGGAAAACACCGGTGGCGAATTCCTGACCGCCTCCAACGCCAGCGAACTGACTGAAGCCCTGCAAAAGGTCAGCGTGCCAGAACCACCGAAACCGGTACAGGTGACGTTCCGGGCAATCGAGTATGAAACCAACATCTATATCGAAGACGGGCTGATCTGGTCACTGACC
>JAAEUI010000029.1 GCA_024227475.1 Paracoccaceae bacterium | reverse complement strand
CTGCTGTTTTTTGAAATGCCCGACGACCGGAATGGAAACGCCGCTGCCAACGAATATTGCCTGCGTGCCCCATTCCTCGCTCAGGGCATCCCTTGCGTCACGAACAAGTTCACAGTCAATGGGTACCGTTGCCGCCGGATGTCCTCCAATTTCATGAAAAACTGCCTTGCAGTCTGCGGGAAGCTCATGTTCAACATAGGAACGAAAAACATTTGCGATTTTCAACGGGTCTTGCTCACCAACCAGCCGAAAAGAAATCTTGGCATGGGCTTCGGCCGGAAGCACCGTCTTGAATCCTTGCCAACAATATCCGCCCCACATTCCGTTGATGTCACATGTTGGACGTGACCAGTTCTGCTCCAGGATTGAATAATTTCATTCTCCAGCCGGAACCGACAGCCCCACACCGGCCAGCATGTTTTCCTCATAGGCCGCCAGCGATTTCCATTGTTGAAGTTGTTCTTCTGGCAGTTCGGGAACGCCTTCGTAGAACCCGGGCAACGTGATCCTTCCCGTGTCATCATGCAAACCCGCAAGCAGATTGCTCAAGACGCGCAAGGGGTTGATTGCCGGTCCACCGTATTGACCGGAATGAAGGTCGCGGTTGGCGGTGTGTATGGAAAAATCGATCCCGCACAGGCCGCGCAGCATGGTGGTGATGGAGGGGGTCTCCGTGTCAACCATGGAGGTATCGCAGACAAAGGCATAATCAGCCTTCAATTCGCCGGCATACTCTTGAATAAATCCAGCCAGCGAAGGTGAACCGATTTCTTCCTCGCCTTCCAGCAAAAGCGTCACCCTGCAGGGCAATCTTCCTTCCGTCTGTACGATCGCCCGGCAGGCCTCGATAAAGGTCATCAACTGTCCCTTGTCGTCGGCGGCGCCGCGTGCCCGGATTACATCGCCGGTTGCCAGTTTTTCAATGACCGGATCGAATGGTGGATTATCCCACAGTTCAATCGGATCGATGGGCTGCACGTCATAGTGGCCATAAAACAGAAAATGGAGGTCACCCTTACCGCCATGGGCAAGCACGACAGGCTTGCCGGAGGTGATCTTTTTTTCAGCTTTGAACCCTATGGATATCAAGCCAGCGACCAGCCAGTCAGCGGCCTCTTCACACTCGTTCTCATATTCGCTGTCAGTGGAGATGCTTTCAATACGCAGCAATTCAAACAGTCGATCAAGCGCGCCCTGCCGGTCGGCATCAGTTTGGGAAAGAATTTGAGCGAGCGCCATGGATTGTTCAGCCCTGAGCGGCGTCTGGCGGCTCCTCGGCGCCAGGTTCGGTATTTGGATGCTCATTCATGCTGGTTGTGAATTCCTCGACCAGCCTGAAGATCGGCCCCCAAACCCAGCTGTTGGTGGTTGCGATATCATGCTCTTCCTTGGGGTCGATCGTCAGGTTGAACAAATAGGGCGATTCCAATTTGCCCTTGCCCTCGTTGACCTCCGGTTCCCAATAGAAATGCAACTTCCAGTCGCGCCATTTCACGGCCCGTAAATCGTTCTTAATGTAGAAGGGAAAACCTTCGCGCAACGATCGCGGCTCGCCACCAAACAGGAACGGACTTTGATCAATGCCGTCTATCGGTCGGTCGGAAGGCAAATCCGCCCCGGCCACCGCACAAAGTGTCGTGAACAGATCGCTGACATGAACTATTTCATTGCTGGTGACGCCCGGTTCCACACGGCCTGGCCAACGCAGGATGCAGGGCACGCGCAGACTGCCTTCCATCGCTGTATGATAGGTGCCCCGCCAGGGTCCCGCAGTACCGCGCCAGGGATTTCGGAATTCCGGACCGTTGTCGCTGCAGAAAATGACCAGCGTGTTGTCGCGCAAGGCGAGTTCGTCGATTTTGTCCAGAATCTCGCCGACCCTATGATCCATTTCCATCATGCAGTCGGCATTGCCACCATAACCGCTCTTGCCTTCAAAATCGGGGTGGGGAAGCGTAGGAAAGTGCAAGTTCACGATGGGCATGAACAAAAAGAAAGGATTACCGGGGGCTGATTTGCGCTCCAGGAAATCCTTTCCGCGCCGCATAAGATCCGCATCGATCATCCGCCGCGCCTTGTCATCGTAGGGCGCCACATCGCGCGCCGGGCTGCCCGCTACCCCATCCATGATCTGCGGAATGCCGGCGGCTTGCTCGTCATAACCGATGCCACTGTTGTAAAGCACCTCATCGGTGGTCCTGGGAATGCCATACCATTCGTCAAATCCGCGATCATTAGGAAAACGCCCCTGCCTGTCGCCCAGATGCCACTTGCCGAACATGGAGGTTTCATATCCGGCACCCCTGATCAGTTCGGCCAGCGTCACCTCCCAGGGCGAAATACCCTGGGGGGCGCCAGGCGGCATGGATTGCAAAGCGCCGGTTCGAATCGGATGACGGCCGGTCATCAGGGCGGAACGGGTGGGAACGCAATCGCTTTCCACATT
>JAAEUI010000028.1 GCA_024227475.1 Paracoccaceae bacterium | reverse complement strand
GCTTGCTGAATATCTGCAGTTCAGGAGCGGCTTCCAACAGTCCGCTCTGGATGTAGAACACCATGTTCAGACCAATGGCATTCACTTAAGAAAAATACCCATTCACTTAAGGAAACGGGGCCATTTTTAAAAAAAACGGTCTGGTTGACCGAATTCTGCAGCCTGCATGATTCGTGCTGTCGACTAGGCATTGGAGGAATGCCATTTTCCAACAGGTTTCATCGAAACCCTCGGGTACTTCTTGCCGGGGCGTGTTTTTTGTCGACAGAAGCCGATGGCATTGATTATACCGTTCAACGCATCACACGTGAGCCGTGTTTGCCGCAGGAACAGCTCCTCTAGATGCCGTGCCATCGTCACCAGCGCATTTTTAATGTTCACCTGAAAGCGCGGCGTATCCGCCTGCGGTTTCCTGTCGGCGTTCAATCCCGCCTCGGTGTGATTGGCCAGGATTCGGTTCAGCGTCAGCAGCACGAAGTGGGCAAACAACTCCTGTTTCACGCCACGTTCCGTCCGGGCATGGAAGTCATCGACACCAACCAACTTCTTGGAGACCTTGTACAACTCCTCAATGCCCCAGCGTGCGTGGTATAGATCCGGAAAAGCCGCTTTTCGATACACATCGCCATCCAGCAATGTCGTCCCAAGGGTGTAGGTCGTTGCGTCGAACATATACTTGATCAAGCGAAGTGAGAAGGGGCGGAATGCTATATTCGGGTGTTTTTCCCGAACCGCCTTTTGACGTACCGGCGCCATTTCAATGGTGACGATGGTGTCGGTCTCGCTGCCGTCCATGAAAATCTCGATGACCTTTCCGGCACGTCGTGATAGACGGAAGATAACATCCACCCCCCGGCTTTGGTGTGCATGGAGCATGGCATAGGAGAAATACCCCCGGTCATAGACCACGACATCCCCTCGTCTTAACGTCTTCAGATGTGCCAGTGCCATGCGACGTTCATCCATGTGAGAGGCCAGCTCGAAATCATGGGGAATTTGCGACTTGAGCTGATACAGGCAACTGACCAGACCCTGCGGATAATGGGACTTGGCGGACGGCAGGGCATAGTCGGCATGGCGCAAGGGGGGCGGCAGGTTGATTTTGATGCCGTCCACGGCAAACAGGCGTCGCCCAAGCCAGCGGTAGGACTTCGTGGTCTGCTCATAGGCGGCGATGATGCGGGCGTTGAGAGTCTTGAAGATCGTCTCGTCGAGTTTTTTCCGGGCATTACAGAACGCCGAGGCCGCCACCGGCTTTGGTTGGGGCAAGGGTACGCCCATGCCGCGGCACTGCGCCCAGAGCTCGACAATGGTGGCGCCGTAGCCCTGTTGGTTCTTCGAGAACACCAGGCGAAAGATAAACAGCATCAGCAACAGGGTGTTGATAACGCGCCGGCGTTGTTGCCATTGTGCGTCAAATTCGTCCGCCACGCCCGACAGCAGCACGATCACGCGCTGCCACAACGCCACGAAGGGATCATGCCCGGTTAGCCGGGGAGGCTCGGTGGCGGTGTTTCGCGCCCGTCGCTTCGGTCGTTGCTTGGTGGGTTTGAGCCAAATCCGGTTTTGCGTCAGGATCGTGCGCCAGTCCTTGCGCAACGGATGGACGAATATCGCTTTGGGGTTTTTCGACGGCGCGTTTCCACTCGCCTTTCGACCTGCGCTGTGGCCGATGCGCGACCAGTTGGCAGCCTGGTAACAGGTGCCGCTGAACCGTCCGGTGTCCACGAAGGTCTCCATCAGCACCGGATGCAGGCCATGGCGCGCCGGCCAGTCGTCCGCCACCCGGTTTGTCGCCAGCGACAGGGCTTTGGAGGCCAGGTTCTTCACCCGTACCCAGGGGAAGATCAAAAATCGTGTGTT
>JAAEUI010000027.1 GCA_024227475.1 Paracoccaceae bacterium | reverse complement strand
TTCAGCCCGCCGTTCGGCTACGAATTGGCCGCACGCCGTGTGCGCGATGATGAGGTTGATAAATTGGATCTCAGCGCTTGGCGGATTGCCGGTGTCGGGGCGGAACCGATTCGAACCGAACCCTTAAAACGTTTTGCCGATCTTTTGGCACCCAGCGGATTTGACAGACGCTCATTCGTAGCGTCCTATGGCATGGCCGAATGCTCCCTGGCGGTGAGTTTTGCGCCTTTGGGACAAGGCGCTGATGTAGACTATGTGGACGGTAATGCGCTTGCTGAAGAGCAAAAAGCCCTGCCCCTCCATCCCAAACAAGGCAGCCGGACGGTGCGCGCAAACGCCTTTACCAATTGCGGGGCACCTCTGCCGGGCTACGAAGTGGAGGTAAGGGACGCTCAAGGTTTGGTATTGCCGGAACGGCACTGCGGCACCCTCTATGTCCGTGGACCCAGCGTCATGTCCGGTTACTTTGGGGACCTCCAGGCCACCCGGGAAGTCTTGTCTCCCGATGGCTGGCTAAATACAGGCGATCTGGCGTATCGAGTTGGAAACGGCATTGTGATTACAGGGCGTGAAAAAGACCTGATTATCATCAGCGGCCGCAATATCTGGCCCCAGGATCTGGAGAATCTGGCGGAACAACAACCGGAAATACGCACCGGAGACGCTTCGGCCTTCTCAGTAACGGACCCGGAAGGACAGGAGCGAGCCGTCATGATGGTTCAATGCC
>JAAEUI010000026.1 GCA_024227475.1 Paracoccaceae bacterium | reverse complement strand
CAGTCCAGTACCCTTGTTGCTCCAGGTAGCCGTCGAGGTCACCGATGGCCCATACGATGCTCATCACCGCCTGCCATTCCTCCTGTCTTCGGCAATTTTCGATGACCTTCAGCAGGTGCGGCCGCTCAGCATCGAGTCTGGTGTAGCCTTCTGCGTCTTGTTGACTGTGTTCTTTCGCAAAATCAATGTAGTATTCCGCCAGCCGCCTGACGGTCTCACCAGCCACAGGCACGCGCTTGTGGGCGTAATTGTGGATCAGGGCATGACTGACCTTGTAGCGCTCATCAGGACGCTCCAGCAGACTGTAATTCACCAGTTCTCCCAGAGCGTTGCGGATTTGCCGGTCGGAATGGTCTATTGCTGCTGTTACCGGCTCAATTGCAAAGGGCGCCAGGGCCAATTGTCCAATGATGACCAGCGCCTGCCGCGCGTCCGGACTTACCTGTTCCAGACTGCGACGCAATAAAATATCCACGCTTTCGTCCCGGTGTTGGGCGTATGACGGGGAGAGGGCTTCGATAGGGTGTTTTTTCAACCATTCCAGATACTCGGCCGGGGTTTCGCCGGTTTGGTTCAGATAGCGGCCCACCAGCCGCACGGCCAGCGGCAGTCCGCCCACCCGGCGACAAATCTTTTGGATCGCCGCGTCCTCTGCGGCGCAGCCGCCGGCCCAGGCGCACAACAGTACCTCGGCTTCCTTTGCGTGCAATGGCGGAAGGTCACACCGCTCATCCGGCGCATCGCTTTTTGGGCGGCTAGTCACGATGACGCCACTGTTACCCCGGACGTCTAACACGGCCTGGAGGTTATCAGCTTCTTCGGCGCCATCCAACACGAACAAGACCGTTTTCCTGGACAACAGCCGCAAGACCCTCTCTTTTTTAGTGTCCGAGGCATTCTCGTCAAAGCTGCGGACGATGTGCTCAAACGTCAGTTTCACATCTGGCTGACCGTAGAAACTATAAAAGATGAGACCATCGAGAAAGCGTTTCAGCAGTTCATTCTTCTCCGCCAATCGCCAAATCGTTTCCAGGGCCAGGGCCGTTTTCCCGATGCCGCCAGGCCCGCACAGCGTTATTACGCTCCCTGGTTGTAACGTCAGCATGATGTCGGCTAACTCATTCTCACGCCCAATGAAATGTTCCGGTCGCGGCAAAAGTTGGCGGAAAGCGCGGTGTGTATGGAGAGGAGGATCCCCGGAGGAGTGTTCCTCTCCACTTGAGATGGCGCGTAATTGTTGTATCAGGCTCTCACAAGATTCCTTTTTTGACTGTCCCACGAAAATTTCCGCTGCTTCCAAAACAGCTTCAAGAGCGTTGCGCCCATCTTCGATGTGTCCGTATTTTACAAGTTGCGGAATAAGCAATTCGAAAAAGT
>JAAEUI010000025.1 GCA_024227475.1 Paracoccaceae bacterium | reverse complement strand
GGGCGACGCGATGCGATGTAGAGCAGCACCAGATAAAGCACCATACAAATGGCCAGAACCGTATAAACAGTCAGCCCCGGAAAGGCCGCCTTGACCTTGCCAAGGGTGAAGTAAACCGCGAGGAACAGCACCGCCACGGTGATGAACCCGGTCAGAAAGCCGATCATCTTGCGCTGGAAGGTGTGCGCCGATGGTGGTTTTGGCAGGCCTTTAAGGTCCAGTTTGCAGGCCTCGATATGCACGATGTAGACCAGCGCGATGTAGGAAATGATCGCCGGCAAAAGTGCATGTTTCAGCAAGGTGGTGTATTCGACCCCGGTGAATTCTGCGATCAGAAACGCCGCGGCGCCCATCACGGGGGGCATCAATTGACCGTTGGTGGAAGAGGCCACCTCGACGGCGCCCGCCTTTTCAGGTGAAAAGCCTGTTCGTTTCATCAACGGGATGGTGAAGGTGCCGGTTGTCACGGTGTTAGCAATCGACGAGCCGGAATAAAGCCCACTCAGCGCCGATGCGATGACAGCTGCCTTTGCAGGGCCACCTTTGAAATGGCCCAAAAGGGCAAAGGCAATCTTGATGAAATAACCCCCCGCGCCAGCCTTTTCCAGGATCGCGCCAAACAGCACGAACAGGAAAATGGTTTGCGTGGAAACCGCCAGAGGTTTGCCGAATACGCCCTCTTCCTGCACCCAGAAGTGCCACATGCCTTTGACAAACGAGGCCCCGCCCCAATTGCCGCCGCCAATGAACACATAAGAGGCCAGCACACCCGCGACGATGACTAGGGGCAGCCCAAGCGATCGGTAAACAGCGAGGGTCAGAACAATAATGCCAAGCACCGCAACGGTCATGTCGTATTTAATGTTGGAATGGCCAAAGTCACCGGCGCGTTCGGCAATATTGGAATTCATCACGATCATATACAAAACGCCGACGACGCCGATCGCGACAATAAGCCAGTCGTACGCGGGTATCCGATTTCGTGGGCTGCTTTTCAGCAGCGGGAACGCAAGGGTTGCAAGCACAATCGAAAACGCCAGATGCACTTTGCGTGAAATCGACAGGTTGCCGATGAACTGAAAGAAATCCACACCTGTTGTCACCGACAGCCAAGACGGCACGGGCGAGGCGATATAAAGCTGATAAAGCGCCCAGGAAAAACAAATGGCAGGTATCAGATTGCTTTGCCAACCGGTCGGATTGCGTGCACCGGTATCCACATCCGCGACAAGCTGGTCGGCGCTTGTCATAGTTTCGCTATCCGCCATTTTTGTCCCTCCCAAGGGAGCCCAGTTGCAGTTTCTCTGCTTGCCACGGGCGTCTTTTTCTTGATTTGGTGGTGGGTTGCAGCAGGGTAAAGCCCCCTGCTGCAACGACTGAAACTACATCCAGCCTTGCTCTTTGTAGTATTTGACAGCACCAGCGTGCAGCGGTGCTGACAGGCCATCAGCGATCATTTCTTCTGGCTTCAGGTTGGCAAATGCCGGGTGAAGCTTTTTGAACTGATCAAAGTTTTCGAATACAGCCTTCACAACGATGTACACAACTTCTTCCGGTACGTCGGCGCTGGTGACGAAGGTGGCGCCCACGCCAAAGGTGGTTACGTCTGCCTCGTTATTGTACATGCCAGCCGGGATGGTTGCCTTGCGGTAGTAGGAATTGTCGGTAATCAGCTTGTCAATCTCGGGGCCGGTCACATCGACAAGATGCGCCGCGCACGATGCCAGCGATTCCTGGGTTAAAGCCGAGGGATGCCCAACCAGCCAGAAATACGCATCGATCTTGCCGTCACAAACAGCCGCGCCAGTTTCCGCAGATTTCATCTCTGCCGCCAGTGCCAAGTCCGCGCGCTCCCACCCAAGGGCTGCTTCAAGAACTTCCCACGTGCCCCGCGTACCGGAACCGGGATTACCGATGTTCATCCGCTTGCCTTTGACGTCTGTGATATTGGCGATGCCCGCGTCATCACGGGCAATCACGGTCACCGGCTCTGCATGGACTGAAAACACAGCCCGCAGACCTTCGAACTTACCGGCCTCTTCGAATTTTGAGGTGCCGTTGTAGGCGTGGTACTGCCAGTCAGACTGGGCCACACCGAATTCAAGCTCACCGGCCTTGATAGTATTGATATTGTAGATTGAGCCACCAGTGGATTCTGCGGAACAGCGGATGCCGTGCTCTTTGCGGTTTTTGTTGACCAGACGGCAGATCGCGCCGCCGGTTGGATAATAGACACCGGTCACACCGCCGGTACCGATGGACACAAATTGCTGTGCAGAGGCGATGCCGCCCGAAACCGCAGTAGCAAACGCCAGTGTGGCGCCAAAAAACAGCTTTTTCATTGGTATTCTCCCATTTTGAGCGTGCCGGATTTTGTTTTTTCATCCATGACGCGCGGCACGCTGCGACATCACAGACTGATACCGGCGTTTCGGACTTAACCTCAGCCAGTTCGATTTCAGAAACGCGCAGGCGAATCTATTAGGCGGATTTGCCCGCATGCGCGCAATCTGATACAAATGTTTCCTGCTCGTCAAGTATTGCATTCAAACGTATCTAAAGTTACCCTCGCGTCACCCTGAATCCCGAAGATACAGAGCCCATGTCCACGGCCCCAATCACCCTGCAGAATTTGCACAACCGTCTGCGCGCGTTGCTGGATGACGGTGCACCCCAGGTCGCAGCTTTGGCAGGCTGGTTGATTGAACGGCCACAGGAGATCGCCTTCAAATCAGTACGGGCGCTGGCGACGGACGCCGGCGTCAATTCCAATACCGTTGTTCGTCTGGCCAAGGCACTGGGGTTTGATGGCTATGACGCTTGCCGAGCGGCGTTTCAGGATGCGATGCGGGGCGGAACGCTGGCCTATTCTGCCCGCGCTGCCGCCCTACTGGACACCTCGGACAGCGATGTCATGTCAGCTTTGCGCCAGGCGACACAGGCCAATACCGACGCGATTTTTTCGACCGACATGGTTGGTATTGCCGCCAAATGCGCCACCGAGTTGCTGGCGGCACGCAGGGCGCACTGCGTTGGTGTGCGGTCCTGTTATTCGGTGGCGCATTATTTTGCCTATATCGGCAATATAGCCTTTCCGAATTTTGTTCAGACCCCGGCGCAGCCGGGCACGATTCTGGACCAGATCAGCGATACAGGCCCTGAAGATATCGTCATAGCCATTACCTATGCGCATTATTCAACCGAGGTGATCCGAGCGACACAGATCGCGCGGGATTGTGGGGCGCGGGTGATTGCGCTGACCGACAGTCTGGCCTCACCCATTGCGCAGGATGCCTGGCAGACCATTCCCTTGCCGATGTCCGGGCCCCAACTGATGCCGTCACTAACAACTGCTTTTCTGGCGGTTGAATTCATCATCGCCGAAATGGCGGCGCGGTCTCCGGAAGCTCAGAAACGCATGCAGCGCTATGAATACCGGATCAGCGAACACGGGGGCTATGCGGCGGGCTCCGGGCGGTGACACATCCACTGGCAACTGCGGCCGGCCTTTTGATCGGAGAAACGGTCCGCAGCGTTTCAACCATTCACGGCGGCAGTCTTTCTGAGGTCGTTCGCCTGCACCTTCAATCGGGACAAAGGGTGATTGCCAAGAATGGCCCGGATCCACTGGCCGAAGGTACGATGCTGGCAGCGATCGCCGCTACCGGGGCAAGGGCGCCGCATGTTCTCGCTGCCGATGAAACGGTGCTGGTTCTGGAAAACGTGCCCGAGGATGGGTCGCTTGGGGCAGAGACCTGGCGCACCCTCGCCGGTGAACTGAAGCGCCTGCACACAGGCCGCGGCGACAGGTTTGGCTGGGACATCAGTTACGCCTTTGGCGCGCTGTCCATCAACAACAGCTGGCAAGATGACTGGCACAGGTTTTGGGCCGAAAACCGGCTTCTGTCCGAACGCGTGGTCCTGCCCGCCGATCTGGTTGGTCGGCTGGAAAACCTGTCAGATCGGCTCGGCGACTTCATCCCGCAAACCCCCACACCGCACTTGTTGCATGGGGATTTATGGACCGGGAATGTTCTTGCCGGACAGGATGGCAGCGTCGCCCTGATCGACCCGGCCTGTTATTTCGGCGACCCGGAGGTTGATCTGGCGATGCTGTGTTTGTTTGGATCACCACCGCCGGAATTCTGGGAGGCATACGGCCAGCGCGATGCAGGCTGGCCCGAGCGTCGCGCGGTTTATCAGCTTTGGCCCGCCATCGTGCATCTGCGCCTGTTTGGCAGCAGTTACGCCGGGCTCTGCGATCGGCTGCTCAAAACACTCCGGGGCTAGACGCGTTGCGTTCAGAGTGAAGCAGTCTGGGCACAAAGCGCTCTAATGCGTTTCTACATAAACTTGAGACAAGTTAATGTAGAAATCGCCGATCTATGGTGCTGATAACGTGGCAGTTTCAGGTTTCACTTGTGGTTCAAGTTAAACCCGAAACTCTCTAGGCATTCTTTTTAGCTACGCCTTTCAACCCTGAGAGCAGGATGTCTGTGGCAAGATCGGCGTAGTCTTGCCGGGTGATGCCTGCCCCCTTGCGATACCAGAGGTAAAACCAGTTCAGCATGGCGAACAACGACATCGTGACCGGACGCAGGTTTTTTGGGTTGGCGGCAAAATAATCTGGTTCGATCAGCTCTATTGCGTCAGAAACTACCTGGACCAACTGCTTTTGGACGCCCGCCAGTTCGGCCTGTTGCATCGTCGGCAGAGATGTCATCGCCTCAAGCTGTAGCCGATGTTCCTCATCGGCATTTTTGTAACTTTGTAGCAGTGCCTGAACCAGAGCTTTCAGGTGCTCTTGAGGTGTTTTGCCCACTTTATCGACACGGCTGACCTCCGCCAGCAGAGAGCTGAGGTGGCTATTAAGGATATCAAACAGCAGGGCCTCCTTGCCGCTGTAGTAGTGGTAGATCAGCGCCTTTGAGACACCGCATTCTACCGACAGCTGACTCATCGACGCCCGGTCGTAGCCGTTTTGTGCGAAGAACCGCGCCGCGGTTTTCAGGATAGCGCGGCGCTTGTCATCATGGTCTTTTGCGAGTGTACGGGCCATGGGCTATTCCATTGACCCTTAAACCTTCTCCAGCATCAGCGAGATGCCCTGGCCAACGCCCACACACATGGTGCAAAGGGCGCGGTTCAGGTCGTTGTTTTGCATTTCAACGGCAGCTGTCAACGCCAGTCGTGCACCAGACATCCCCAAAGGGTGACCAAGCGCGATGGCGCCGCCGTTGGGATTGACGAAATCAGCGTCGTCCGCGACGCCAAGTTCCCGCAGCACGGCCAGCCCCTGTGCGGCAAATGCTTCGTTCAATTCGATCAGGTCCACGTCGCTGATCTTAAGGCCTTGCCGCTCCAGCAGTTTCTTCGAAGACGGGACTGGGCCGATCCCCATGATCCGGGGCGACACTCCGGCCACAGCGCCTGCCACGACGCGGGCTTTCGGTTTCAGCCCGTATTTTTCCACCGCGGCACCGCTGGCAATGATGATCGCAGCCGCGCCGTCGTTAACTCCAGAAGCGTTGCCTGCGGTAATTGATCCTCCCGGGCGGAATGGTGTGGGCAGGCTTCCCAGTTTTTCCAGGGTCGAGCGACGCGGGTGTTCGTCGGTATCAAAAATGATCGGGTCACTTTTTCGCTGCGGGATAAAAACCGGCGCGATTTCCTGTGCCAGACGCCCTGAGGCGATAGCAGTGGCCGCTTTGTCCTGGCTGCGCATGGCAAATGCGTCCTGATCGGCGCGGCTGATGTTGAAATCGGTCGCCACGTTTTCGGCGGTTTCGGGCATTGATTCGATGCCCCAGTTCGCTTTCATGATCTTGTTCACAAACCGCCAACCGATGGTGGAATCAAAAATCTCGGTCTTGCGGGAAAAGGCGGTTTCAGCCTTGCCCATGACAAAAGGCGCCCGGCTCATGCTCTCCACACCGCCAGCCAGAACCAAGTCGGCCTCACCCACTTTGATCGCTCGCGCCGCCATTAAAACCGCATCAAGGCCAGAGCCGCAGAGCCGGTTCACCGTTACTCCGCCAATGGAATCGGGAAGGCCGGCCAGCAGCACGGACATCCGCGCCACATTGCGGTTGTCCTCGCCCGCCTGATTTGCACATCCCATGATAGCATCGTCAATCACCGCCGGATCGAGCCCGGGAGCCGAAGCGACCACCTCCTTCATCACATGCGCCAGCATGTCGTCGGGCCGCACCGCTGCCAGCGTCCCGCCGAACCGGCCAATCGGGGTGCGCAACCCCTCACAGATATAGGCTTCTGTCATGTCTCATCCTCGTCGAAATGGGTTTGCTTGATTGTGCGGGAATGGCCGCGAAACTGGGCCATGGCCTCGCCAGAAGGATTGGTTACAACGATGTCATAGATTCCATTGCGACCTCCGCGGCTCACTTCTGTCGCTGTTGCAGTCAGTATGTCGCCTCTACGCACCTGCCGAAGATAGGATATGGTGCAGTGTTGGGCCAGGGCTCCTTGGTTGTAACTGTTGCAGGCAAAGGCAAAGGCACTGTCGGCAAGGATGAAAATATACCCGCCATGGCAGATATTGTGGCCGTTCAGCATACTGTCAACCACCTGCATGGATACGACCGCCCGCCCGGGCGCGATCTCTGCGATCCTCATGCCCAACGCCTTTGAGACCCTGTCACTTGCCCTCATGGCGGCAACCGAACGTTCGGCGCGTTCCTGGGGTGTGATGCTCATTCCGGCTGCCCTGTGAAATTCGGTTTGCGCTTTTCCAGAAAGGCGGTGACGCCTTCCGTGTAGTCAGGCGAATGACCGCATTGCCTTTGCAGTTCGGCTTCCAGATCAAGCTGTTCGTCAAAAGTATTGCCACCAGCCGCGTGGATGGCCTGCTTGGTCTGGGCCAGCCCGAAGGTTGCCGCTGCAGAAAATTTCTCGGCCATGGCGCGGGCTTCTGCCATCAGAAGGTTGGCCGGCAGCGCTTTCCAGATTAGGCCCCAGCTTTCTGCTTTGGCTGCAGGCAGGGGTTCGGCGGTCATCGCCCAGGCTTTGGCACGAGCAGGGCCCAACAAATGCGTCAGGCTCCAGGAACCACCCGCATCCGGGATCAGGCCGACATTGGCAAAGGACTGAATGAAGGTGGCCTCTTCGCTGGCAAGAACGATGTCACAAGCAAAAGCCAGGTTCGCCCCTGCCCCGGCAGCCACGCCGTTTACAGCGCAGATCACCGGTTTTTCCATACCCCGGATCAGGCGGATCAACGGGTTGTAAAGTGTTGTGAGGGTGTAACCCAGATCCGGCGGGCCATCCATTTTTCGCGGGTCCCGTCCGTCAAGATCCTGCCCGGCGCAAAACCCCCGCCCTTCGCCGGTCAGCAAAACAGCGCGGACGGCAGAATCATCAGCAGCAGCCTGCATAGCAAGGCGCAGAGCGGCATGCATTTCATCGTTGAAAGAGTTCAGCCGGTCTGGCCGGTTGAGGGTGACTTCAACCCAACCGACGTTTTTGGTGACTCGAATAGAATCGCTCATAAAGCCTCTCGCACTGGGCAGGTTCCCGGATTTCAAAATCAGTTGCATAAACCGACCGGTTGGTCAATAATGTTTTAACTCGCATGTAACGCAGGGCTCTTTCACACCATGACATTCCTGGTTTCCGTCCGCATTCAGGACGACATTGCCGTTGTGACGATTGACAATCCGCCGGTGAATGCCACCGGTGCCAAAGTGCGCTCCGGATTGTCGGAAGCCGTGCAGCTTTGCGAGCAGGAGGAGGTCCGCGCCGCAGTTATTGTCTGCGCTGGTCGGACCTTTGTCGCAGGTGGCGACATCTCGGAATTTGGCAAGCCACCGGTCGAACCGCACCTGCCGGATGTCTATCAGATAATCGAGGATTCGCCGATTCCATGGATCGCAGCGATGCATGGCACAGTGCTTGGGGGCGGGTTTGAACTGGCGATGGCCTGTGCGTTCCGGCTGGCGCGGACGGGAACCCGGTTTGGGTTGCCGGAGGTGAATGTGGGGCTGATACCCGGGGCGGGTGGGTCCCAGCGCCTGCCCCGTCTGATCGGGGTTGAGGCGAGCCTGCCCCTGGTGACAACCGGCGCAATGATCGGCGCGTCGGAACTTTTGGAGCTTGGCGGGCTTGACGGGGTGTTTGACGGTGACCCGCTGGAAGCCGCACTTGTTTTTGCACGTTCCTTGCCGCCGCGACCCGCCCCGGTCAGCCTGCGCGATGTTGCGCCGGTTGCTGATAGCTTTTTTGACGAAGCCCGCACAAAAACAACCGCAAAGGCCAGGGGCCAGGAATCGCCCGTACACAACATTGACGCTTTGGAATGGGCCACCGCCCTGCCCTTTTCGGAAGGCCAGCTCAAGGAACGCGCCCTGCATATGGAGTTGCGGGAAACGCCCCAATCCCGTGCTCTGCGTCATGCCTTTTTTGCTGAGCGGCAGGTTTCAAAACCAGCGGCGATTGCAGCGGCCGCGCCGCGCAGGATCACCAGAATCGCTGTTGTTGGTGGCGGGTTGATGGGTGCCGGAATTGCATTTGCCGCATTGCAGGCAGGCTTGAAGGTGACACTCATCGAACGCGACCAAGAAGCGGCACAGGAGGGTCGAACGCGCATCACCGGGCTGATCGAGGGGGGTGTGAGACGCGGCAAGCTCAGCCCTGAAAAAGCAGCGGAACTGGAGGCAAAGCTGAATGATAGCACCGACTACTCCGCTGCCGCCGGGGCTGATCTGGCCATCGAGGCTGTGTTTGAGGATATGGGGGTTAAGCAAGCTGTGTTTCGGTCGCTGGCGGCGGTAATGGATGAAGACGCCATCCTTGCCACCAATACCAGCTATCTCGACCCGACCGAAATCATGCAGGGTATCACCAACCCGACACGCTGCATCGGCCTGCATTTCTTTTCCCCCGCGCATATCATGAAGCTTTTGGAAATCATCCGCCTGCCGGGAACCAGTGCAGAAGTTATCGCCACCGGGTTTGATCTGGGCAAGCGGATGCGCAAGGTTTCGGTTTTGTCCGGCATATGCGACGGCTTTATCGGCAACCGGATATTGGCGGCCTACAGGCGTCAGGCGGATTATCTGCTGATGGATGGTGCCACCCCGGCAGAGGTGGACGCGGCCATGCGCGGCTTCGGGATGCCGATGGGGCCTTACGAGTTACAGGACCTGACAGGTCTGCAAATCGCCTGGGCCAACCGCAAGCGTCTGGCGGCATCCCGTGACCCGAAAGAACGCTATGTGGAAATCGGCGACCGGCTTTGTGAGGGAGGCAGATTGGGTCAGCGTTCGGGAAAAGGGTGGTATCGCTATGAGGAAAGCAACCGCAAACCTTTGACAGATAACTTTGTATCCGACCTGATTGTAAAGCTGCAAGACGAGGCCGGGATCACCCGTCAAAGCTTTAGCGCCGGGGAAATCACCGATCGAATTCTGGCGGTGATCATCAACGAGGGTGCCTTGATCGTTGAAGAGGGCATTGCCGAGCGCGCGCTTGATGTCGATATGGTGATGATCCACGGCTACGGCTTCCCGCGCTGGCGCGGTGGGCCGATGAATTACACCAATGAGATTGGCCTGGATCGTGTGAAGGCGGCGATGGACGCAGTTCAGGCGCAGAGCCCGGACAGCTGGCAAAGGTCGCAGTTGCTGACATGACCGTGCGGGGTGCCTGCCGCTTTGGGGCGCTTGGCCTTTAATCTGAGGCAGCCTGAGCGCAAAACGCAACAGACGGGCAAATATTCCTGCCAAAAAAGTGTCGGTTTCCAAACAGACTTTGGAGTTGGGCTGATCTTAGACTGAGCGAGCGATCTTCATTCACGAGGCAGCGAGCATGCAGAACATTGTTGATCTTGAGGCCTATCCGCTGGACAGGCCAAAAAGCGACGAATGGCAGTCCCTGGTCAGGCGTTGCAGGGAGAAACTTGCCGACAACGGCCTGTTCAACCTGCCGGGGTTCCTGCGTCCGGACGCAGTGCAGGCTGCACTCGCTGAGTTAAAACCAGTACTTGCCGCTGACGCTTTCACCCATGCACGCCATCACAACATCTATTTCAAAAAAGATATCCCCGGGCTGGATGCGGACCACCCGGCGCTGGAAACTTTTGAAACCATCAACCACACAATCTGCGCTGACCAGATGGGTGGCGCACTGATCATCCGGCTCTATGAATGGGGGCCCTTCGCGCGGTTTTTGGCGGCAGTAATGGACAAGCCGCTGCTTTATCCGATGGCTGATCCGTTGGCGCGGGTCAACGTGATGGCCTATCGCGACGGCGAAGCGCTTAACTGGCATTTTGACCGCTCGGAATTCACCACGACCCTGTTGCTGCAGGCACCGGAGACGGGTGGTGATTTTGAATATGTGCAGGACCTGCGCAGCGATGATGATCCGAATTACGATGGTGTGGCAAACCTGCTGAGCGGGGACGACAGCGACATCACACAGATGGTGCTGCAGGCAGGAACCCTGAATGTATTTCGCGGTAAGAACACCGCCCACCGGGTGACGCCGGTCGGTGGTGAAAACGAGCGGATCATCTCGGTGTTTTCCTATTTCGAGCAGCCGGATATGGTGTTTTCAGAAACCGACCGAATCGGGTTTTACGGGCGTGCACAATGAGCGACAGCATTTTCAAAGACGAACGCAAGCTGACCTATCTGAATGCAGAAGGGTCCGACAAACCCCTGAAAAGCCCGGTGAGTGCTAAGACCATAGACACAGCCCGCGCCTATCGGCTGGGGCGTCTGCGCGGCGAGCTGCAGCGCCGGGATTGTGCCGCCGCCTTGCTCTATGATCCGATCAACATCCGCTATGCCTTTGACTGTACCAACATGCAGGTCTGGACCGCGCATAATCCGCTGCGCTATGCCCTGATATTTGCCGACGGTCCCGGCATCATGTTTGAATTCAAGGGCTGCGAGCATCTCTGTGATGGGCTGCCGGGGATTGATGAGTTGCGCATTGCCACCGGCTGGATGTTCATGGCCAAGGGCGAACATGCCGAGGCCGCCCGCAGCCGCTGGGCCGACGAAATCGCCGATCTGATGCAACAACACGGCGGCGGCAACACGCGCATCGCCTGTGACAAGCTGGATGCGCCCGGCGTGTTTGATCTGCAATCACGCGGGCTGGAATATGTTGAGGGCACTGAAATCACCGAAATCGCCCGTTCCATCAAATCGCCTGAGGAAATCGAGCTGATGCGCTGGACCATCCGGGTGTGCGAGGCCGGGATGGCGCGGATTTACGAACATTCGGTGCCCGGCGTGACCGAACAGGAACTCTGGGCGCATCTGCATTTTGAAAACGCCCGGTCAGGCGGTGACTGGCTCGAAACCAAACTGCTGAGCGCCGGGCCGCGCACCAACCCGTGGTATCAGGAATGTTCGGACCGCGAAGTGCAGGCCGGCGAGATGATCTCGTTTGATACCGACATGATCGGACCCTACGGCTATTGCGCTGATATCTCGCGCAGCTGGGTCTGTGGCTATAAACCGATGAGCAACAGCCAGCGGCGGCTCTATGGAACTGCGCTGGAGCAGATCGAGCACAATCTGGCGCTGCTGCAACCGGGCCTGAGTTTTGCGGAGTTCAACGCCAGAAGCTGGCGCATACCGGCAGAGCATGTCGACTACCGCTATTCCCTTGCCGCGCACGGGGTCGGCATGGCCGACGAATGGCCGGTGGTGCCGCTGCATGTGGACTGGGAGGAGGCGATGGCGGGCGTGTTTGAACCGGGGATGGTGATCTGTGTGGAAAGCCTGATCGGCGAGGAGGGTTCGGAGAGCATCAAGCTGGAGACGCAAGTGTTGATCGGGGAGAGTGGAGTGGAGCGGCTGGATACGTTTCCGTTTGAGGATGTGGGGTGAGGGCAATAGGCGGGCACCCATGTCATGCCTGCAACTAGATATTTGGACCGAAATAGTAAAGCACCCCAAGAAAATTCGAAATTAGTGCTATCGGTAGCAGGGCAATGAAGAAGATTAATCGGGGTATCCAGTGACGGCAGGACCACCATGTCGCCGGCCCGGCAATCGCTGCACAGCCTAG
>JAAEUI010000024.1 GCA_024227475.1 Paracoccaceae bacterium | reverse complement strand
CAAAGATGACAGCTCTCGGGCTGCCAAACTTTGGTCCGACTTTCTCAGTGACCTGTGAAAACCACGGTGGTCCGGGTCTGGGTTCTATCACCCAGTGGGATGCTTCGGCGCAAACCTGGAATACGGTTGCACCGTTCGTTTCAGCAGACATGGATGTTATCGGAGGCCTGATAGCCGAAGATTCTTCCGCATATGCAGCTGAAAACAACGTTGCGGAGCGCTGTAACTAATACCTGACAACACTTCTCCCGGCCCGATGTCTGGGCCGGGGGAGCCCAACAAACTGCCATACGGATTCCATACACTGGTTTTTGAGAGATTTTGACCCATGCTCGACACCACAAAAGCAGACGAAACACTTCTTGAAGTGAACAATATCGAGGTGATCTATAATCACGTCATCCTCGTGCTGAAAGGTGTCAGCCTGTCGGTCCCCAAGGGCGGCATCACCGCGCTTCTGGGTGGCAACGGTGCCGGTAAGACCACGACTTTAAAGGCAATTTCCAACCTGCTGCACTCCGAACGCGGCGAGGTGACCAAGGGCACGATCAGCTATCGCGGCAACGCCATCGCCGAGCTGAACCCCGCCGAACTGGTGCGCCGCGGTGTGATCCAGGTCATGGAAGGCCGCCATTGTTTCGAACACCTGACCGTCGAGGAGAACCTGTTAACAGGTTCTTACACCCGCCGGGTGGGTCGTGCGGAAATCGCGCAAGACCTTGAAATGGTGTACGAATATTTCCCCCGATTACGGGAGCGACGCAAGTCGCAGGCCGGGTATACCTCCGGCGGCGAGCAACAGATGATCGCCATTGGACGCGCCTTGATGTCCCGCCCTGAAACCGTGCTGCTGGATGAGCCGTCCATGGGACTGGCCCCACAGTTAGTGGAGGAGATCTTTGAGATCGTTAAATCTTTGAACGAAAAGGAAAATGTTTCGTTCCTGCTTGCAGAACAAAACACCAATGTCGCCCTGCGGTTTGCCCACTACGGCTACATTCTGGAGTCCGGTCGCGTGGTGATGGACGGCCCAGCTGCCGAATTGCGCGAAAACCCGGACGTAAAAGAATTCTATCTTGGCATGTCGGATGAAGGACGCAAGTCCTTCCGCGAAGTGCGCTCCTATCGCCGCCGCAAACGCTGGCTGAGTTAATGCCCGGCTAGCGCGTCGCATGCCGGACCCCTGACCCGGAGAAAACCGGGGTAACGCGGATACCTGCCTGGAAATTCAACATCTTGGGGCAGGCCATCCTAAATGAACCGACCGCCGGAGACTGCAGGTTTTCGGAGCTGACAGCGCGCGCCCTTACGCGCCTGAATGGAGAGGAATTGTCTCAGATGGGATCGCCCGACTGGCATGTCACATCAGTCAAACTGGAACCGGAACTGCGCGGCAAAATCGCACGGCCCCAGGCTTTTACCCATGGAAAAGAGGTGGTTAAGTGATGTCAGGCCTCAGCCTTCATCTCAGCAATCCGCTCCAGCGCTTCTTCGCGGGTGTTGCGGATATTGGGCCGAAACTCCTGGCTTTCCGCCCGCATGCGGATTTCTTCTTCCTCTTCGGAGCCCGGCGCGTAACGTACCGAGCCCAGAGAGTGGTCAATGTTGAGGACCTTGCCGCGCTGCGAGTAGGGAATCCAGGCCTCAGGGTAAATATGGCAGTTTTCGTAGTTCACCAGAAAATACCACTTTGGGCCCGCCGCATCGACACATTCATGAATGAAATCATAAGCCAGATTAACATCGTCCGAGTGTTTGAACGTCAGATTAGAGAAGTTGATTTCCATGATCTGGTCGTCCACCTCAAAAGTGACGCGCTCCAGCAGGTCCTCTCGTTTCATGTTCTCTTCATGAGTAACTTTGGCAAGGCGTTGGGATTTGAACGTCGAAATGCGTTCAAGCGCACCTTCACGGGTTGCATGAAGGTTGGCGTCAAATTCCTCGGTGTTTGCGCGCCGTTCGATTTCCTGGCGCGTGGCCTCGCTGGCATCGAGCCGGACCGAGCCCTGGGAATGCGCGAGGTTCAGGTCTCTACCTCGGCGGGAAAACGCAAACCAAGCGCTCGAGTCGATGCGGGTACCGGAATAGTTGACCAGAAAAAACCATTTGTCGTAGCCGGATTCGGCTATGGCTTCCTCCAGACAATCGTACATTTGGTTCACTTCCGTAGAATTCGAAAAATTCAGATCCGTAAAATCAATTTCTATGATTTCAAGGTCTTGGTGAAATGTGATCCTGTCACGTTGTTCCTGAACCATGTAGCAGATCTCCTTTTGGGCCCCAACATCGCCCCGCAACGCATCCATATTTATACGCATTATAGGGAAAAATTCAATTGTATGCAATTGCATACATTGCAATTTGACCAATGTGCCACACCCCAACAAGCGCCGGCTAAGAGGTAATTCCATGACAAGCCATTTTGACAAGCTAGAAACCCGGACCGAAGATAAAAGAGCTGCTGACCTCACTACCGCTCTGCCCCGCCAGATTGCCCGTGCCCAGGAAGTGGCCGGGGGGTTGGTGGGGATCGACGCCAGTTCCATCCGATCAATTGCTGATTTGGCAAAACTTCCGATTTTGCGGAAATCTGAAATTGGGGAAGCTCAGGTAAAGCAGCCACCGTTTGGGGGGCTGACATCGGCAGGAGCTGCTGGCTTCAATCACGTTTTCCAATCCCCCGGCCCGATTTATGAGCCGGGAAATACCAGCCATGACTGGTGGCGCATGGGCCGATTTTTGACGGCTTGCGGTATCGGTTCTGGGGATATTGTGCAAAACTGCTTTTCTTACCACCTTACCCCAGCTGGAATGATTTTTGAGAACGGAGCACAGGCCGTTGGGGCAACAGTTTTTCCGGCAGGAACCGGCCACACCGAACTGCAGGCCCGGGCTGCGGCGGATCTTGGTGTAACAGCCTATGCCGGAACGCCGGATTATCTGAAAATAATTCTCGACAGGGCGGAAAAACTGGGCCTGGATTTGTCCCGGATCACCAGGGCTGCAGTTGGCGGTGGGGCATTATTCCCCAGTTTGCGGCAGGAATATTCGGATCGGGGTATTCAGTGTCTGCAATGCTACGCCACGGCTGACCTTGGGAACATAGCCTATGAAGGGCCGGCGATGCAGGGTCTGATTGTGGACGAGGGCGTTATCGTTGAAATCGTAACCCCGGGCACTGGTAATCCAGTAGAACCCGGCGAAGTCGGAGAGGTTGTTGTCACGACTCTGAACCCCGACTACCCTTTGATCCGTTTTGCCACAGGTGATCTTTCGGCGGTGATGGATGGCGAAAGCCCATGTGGGCGGACAAACATACGGATAAAAGGATGGATGGGGCGTGCCGATCAAACTGCCAAGATTAAAGGCATGTTTGTACGCCCTGAACAGGTTGCCGCGCTCGTGGCCCGCCACCCCGAAGTTCACAAAGCACGGGTTGTTGCTACCCGCAATAATGAGTCGGACGTGATGACCGTCGAAGTGGAATCCGAAGGTGCTGACCGGGTGGCGCTGGAGGGCTCCATCCGTGAAATCTTAAAATTGAAAGGAAAAGTGATCCTCTCTACCCTGGGTTCATTGCCAAATGATGGGAAGGTGATTGATGATCAGCGCACTTATGATTAGAGTTCGGGACTCAATCAGGAGGGCAAATGAGACTACGAAATCTAGCACTCACAATCGCAGTGGTTCTGGGGGTCTGCGCTCCGGTTGCCCACGCTGAGGATGTCGCTCTCGTCATAAGCAACAGCATGTACCGCAATTTCGTCGACGTGGAGAACGCTGAGGCTGTATTGGCGGCCACTCCTGATCTTGAAGGCGCCGGGTATAAAGTCATTCAAGTGGAAAACGCAACTGAAGCAGGTTTACAGGAAGCGATCACCGCGTTTGAAACAGCCTTGAGCGAGGCTGACAGGGCCATTGTTGTATTATCTGGCGGCTTTTTGCACACGGGCAGCGTAACATGGTTTGCGCCCACGGATTTGCGATCTCCTTCGTTATCAGCCGTTGGCTTTGAAGGCTTGCCGGTATCCGCTGTCCTGAGTTATTTGCAGCAAAAACCGGGGGGGGCTGCTTTGTTTCTGGCATCAGTCGGGGCTGAAGGTCCCGGCGGGCTTGTGGCTAAAGGGGTGGGCGAAATCTCTGTTCCTCAAGGTGTCCTTCTGGTTCAGGGCGACCCCAAAGGCATAGCGAATTCATTAAGTAGAGATTTTTTGGCCGAGGGTGTTTCCCTTGCCGGTGCGGTTAAACGGGCGGGTAGCTCAATCAGAGCCAAAGGGTACATTTCGCAGCTCTCAACGTTGTCGGCGACTGGCGAGCCGACAGTCGGCTCATCAGCCATTGATGCGACGATTCTTGCCGAACAGGCCTATTGGCAAGCGGTGTCCGACCTGAATTCAAAACAGGCCTTTCAGGCCTACATAGACCGCTACCCGGATGGAGAGTTTGCCGCGGTCGCAGGCGCCAAGGTTCAGGCAATCAACGACGCAACACCAAAGGTTACACCGGAACAGCAGGTTGAGATTGATCTCAAGCTGACTCGCAGCGATCGGCGCAGAGTGCAGGAGCAACTGTCCCTTCTCGAATACGATACCAAGGGTATTGATGGCCTTTTTGGCCCCGCTACGCGAAGTGCACTGAAGCGCTGGCAATCCCAGAACGGCGCGGTTGCCAGTGGCTATCTGACGCCGAAACTGTTGCAGAAACTCCGGCTTCAGGCCGAAAAGCGAGCCAGGCGGCTAGCTGATGAGGCCCGAAAGAAACGGGAACAAAGGGACGCCGCAGACGCGGCATTCTGGCAGGCAACAGGGGCAAATGGAAACGAGGCGGACTTACTGGCTTATCTGAAAAAATACCCTGACGGTCTTTATGCCGAACCGGCGAGGTCACGTCTAAAGGCAATTGAAGCCGGAAAACGTCAGAATGCGCTGGCCTCAGAGACGGCGCTTTGGGATGAGGCAGTTCAATCGAACAAGATAAGGGACTACCGGGCTTACCTGACAGCTTATCCAGATGGCACTTTTAAAGACACGGCAGTGGCACGGATCGAAGAGATAAAGGCCAGCAGGAAAGACAACGAAGCTGTAATTGCTGCTAAAGCCGAGGAAGCCAGCATGCCAATCAGCCCTCCCATGCGGATTTTGCTGGAAACCCAATTGCGCAAGCTTAAATTCGACCCAGGTAAGATTGACGGGGTATTTGACAAAGAAACCCGTAAAGCAATTCGCAAGTACCAAAAGTCCCGTGACATCGAAGTTACCGGATTTCTGACCCGCAGAACTGTTGTCAGACTGATGGCGGAATAACGGCGTTTTCTGCCGTGGCGATTTGATGATTGCCAACGGCTGTGACACCAGATGTTTAGACCGGCGCTTCACGTTCAATCTGGATCAGATTAAAAGTGAAGCGCTCTAAAGCGTTTTTACATTAACTTGAGACAAGTTGATGTAGAAAACGCCAGTCTATGGTCTTGTTAACGTTGCAGTTTTGAGTTTCGTTTGTGATTCAAACAAAACTCAAAACTCTCTAGGAGGCATCGTTGTCCTTCAGGATGATGTAAACTTGGCAGGGAAACGTTTACAATTATTACTTACGTGAGGAGCAGCCATGACGCGTTTATTCCTGTTGTTTTGCTCTGTCGTCCTTTTTACTGCAGCGGCAAACGCGGAGGGTCGCAAAGAATACATCTATGGCCCAGAGCGGCGTCAGGTTCTGGATGTTTACGGTGACGGACAGGGGGCAGATTTTCCTGTTCTGGTTATGCTGCACGGTGGGGCCTGGAAATTTGGCGACAAGCAGCATTTCGGCACCTGGAGGGCCAAAGTGGCCCATTGGGTTCCCCGGGGGTATGTGTTCGTCTCGGTCAATACCCGGCTGCTGCCGGACGCTGATCCAGTCCAGCAGGCGGTTGATCTGTCACTGGCGATGGCTTTTGTGCAGCGCAAAGCTCGCAGTTGGGGTGGTGATCCCGGGCGGATTGTCCTGATGGGCCACTCTGCGGGGGCACATGTGGCTGCTCTGCTGACCACTCGTCAGGGCATAAGTTCACGCACAGGCACAAAGCCCTGGATCGGAACCATCATCCTGGACACCGTTATGCTGAATGTTCCACGCATCATGCAGCAGAATCCCAGCCGGATGCATCGGAACGCGTTTGGGAATGATCCAAAATTCTGGAAAACGTCATCGCCGACAGAATACCTGGGTTCGGGTGACCGCCCCATGATTGTTGTTTGCTCTTCAAAGCGGAAGCTATCCTGTCCGGAGGCAAGACGGTTTGCGCGACATGCCGCCCGTGTCGGCGCTCAGGTAACAGTTTTGCCGGTGAACCTGCGCCATGGAAAAATTAACAGCGATCTGGGAATGGATTCTGCATATACGGCGTCTGTAGACAAATGGCTGGCCGGGCTTGGTTTGCCATAACAACCAACCGTAGCTCTGTGCTGAGGCTGAGGCCAAAAAAAGCCGCGGACGAACCGCGGCCCCTTCAAATCCAGAGTCAGCTCAACCCTGGCGGGCTTTGAACCGGCCTTGGGTCTTGTTGATCACGTAGACGCGGCCCTTACGGCGCACGATACGGCAATCGCGGTGGCGCGCCTTGAGCGAGCGAAGCGAGTTCTTGACCTTCATGGTCCTTCTCCTTTTTTCGCGGCGCTGCAGGTGTTGCGCCATCCTTGTTTCTACGGACCCATTCGGTGCGAATGGTGGGCGTAACTGGGATTGAACCAGTGACCCCTTCGATGTCAACGAAGTGCTCTCCCGCTGAGCTATACGCCCGAATCCAAAAGCATCTGCCAAAAGACAGAAATTCGTGTCCGCGCTCTATAGAAGGAGTCGGGCATAGGTTCAAGAGGTTTTGCAATTCAAAAACCTGCGCTATATTGGCATGTGAAGGAATGAACAGCCAATGATGCCGAAAGAGTTTTACTTGAATCTGCCGGAAACAATTTCGACAGGTGTTGTGTTTGGGTCACCGCACAGCGGCAGGGATTATCCTGCTGATTTCATTAAAGCAAGCAGCCTGACAATGGCGCAGATAAGAAGCTCTGAAGACGCCTTTGTTGATGAGTTGTTTGCCTCTGCAACCCGGTTTGGTGCGCCGCTTCTCGCCGCGTCAACCCCGCGCGCCTATGTCGACCTAAATCGCGGGGCCAACGAACTCGATCCTGCGGTTGTTGAGGATGTAATACCCATCGGAAACAACCCTCGTGTATCATCGGGCCTTGGCGTTATCCCGCGGGTGGTGGCCGAAGGGCGGGTGATTCAATTCGGCAAGATCAGCCGTGTGCAGGCCGACGAACGGGTCCGGCAATACTACCACCCCTATCACAACCAGCTGAGGGAGTTGCTTGATACCACACGCAATGCGTTCGGGCAGGTTCTGTTGATCGACTGCCATTCAATGCCGCACGAAGCGCTGACCCACACTTCACGCGTATTCGGGCAGACACCGGAGGTTATTCTGGGTGACCGGTTTGGATCGTCCTGTGATTCGCAAATCGTCGATCAGATTGAGATGTTTTTTACTCAGGCGGGGTTCCGGGTGGCGCGAAATTCACCTTATGCAGGAGCCTATATTTCGCAGACCTATGGTCGGCCGAGTTCCAACAGGTTTGCCTTGCAAGTCGAGATTGATCGCAGCTTGTATATGGATGAGGCTGCGATCACAAAGTCAGATAAATTTGACCAAACACGCCAGCGGCTTGAAGGCGTGATTGAACAGATCTGCGACTTTGCACGCTGGCCGACGCAATTGGCTGCTGAATAGGCTGTTCAGCGCAACGACCGGCCTTTCAGGATCGCATCTTTGCCGAATTTTTTGCGTATCTCGTCGGTCGCCTGCTCGGCCTTTGCCCGCTTTGCTTCGTCCTGTTGCAACAGGTCCATGAATTGATCCGCCGTTTCGGGGGTTTCCAGGTGGCTGATGCCAACACCGATCAGACGAAACGGTCCTTTTTCGATTACCGCGTCCAGCAATGGGCGGGCTGTATTGTAAATCCGATCTGCAATCTGGGTTGGTTCACTCAGGCTCGTGCGACGGGTCAGGGATTGATGGTTTGTTTGTTTGACCTTTAGCGTTACAACCCGCCCGGCCCAGTTTTTTGCCTTTGCGCGGTCCGAAACCTGTTCCGCCAACCGCCAGAGGTGGCCGTCGAGCATTGCCAGATCGGCGGTGTCTTCGGAAAAGGTGGTTTCCTTTGAAATGCTCTTGACCGGTTCCCGGCTGCTGACGTGGCGCGTGTCCTGCCCCCGGCTCAGATGCCAGAGTCTGTCACCCATCGAGCCGTAGCGTTCCGCCAGATCTTTGCGGTCCCGACGGCGTAGATCGGCAAAGCTGCGAATGCCGTCGCGCTCCAGCTTCTTTTGCATCGCAGCACCGACACCCCAGATTTTCTTGACAGGCAGGTCGGCCAGAAACCCTTCGGTCTCGGCCTCTCCGATAATCGAAAACCCTTGAGGCTTGTCGAGGTCGGAGGCCAGTTTAGCAAGGAATTTGTTGTGCGACAGCCCGATCGAGCCGCTGACCCCCAGTTCGTCCTGCATCCGCTTCACCAACCGCGCCATCATGACTGCAGGTGGTGCCCTGTGCAGCTTTTCAGTACCGGACAAATCCATGAAGGCCTCGTCCAGCGACAGCGGTTCAACGACCGGCGTGAGATCCTGCATCATCTTGCGTATGCTGGCTGAAACCTCGACATAGATCGCCATGCGCGGCTTGACGACAACCGCATCGGGGCAGAGTTTCAGTGCCTGAAACATCGGCATGGCCGAGCGCACCCCGTTGATCCGCGCAATGTAACAGGCGGTCGAAACCACGCCTCGCTTGCCGCCGCCGATGATGACGGGCTTGTCGCGGATGTCCGGGTTATCCCTCTTTTCAACCGAGGCATAGAAAGCATCGCAATCCATATGCGCGATGGACAGATCAAAAAGCTCATCATGTGCCAGAACCCGCGGCGAACGGCAGTTAGGGCAGCGCGGCATCGCGTCAAATCGGGTCAGACAATCGCGGCAAAAAGCAGGCATCGGCATGGGCTCATTATTTCAGGAAACCCGCGCCGATGCCAGACGGCTGAAAGGGGGAAATCAGCCTGGATTAATTTGTCGGCACCAAATCCTCATAAGCATCATCCATCGCCTGCTGTACGATCAGCGGCCGGCATTTCTTTTTGCCGACGCTGTTAATAATCACGTACCAGACGGTTTCTCCGGGCCGCCCGGCGCGGGAGTACTCGCAGCCACTTGGATGTACCCACCATTGGTGCACATATTCCGACGGCGGCAGGTGCTGGATGGTTGCGTTGCTGAGTGCTTCGCGGTTGCGGGTCTGACCTGCTTCTGTCAGTCCGGCAAGGCTGACGGCTGCAACCGTAAGGGCTGATGTGATCCCGACTGATGCCATTTTTACCTCCGCTTTTACTTGTTTCACCCTGCGGTGAGGAAGTTACGGTGGCGTTAAATATACAATTGAGTCTGATACGTTTTGTTTCGAATTGGCAGGCTCAGGCCGATGCCAGTTCAGCCAGAATCGCGGCCACAGTTTCCCGCGGGTTGGCGGATTGGACAATGGGGCGGCCGACGACGATGTGATCGGCACCGTCCGCGATGGCAGCAGCAGGGGTTGCGACGCGTTTCTGGTCTCCCGGTGCTGCTCCGGCGGGACGTACGCCGGGGGTGACGATCAACTTGCCTGCGGCTTGGGGCAGGGCGCGGATCAGGGCGGCTTCCTGGGGCGAAGCGATTACCCCGTCCGCTCCCGCCTCAAGGGCACGGCGGGCGCGTTCGATCACCAGGGTCTGAAGGTCACCGGAGCGGATCAGGCAGGCGTCAAGATCGGCCCGGTCCAACGAGGTCAGGATGGTGACGGCGAGAATTTTAAGATCACTGTCTGCGCGTCCTGCGACGGCGGCACGCACCACATGTGGATCGCCGTGAACGGTAAGAAAATCAAGATCATACTGAGCAATCCCTGCCACCGCCCGCTCTACCGTTGCGCCGATATCAAAGAACTTCATATCCAGAAAAATGCGTTTGCCGTGTTCCTTCTTCAGCTCATTTGCCAGCGCCAGCCCACCGCCGGTCAGCATTCCCAGCCCGATTTTGTAGAACGAAACCGCATCCCCCAAAGTTTCGGCAATATTCATGCCTTCGATCACATTCGGCACATCGAGAGCAACAATCAGGCGGTCGTCGGCGTGGGGCATTTGGGGCTCCGGTTATGGGGTCAGAGCCTCATCGGGGATGGGGGGAATAAAGTCAAGATTTGTGGCGTTAACCTTTTGCCCTTGAACACGCAAAGCCGAGTCCGATTTATGGTGTGCAATTGGTGCGCAAAGGGGATGCAACTTGGTTGAGATCAAAAGTTAATGCGACCCGTCGGTTTTGGGCCCCCAGAGTAAGTCGAAGGTTAGAATGTGCTCGCTCCGCGCCACCGGGGTCGGCTCTGGCCGGTCTTTGCAGTTTAGCCATTCGATGTTAGTCTGGGTCGTATTGAAGCTTCAGATTTTGAGAGGGGGATTTCATGATCAAATATGCAAAAGGACCGGTGTCGTTTCTGTATCTTGACTTAAAGAACAAGGCCGGAAAGATCACCCGCAAAAAGATTAAGCAGCTGTTATGGGGCGACTGGGTGCGCGTGCTGGGTGATGATGTCAAAACCGGCTGGCTTAAGGTCAAGAATGGCGAGAACACCTATTTCCTGCGGAAAAAGGACCTGCAGGATGAGCGCGTGCTGGAAATCATCTTTCTCGATGTGGGGCAGGGTGACGGCTGTATCCTGACAGAGCCGGGAAGCCAGGACGATCCACGCATCATGGTTGTGGATGCGGGAGTTGGCAAGAATATGAGCAACTTCATCAAATGGCGATTCAGGGATTTTCCGGAAACCGGCAATCTGCACGCCGCGATTATCACGCATCCAGACAAGGACCACTATAATGGGTTCAGTTCGGTGTTTCGCAACAAAAGGCTGAAAATCGAAAACGTCTATCACAACGGGTTAGTTGAACGTACAGGTGCCAACCTTCTGGGATCGAAAGAGGATGGCTATTTTACCGATGTCATTGGTGATCATGCGGCGGCGAAGGCTCTGCTGAACAAAAAGGCGAACCGGGGTGGGAAGCTGTATCCCAACTTGTTGAAACGCGCCATTGACGCACCGAACATTGGGGATATCAAGGCCCTGACAACGGCCCACGCAACGCTTGAGGACGACAAGTCCTGGATGCCCGGTTTCGCACCGTCGGATGACGGGCCGGTGTCGATTGAGGTTCTGGGGCCAGTTGTTGAACCGGATGCCGCAGATAACCCGAGGCTGCGGGCATTCGGGGCAAAACCAACTTCAAAAAGCAACGACAACGGAAAAACCAAAAACGGGCATTCGGTGCTGCTGCGGCTGGAATTCAACGGGTTCCGGGTTTTGTTCGGAGGTGATTTGAACACATCATCCGAGACATTCCTGATGCTCTGGTATGGCAATGACCAAGAGGCTCCCGAGCCGTTGTCCGGGGAGGATCCTCTGCTGGATAATATCGGGAAGAAGGCGGTCATCAGAGCGGCAAAGGAGCGGTTGTCGGTTGATCTGATGAAAACCTGTCACCACGGGTCGTCTGATGTCACTGAAGAGTTTCTGGAGGCCACCTTTGCAACCGCATTTGTTGTTTCGTCCGGCGACAATGAAAGCCACGTTCACCCGCGGCCGGACCTTCTGGGGCTGTTGGGTAAGACCGGCCGTGGGGCGCGACCGCTTGTGTTGTCGACCGAGCTGTTGCGATCCAGCCGAGAACGCGAAAAAGATGATCTGCGCCCGGCCCTGGAGAAAGTCAGCGGCAAGATCGAAGCGGAGGTCGCCAAGGGTGATGATGCCGACAAGGCATTGCTCAAGGATTTGCGGAAGCAGCGCTCAAAGCTTCGCGACGATCTGTTCAAACGCAACGTTGGGGTCTATGGAGCAATCAATCTGCGTACTGACGGCAATGAAGCGGTGATCGCGTTTCGAAAAGAGTCCGGCAGCGCGACGAACCGCTGGTTCTACTACCAACTCAAACGAGATGCAAAAGGGGTGTTTACGCCGGTTCTAAAGGGGCATTGACGCACATTGCTATCACGCCTCATCCCGTGCTCGGTCCAACACTTCGCGTATCTCCTCGAGTTTCGGCAGGACATCTGCATAGACATCTCCACCCGTTAGCTCCAGCACCCGGGCCATTTCCGGCATCAGGTCTTCCAGTTTCCCCTGATGAAACGCCCCACCATCTGGCGTAATCCGCACGATCTTGGAGCGCCCGTCCTTAGGGTTTGCCCCAATCATCACCAGCCCGCGCTTTTCCAGCACGGCAAGCATATGTGTCATCGAGGTTTTGGGCACCTGAAACGCAACCGCCAACTGAATCGGCGTCTCCCCTTCCGGCCTGCGCGACAAATGTCCAAGCAGGCCGAAATGGGTGGCGGTCATGGTGCCGGGCAACCGCGCCTCGACCATGGCGCGGTTGAGTTGGTAGATAATGCCGACTTCGGTGAAAAACCGGTACAGCGTCTGGGCGGTGTCTTTATCCATTCAGAATCCGGGTCTCCAACGGCCAGCGCGGGGATTTGGTGACCTTTGGTCCATACCCCAACCGCCCCAGCATTTGCACGGTTTCACCGGGCTGCGCAAGCAGGGCGTGGGCCTGCGTGTAGTGATCTGTCATCTCGGGATACTCCTGCAACGCTTGGCTGACCGGGTGAAGGGACAGGCCCATCTCGGCGGTTTTCAGGTTTAGCCGCAGCCAGCGGCGACCGGTATTCACCTGATCGGTGCGGCTGTTGCCGGGGCTGGTCAGGACAGCAAAGGCCGGGGTGGTCAGCAGCATGGATTTGTAGCCTTTCAGAAAGCTCTTGAAACCTGCAGAGGACGTATCCTGCATCATGTCGCGTGTCATCAGGCCGGTGCGGT
>JAAEUI010000023.1 GCA_024227475.1 Paracoccaceae bacterium | reverse complement strand
GCTCGAGAATTCCCAGCGGCAGCAGATTGGTGACATTTGCAGCAAAAGCGGTGTCATGCGGCGTTTCAACATGATCTGCAGTTGCGGACAGGGCATATCCCAAGGCCATGCCGGTCTTGCCCCGGCCGTCGTGGACCGGCAGTTCACTGCCCTTGATATGAAAGGCATATTTATCTGCACCCCTGCCGATGGCGGCAGCCGCCTTTTTCACGCCCTGGGATAGAACTTTTCCGATACCCCGTTGATTCACCATCTCTTCAATCAACCACAGCATGGCATCGGCGTCGCCGAAATCAAGCGCTTTACCCCCGGTATCCTCCGTGGTGAGAATGCCGTGTTCAAAACACTCCATGGCAAATGCAACCACGCAGCCGGTCGAAATGGAATCCAGGCCCATAAGGTTACAGACTTGATTTGCTCTGGCGATAGCCGGCAGATTATCAATATCCAGCAGGGAGCCCAGGCAACCCAGGGATTCGTATTCAGCTCCGCCGAATCGGGGATCCAGTGGATAGGCGTCGTCTTCAAGCGCTACCCGGCGTTTGCATTTAACCGCACATGAATAGCAGGTGCCGGATGAGTGAAAGATCGTCGCATGATAGGCCTCGGCATCGATCTTATCGACACCGTTAAATACACCGTACTTGAAATTATGGGTCGGCAGGATTCCGGCCTGGTTTAAGCCCTTGACAAGACCGGAAGTTCCCATTTTGCTCAGCCCTACGTTGGGCGGATGCACTTTGAAACGTTCGTTGTGCCAGTGCCGAATCTCTTTGACGCTGTCCGGGTCGGCCATTTCAAGCTTTTGCTTGCCGCGAACCGCCACGGCTTTCAGGTTTTTGGACCCCATCACGGCGCCCATCCCTGCCCGACCGTTGAAATGCTCCAGATCATTCTGGACGCAGGCAAAGGGGATCAGGCGTTCCCCCGCGGGCCCGATGGAGGCCACCCGGATGCGCTTATCACCGAGCTCCTCCCTCAGCCCCTCGAGGGTCTCCCAGTTATCCTTTCCCCACAGATTAGCGGCGTCACGAATTTCGACGTCACCGTCATGGATCCAGAGATAGGCCGGTTTGGACGCACTGCCGTAAAAAACAATGGCGTCAAATCCGGCAAACTTGAGCTCCGGGCCGAAGTATCCACCGGCTTCGGCTTCTCCAAAACCGCCGGTCAAAGGGGACTTGGCAGCTACGGTATACCGGCTGAACCCGGAAAGCGGTGCAGCGGTCACCACACTGCAGGCGAAAACCAGAACGTTTTCCTCAGACAACGGATC
>JAAEUI010000022.1 GCA_024227475.1 Paracoccaceae bacterium | reverse complement strand
TGGCCCTTTTTGCTGTATTGCGCATCGTACCGCTGGCCGAAATTTACGACCACGTCAGTTGGCCTGTTGTTGTCCTGCTCGGCTCGATGATTCCACTGGGCCAGGCGCTGGAAAGCTCCGGCGGCACCACGCTGATCGCAGGTTCGCTAATCGGCCTGACCGAAGGCATGCCCGCCTGGGCGATCCTGACTGTGCTGATGGTGGTGACGATGACGCTGTCAGACGTGCTGAACAACACGGCAACCACGATTGTGGCTGCTCCGGTAGGCATCCAGATGGCATCAGCATTGGGTGTGAACCCAGACCCGTTCCTGATGGCCGTTGCCGTGGCCGCCAGCTGCGCCTTCCTGACCCCGATTGGCCATAAGAACAACACACTGATCCTGGGCCCCGGCGGGTATAAGTTTGGCGACTACTGGCGAACAGGCTTGCCGCTGGAAGTGCTGATTGTGGCGGTAAGTATACCGGCAATACTGGTGTTCTGGCCTTTGTGACGAGCCAGTTTGGCCGCCCTGAAAAACCAAGGGCGATTATTAGGGAGAAACCCATGTCAGGAACCAAGCTTTTCCGCAAGGAAGACCTCGACCTTGAACCCGTAAACGGTATGAAAACCATCGGCCTGGTGAATGTGTCGTTTTCCGAGGAACTGGGTGCCGGGATCGGCGTGTTCGAAGACTGTAGCATCCCCTGGAACATCACCTATGACGAGGTCATCTACATACTGGAAGGCCAGTTCACCCTGCGGGTTGGTGAAGACGTGTTCAATGCCGGTCCGGGCGATGTCCTTTGGGTGCCGCGCGATACTGATATTGTATATGAGGCGCAAGAGCGCGTGACTTTCTTTTACTCCGTTCTTCCCGCTGGCAACGCGCCATCAACAGCGAAACGAATTGACTACGCATCGAAGGCTTGAGGGGACAAACAGGCGTGGCCGGATTTCGGAATGCCGACAAAGCAATTGCCCGTCTGGACAATTCAGAAATATAAAAATAGGTTCGCGTTTCTGTGGCCGAGAATGCGCACGCAGATACCTCTGCCAACTGGAAAAACCTATGAAAAAACGACATATTCTGATTCTGGCCATCGTTGTAACGACCACTTTTTTTTCATCTCTTGCATACTCTCAAACCCAGCAGTCATCTTTGGGGTTGTGGCAAAAAGACTTCGACGCAGCAAAACTGCAAGCTTCAGAAATTGAAGTTATCCAGGCATTTCTCGCCTTTAAGAAATACTACCGGTCACTCATCGACGGCCGCTGGGGAAAGGGAAGTCAGGGAGCACTGGAGCGATATTCGGTATCCACCTCATCGAATGCCAAACCAACCTTTCAGACGGTCTTTTCACTACTGGGAGATTTTGGCCGCATTGTGGAAAAAGACGCCTGGCGGCCGTTTTATGTCAGCGAATTGGACATGTCCCATATGGTCCCGATAGAACAGGCGAGATACGAGAAGAATCAAAACCCGGCACCGTATACCTATCAAGGCAAATTGACTTCCGCAGTTTTGCCACTGACGACATCTTATGTCGTAGGCAATCAAGCTGAGACTATTAACTTGCACGGAAAAGCCCGAGTTATGGGAGCATCCGACAAGGATGCCTATGAGCTGTACAATCCTGACCTCCTGATCACAAGTTACAAGAACAGAATGGGCTCCGTTTACACCCGGTCTGACAAGAAACGAAATGGTAACTGGTCGACTGTCATTATTGAAACTCCAATGACGGTCCTTGTAAGCCTCATCAGCTCCAGCATTCGGAATGGCAAGCAACCTGCGTGGAATCTGCCGACCGACGGTTACCTGCTGAAAATAGCCCGATCAGCAACTGGCATAACAAGTAAGGAAGCAGAGGCTGATGCTTCAGGCGATTGGTCCGGCATTCAAGACGAAGCAAAAAATGCCGGGAGCGGTTTTATTGTCAGCGCTGACGGCCATGTCGTGACGACCTCCCCCGTTGTTTCCGGGTGCGCCCAGGTGATGGTTGATGAAACCGAGTATGATGTTCAAGCCACCAAAGATAAAAGCGGCCTTGCCCTGTTGCGGCCCAAGACGGCCGCTCCGGTAAGTGAGTTTGCACAAATCATTCTGTTCGGTCCGAACGAAGGCGACACTGTGGCCGCGGTTGGCATTCCATTGGCGGGTGGGGGGAACCAAATTGCAATAGCCAAAGGTGCTGTAACCAGCACAACAGGGCTTGGCGAAAATGAGGCCACGCAGCAGATATCAGCCAAGTATCAGCCTGGAAAACTTGGAGGACCACTGCTGAACACATCCGGATATGTTGTTGGCGTCGTTATTTCCCGATACGAAGCCTCAAAGCTCGAAGCGTTTGCCACCGGAAGACGAATGGAGGAACATCTAGCAGCCTCCAAACTGGACACCCGCGCAATCAGGGAACTCGCCGACGGCAATCCCAAACACATTGATTTCGCAGTTAGCGGAGATGCTTTGATGAACTTTTTAATCGAGAACAATATTGAACTTGCTTTCGGCTTAGACGACGAAGTTCTGGACAAACAGAGCCTTTCTGATCGCGGGGCTGCGATAACACGGCCCGTCAGGTGCCGGTGAGGTAGTCCCCCGTTTGCACGGGGATGACATATCTCATAACGGCCAAATCACGGGTATCAGCGCGCTCGCGATCAACCCCACGGTCAAGTTCAGCGGAATCCCAACCTTCAAAAAATCGGTGAATTTGTACCCACCCGGCCCATAGACCATCATGTTGGTCTGATAGCTGATCGGTGTAGCAAACGTGGCGCTGGCCGCGAACATCACCGCAACCACCAACGGGCGCGGGTCAACCCCCAGCGAGACCGCAAGGCCAATCGCAACCGGTGTTAAAACAACCGCAACCGCGTGATTCACAATCTCAGACAGGAAAGAGGTCAGCAGGTAAATCCCCCAGATGATGAAAAACGGAGGCAGGCCGGTCAGCAGTGGCGCGGCGGCCTCCACGATCATGTCCACCGCTCCGGACGTCTCCAACGCCGTTGCCACCGCCAGCATCGCGAAAATCAACGCAAGCAAGCGACCGTCGATAAAGGAAAACGCCTCATCGCTGTCAATGCAGCGGGTCACAAACACCGTGGCCATGGCTATCACCGCCAAAAGCAGGATCGGCGCCACGCCAAAGGCTGCCAGTATTACAACTCCTGCAATCGCGGCAAGCGCGATCGGGGCATGGCGTCGGCGAAACGCCCGGGCGGAGGGTTTGGAAACATCCACCATATCCATGTCTTCGGAAAGCCGCTGAACATCTTGGGGTGCCGCCTCCAACAAAAGCGTATCGCCCACCTGCACCACCAGATCATCCAGCATCCCGCCAATGTTCTGGTTCCGCCGATGCGCAGCAAGCACATAAACCCCATAACGCCGCCTGAGCCGTAAACTGCCCAGCGATTGCCCGATCATCTTGCAGCCCGGCGAGATTAGCACCTCAACGGTTTCAGTTGCAACCGAAGCCAGCTTATCCACCGAGCGAAGCTGCGGGTTGGCCTGTAAGCCAAGAAGCTCCTCCATAGCCGAGCGAAGCACCACCCGGTCCCCCGCCTCCATCACCACCGAGGGAAGATCACGCCGCAGCGAGGCATCGCCACGCAACACGTCGATAAGCCGCACACCGCCGCGCTTGAAGGAGTCAATTTCAACCGCCTTCCGTCCGATCAGATCGCTGCCTTCCGGAATGGCCACTTCGGTAAAGAATTTCAGCGTCCGCTTGCCAGACAAAAGCGCTCCCATGCTGGCCCGTTCCGGCAGAAGGTGCGGGGCAACGAACCGCAGGTAAATCGCGCCCCAGGCCACCAGAACGATGGCCAGCGGCGTGATCTCGAATATCGAAAACGGCTCAAGCCCGCGTGCGCGCGCAACCCCGTCCACCAACAGGTTGGTCGAGGTTCCGATCAGGGTCATGGTGCCACCCAGAATGGCGGCATAGCTGAGCGGGATCAGAAGCTTGCTGGCCGGAATATTCAGCCTGCGCGACAGTTGTACAAATACAGGGATCATCACCACGACAACCGGCGTGTTGTTGACAAAGGCCGAGGCCACAACAACGAACGCGAACAGCGCACCGATGGCTATGGCCGGGCTTCTGTCCGCCTGAGCCTCTGCCAGCCCGGTGAACCAAGCTAGCGCTCCGGTTCGCACCAGCGCGCCCATCACGATGAACATCGCCGCGATGGTCCAGGGTGCCGGGTTAGAAAGGACGTGCAGAGCATCCTCATAGGGCAGCAGCCCCAGAACCAGCATCGCCGCCGCGCCGCTAATGGCCACAACGTCGGTCGGGTAAACCTCGCGTAGGAACAGGATGAACATCACGCCAACAACCGCCAGCGCGGTAAACGCCCGGACTTGCGGGTCTAAGATCACCTCAAACATATTCACCCTTTATCAGCCGCTGGTGCCATTGTTGCCGCTCGTTCCAGCAGGTTCAAGCCGCTTCTGTTTTCGGCCGGGGCTGAACCAGAAACAGCCCAACCATCATCAAAGCCAGTGCCGCCCAGACCCAGCCGGAGTATTGTTCGCCAAGGAACACGATGGACCAAAACACCCCGAACAGAGTCACCAGGTAGGCCACTTGTGCAGCAAAAACCGAGCCTGCCCGGCCGACCAGCCAGACATATCCCGAATAGGCGCAGGCATGAAACACAGACAGACCAAGAAGTGACCATTCTGGTGCGCGCCAATGCATGTTCAGGTCAATCCACTGCCCTGAAAGAACCACAACCGGTGTGATCAGCGCCAGCCCCAGCAGGGATGCAAACAACAACGCCTGAACCGCCCCCAGCCCATCGAGCCCGAAACGCGAGACGTAGTTACCTTCAAATCCGTAACACGCGGCCGCAAGAACTGCGAACAGCACAAATACCGCCGAACCGGCATCAGGCAAGCTGGCCTCGGGTCTGATCAGCAGAACAATCGCGCCCGCGCCAAACAGCAACCCGAGAAACCGAAATGCTTCAAACCGCTCCAAGCGCCAAACAAGGGCCATCGGCAGCGTAAACATGGGAACCAGCGATATGATGATCGCCATGATACCGGCAGGCAGTTTTGCCGCCGCGACATAGGAAAAGGAATTCGGAACAATGGTTCCACTCAGCGTAATCGCAAGCAGAAGAACAAAATGCCTTGCCTTGAGGTTTATCCTTTGCCGACGAAAAGTGGTAATAGCCAAAAGCACACAAGCCGAAAACAGCAGTTCCCAGAAAATCAGCCCAAACTGCTGGTAACCGGTGGATACAGCAACTCGCGTCATCGGGATAGTAATGCCCCAACCTGCTCCAAGCAGGATCAAAACTATAAAATACAGCAACTGCGGGCTCACATCGGAACCTGAGGCGATAACCGGCCACCAAAGCGAACCGGCTCACATTTCACCGCCACACCTTTTGCATCAGTTTCGACAAAAACCCCGCTCAGCGTTGCCTCTGCCTTGGCTGGGGTAAACCTTTCCTTTTGCATCTGGGTGACAAACCGGCGCATCGGTTCAGTCTTTTCCATGCCGATCACGCTCAGATAGTCGCCACACATGCCTGCATCAGTCTGATATCCGGTGCCTTTCGGCAGGATCATTGTGTCTGATGTTGGCACATGTGTATGGGTGCCAACCACCAGCGAAGCGCGACCGTCCAGCCAATGACCCATGGCCATTTTTTCTGACGTCGCTTCGGCATGGAAATCCACCACAACCGCATCGGCCAGCCCACCACGCGGCGCAGCCTTCAATGCCAGATCAAGCGCAGAAAAAGGATCGGCAAAGGCGCGTTTCATGAAAACCTGCCCCAGAGCCTGCGCCACAAACACCCTGCCGCCTGACTGCGTCTTGAACATCCGCGCACCCTTGCCAGGTGCGTTCGGGGCATAGTTGAGCGGACGCAAAATGCGCGGCTCCTGTTCAATGAACTGCAGCATGTCACGCTGGTCAAACGCGTGGTCACCCAGTGTTATACAGTCCGCTCCCGCCTCCAGAATCACCTTGGCCTGATTGCCCGACAAGCCTATGCCCGAAGTGGCGTTTTCGCTGTTCACGACTACGAAATCGAGCCGCCAGTTCTTGCGCAGCTTTGCCAGGTTTTCCGTGATTGCACGCCGACCCGAGCGGCCAACAACATCGCCTAAAAAAAGAATTTTCATACCATCCGCATAGCCCAAGAGATAACCGGCAGTCTAGAGAGTTTCGGGTTTTACTTGAACCACAAGTCAAACTCGAAACTGTCAGGTATTCAGTATCATAAACCGGCGATTATCGCAGAACCACCTCGCGCTCGGTTACAACCGCATCCAGTTGCTGGTCGGTTTTTTCACGCGGAACTTTTGCCAGCTCCTGGGCGCTGAAGGCAAAGCCCACGCCAATAACTGGTTTTTGCACCTCGATTTCTTGGAAACTGCGGTCATAAAACCCACCGCCATATCCCAGCCGGTAACATTTTCTGTCAAAGGCCACCAGTGGCGCGATCACCAGATCCGGTATCAGATACGCCCCTCCCGCCGGAACCGCCGCCCCAAACGGCCCCTCAACCATCTCAACCTCCGGTGTCCACTCCTGGAACTTCAGCGGCATTGCTTTTCCCTGGATAACCGGCACACAAATCCGCTTGCCCTGGCCGTGCAGGATGGTCATGGCCGCAATCGGGCTGACCTCGGTGCGTATCGGCATATAGGCCGAAATGACTTGCGCATCAGGATACAGCGCCAGATGGCCGAGCAGATTGCGGTTGGCCGCCTCGTCATAACCTTGCCCAAAGGCATCCTTGCGGTTGGCGAAGGCGGTTTTACGGGCGGCTGCCTTTTGATGTGCGATATGTTTCATGATGGCACTCATGCAGGATTTTGGCGCATGGCAAACGCGACGTGACGACACATATTGGAGGAAAAGCGGCGGGCCCACAATCCGCTGATGCGGCGCAACCGTGGAAGCGTTGTTATTCCCAAAGAGCCTGGTACAACCAGGTGGGCACCGGGTGTGATAGGCCAGGGCCAGTCACAGAGCCAGTTCCCGAGAGAATAGTTAT
>JAAEUI010000021.1 GCA_024227475.1 Paracoccaceae bacterium | reverse complement strand
GTTGTCATTCGCTGGATTTCATCAAGATGGTTCAGAAACGGACACGTCTTTCACTCCGTTCAAGGCTCAAATCCAGCCACTGGATACCTACCAATTACGAACGGGGTCGAAAGTCAGTTTTACCTACATCAGAGCCAGCTTACCTTTTTCTGGTTTGCCGGTCGGGGTGCGGGGCATCTCGTCCAAAATGACGACTTGCTTTGGCACCATGAATCTGGCCATTCGCTCGGCGCAGTGCTCTTTGAGGTCGTTAAGCGTTATGTTTTGCCCTTCCTTGAAGGTGACAAAGGCCTTGATGTCCTCCTCACCCATCTCGCCCGGCACCGCGATTACGGCGCAATCCTGAATGGCGGGGTGGGTCAGAACACCCTCTTCGACCTCATAGCCCGAGACCATTTCTCCCTTCACGCGAATACGCTCGCTCACGCGGTGCATGAAATAAAAGCGGCCTTTCTCGTCCAGGCGACCGATATCACCGGTGTGGAACCACAGGTTTCGACGGCTTTCCAGAGTTCGATCCGGCATACCGAAATAGCCATCTGCCATGACGCCCGGCTCATGGGGCCTTACCACCACATGCCCCGACTTTCCGGTCGGGACTGGGTCATCATTGTCGTCGAGGATTCCCACCTCAAAATGCGGCAAGACGATCCCGCCTTCATGATCCCATTGCGGCACCACGACCCAGCCCGCGTCAGTGGAGCCATAGCCTCCGCCGGGGATCAGATGGGTGTTGAACCGAGCGTCAAAGTCCCTTTTCGGAACCGGGGCCGGGGTGCTCCAACAGCGGGTGATCTTATGGGATTTCTCCAATTCACAGGACGGACTAGCCCACAGCAATTGCTGCACCGAACCAAGCATCATGAACCAGGTGACACCGTACGCGTTTGCTTCTTGCCAGAAGTTCGACAAGCTAAAACGTTGACGCAAGATTACCCGGCCGCCCATCATCATCGTGGGCAGGATGTCGTAATAGGCGGCACCGATATGCGACAATGGATAGGGCGAATAGACACAGTCCTCTGACGTTATTCGGAATGGGCCGATCATGTTTTCTGCGGTGCGCACCGCATAGCGATGTGACAGCAGGCAGCCTTTGGACACCCCGGTGGTGCCAGAGGTAAACAAGATCATGGCGGTATCGGTGTCTTTGGCCGGCGAGACGATATGGTCGTCCAGGTCTGACAGCAGCGTGTCGAACCCAATCACCTCAAGCGCAGGAAACAAGCGTTTTGCCTCATCGACAGCGTCCAGCATCACCAGCGTTTCAACGTGGGGGATCTCGTCGCGCACATGATCCAGATCCACCAGATGTTCACCAGAGGTAAACAATACCGACGCCTCGGTCTGATCGATCATCCGTGCCAGCGGAGCCCCGCGCATGGCGCGGTTCACCGAAACCTCGACCGTATTGATTTTTTTCAGCGCATAGGTCGTAGCCAGGTATTCGACGCTGTTTTCCAGAACAATCGCCACGTAGCCCAGCGCGCCACCAAAGCGTTCACGCAGGCCGTGAGCCAGCCGGTTGGTCAGAACCTCGAATTCTGCGTAGCTATGGGTTTTGCCGGTTTCGGCAATTGTGATAAACGGTCGGTTTGCAAACCGCGTTGCGCAGTCGTGCAGCAGGTCTCCGAGAGTGATCTTGAGCGCCATCGTATCCTCCTGGTGATGGTGTGACGATTGGATGTCGATTAGACCCGAATAAACGCCGAAAAAAGGGGGTAAAAAGTTATTGTTAAATAAGGTATGACTAATGTTATGTGGAACCAGATCCCCCCTCTCCAAAGCCTGAAGCTGTTTGATATGGTCGTCCACCATCGCAGTATGACCAAGGCAGCGGCGGAGGCCGGCATTTCGCAATCGGCTGTCAGCCAAACGATCAGGCAGCTGGAGCAATTCATCCAGACACCTTTGCTGGATCGCTCTACCCGACCCATGACCCTGACGAATACCGGAGAAAACTTTCACCGCATCTGCATCGAAACCATGGGGCGGCTTGCCCATACGGTCGAGGAAATGCGCCAGATCGACAAGGGTGACGGTAATGCGGTGACGGTTTCCTGCAATCTGGGATTCGCTACCTATTGGCTAATGCCAAGACTGAATTATTTCAGTGCGGAGCACCCCGATTGCGAAGTTCACGTCATGGCCGCCTATCAAGGTGCGGCAGGTTTGCACGACGGATCAGACGTGGCCCTTCGGTTTGGGAATGGTCAGTGGCCGGACGGTCCCTGGCGCCTGCTGTTCAACGAAACCCTGATACCGATCTGTTCACCTCAATACTTAAAAAAGTACGGACCGATCGGGGGCGCCGCCGAGCTTGCATCCCGTCGACTCATTCACGTTGCGGTCGCCGATCCCGACTGGTTGGGTTGGGAGCCGTATTTCCAGCAAATCGGCCATGAAGGGTCACCCGTCACCAGCGGCCTGCGTTTCGGCAACTACGTGCAGGCAGTACAGGCGGCGTTAACGGGAGATGGCATTATGTTGGGCTGGCGGTCTGTCGTCGGAGATTTGCTTAGGTCGCAACAGTTGACGATAGCATTCAACGCGCCAGCGCATCTCAACACTGGTTACTACTTAAAGAGTACTCGATCCTCTGATGGCCCATTCTGTATCGGCAAGTTTCTCGATTGGTTGGATTGTCAGGCAAGTGAAACCTTGGATTTTTAAAAGCAGCATATGCTCGTCCTCGCGCGTGGCTAAGTCCACTTTCGGCGCATTGCGTCGCCCACGAATACCAAGGAACACGGAATTCGACCACTCACATTGGCAGCGGGAAGAAAGCAAAAAGGGACTACTTCGCGCCCATCAAATCAAAGTGCGCTGAAAACATAGCTGCGAGAAAGCGGAAGACTATTCGCTTGGCAACCGCCCGGTCAAAAGAGTCTGGGTGGATCAGAAAGTCTGTCCACATTCCTTCCAGCAGAGCCAGAGTTCCGTGAGTTGCGTCGCGGGCCACCGTCGCGGGTTCGTCCAGACCTTCGGTTTCTGCAATTTCCCGGAAAGCCCTGAATAACAGCGTATTCAGGCGTTCGTCTCGCGTATCACTATATTCCGCTATCGTCTTGCGTTCACGTGCCTCGCCGCGAAAAGCGTACCAGATGCTAACTGCTCGATTACTGAGGACAGTTTCGTCGAGGTCGCCATTCACAACCGCGGCCACTCGTGCCTGGGGGGGGGTGCCGGCCTTCTCAAGAAAGCGGTTGAGGTTGTTATAATAGGTCTCGCCCGCCCTTTTTACCGCTGAAACAAACAAACCGTCCTTTCCACCGAAATGGAGGTGAATCATGCCTCGCGACAACCCAGCACGCTTGATGATTTCGGAAACTGAGGTTTGTGCGATCCCAATTTCAACGATTGAATCGAGCGTGGCTTCAATTAATGCGCGCCTGTTCAAGTCGGCTTGCTTTTTGCGTTTTGAGTTATTTTTCAACGCCATAATATGCCAGCCAACGGTTGTTTCGGTTCCAGTAACTCATTTGGATCTGCGATTCCAGTAAGGGGATGAAGATATTCCTTGACTAGATGGTGGTTGTTTGTAAGCTTTCAATGGATGATCGTCCATTGAAAATTTTTGCCCTGACTCCTACTGTTTGCCCTGACTCCTACTGAAGGAACCACGCTTGTATGAGATCTGAAGCGTCAAAAGGATTGGCCCTCAGCGCCCCAGCTTCCCTTTATGTAGGGGCATTGGTCTCTATTCCTCTGGGAATTCTGGTGGTGTATTCCTTCTGGACGCAAACCTATGTCAGCATCGATAAAACCTTCACGGCGGTGAACTACCGGGAGGCTCTGACCGATCCGCTGGTGCGCCATCTTCTGGTCAGATCGATTTTCATTGCGGGTATGGTAACCATTGCGACCGTGGCGCTTGCCTATCCGATTGCCTATTTCATTGCCTTCAGAACCCAGAAGAAAACCCTTTGGCTACTGCTGATCACCATTCCATTCTGGAGCAGCTATCTGCTGCGGGTGTTTTCGTGGAAACTGATTTTAGGATTCAATGGTGTTTTGAACTCCGCACTGCTTTCGCTCAATCTGATCGACCAGCCGCTGACTTTTCTACTGTACAATGAATTGGCCGTGGTTCTGACTTTGGCGCATGCCTGGGCACCGTTTGCGATCCTACCGATTTACGTTAGCCTGCAAAAGATCGATCCCAGCTTGCTTGAGGCGGCGACCGATTTGGGCTTGTCCCCTGCCGAAAGCTTTTTCCGAGTGACGCTGCCAATGACGGTTCCGGGCATTGTTGCAGCCAGCCTTATCATTTTTATTCCGACGGTGGGGGATTACGTGACACCAGCGCTTGTCGGCGGATCGGAGGGCAAGATGATTGCCAATCTCATCCAGGTACAGTTCGGGGCGGCAAATAATTGGCCTCTGGGGGCGACACTTTCGCTGATAGCGATGGTGACGGTTGGGTTGGTGGCGATCCTGTTTGTTGTCCTCGCAACCACTGCAGGCCGGAGGATCAGATGACCAGGTTTCGCCGATATCTGCCGGGACTACCGGCCTATGCCTTTGCTTATCTGGTGTTTCTTTACACACCAGTCCTGTTGTTGCCGGTGTTTTCATTTAATGACGGAACCATCGTAGCCTTTCCGCTGAAGGGTCTTACGCTGAAATGGTACGCACAACTCGGTGCTCAGGAAACGTTGATACGGGCTCTGTTCAACAGTCTGATCGTTGGCGGTATCGCGGCTCTTGCCAGCACTTCGCTGGGCTTGTTCGCCGCACGCGCCTATGTGCGCTATCGTTTTCCAGCCAAGGAAATGTCTGAAGGGCTGGTAATGCTGCCTCTGGTTATTCCGGGCATCATTGTCGCTTCATCCATGTTGATCATGTTTGTCAGCATAGGGCTGAAGCCTTCGCTGACAGCGGTTATTCTGGGCCACACATTTCTTGCACTGCCTTTCGCGGTTTCGATCATGAAATCGGCCTTTGACGAGTTCGACCAGTCGCTGGAAGAGGCCGCTTATGACCTTGGCGAAACCATCATCGGCACATTCCGGCGCGTAACCCTGCCGATCGTGTCGCCCGGTATAATCGCCAGCTTGCTGGTCACCTTCACCGTTTCGTTTGACGAGTTCGTGCTTGCGTTCTTCTTGTCAGGAAACCAACCGACACTGCCAGTCTATATCTGGAGCCAGATCCGTTTCCCGGCCAAGCTGCCCAACACGCTGGCGCTGGGTTCAATCCTGCTACTGGCTTCCATTCTACTACTGGTCGTCGCCGAATATTTCCGCCGTCGTACGTCTAAAACATCGATCTAAAACAGAAAGCCCTGCTTCCATGAGCGATCAGAATATCATCGAACTGAAAGACGTCGAAAAGCGGTTCGGCAGTTTTGTTGCTGTTTCAGATCTGACCCTGTCACTGAAACAGGGTGAGTTCTTTTCACTGCTGGGGCCATCAGGTTGCGGTAAGACCACAGCGTTACGGATCATTGCCGGATTTCAGGACCACGAGAAAGGTAAAATCACTATTGACGGGGTGCCGATGAAGGACATCCCGGCCAACAAGCGCCCGACCAATATGGTGTTCCAGAGTTATGCGATCTTTCCGCATCTGACCGTATTCAACAACGTGGCTTTCGGTTTACGGAAATCGAGACTGTCCAAAGCTGAGCTTGATCAGCGGGTCAATGAAGCACTGGATATGGTCGAACTGACTGGTATGGGCGGGCGCAAGGCTGATGAGTTATCAGGAGGGCAGCGTCAGCGGGTGGCACTGGCCCGGGCTTTGGTGATGCAGCCCAAGGTTCTTCTTCTGGATGAGCCGCTTTCTGCATTGGACAAGAACCTGCGAGAAGCAATGCAGCTGGAATTGCGGCGGTTGCAACAATCAATCGGCATTACTTTTGTGATGGTCACCCACGACCAGTACGAGGCGATGACAATGTCCGATCGCATCGGCGTGATGTTCGAGGGTAAGCTAATGCAGGTCGACCGGCCAGAGGTTCTTTATGCCCAACCGTGCAACCGCGAAGTTGCGGCTTTTATTGGAGGCATGAATTTTGTGCCCGCCGAACTGATCAAAGAAGATGGAGATCAACTGCAAATCAAGGCCGCCGGGTTCGGGACGCTGAACATCGACGTAAATCCGAACGTCCGCGAGCGTGGTAGCGCGCTTCTGATCGGCGTACGCCCCGAGCAGCTTGAAATTGCCGCAACCAAGCCTGAAGGCTATGACTCCACCATAGAAGGAACCATCGCCAACGTCGCCTTCTACGGGGAAAGCGTCCATTATTATGTCGAGGTTGAAGGGCTGACCGATGTCGTTTCGGTCGCCGTTCCCAACTATTTCCACACGGTCGACTACAAAAGCGGCGACAAGGTCTGGCTTGGCCTGCAAAACTCCTCGATCATCGATCTGGGAAAAGGATAAGTAAACTACGCAATAATACGAAACTGAAAAACAAGGAGGAACACGAATGGAACAAGTCACCAAAAAAACATTTGCCGCTGTCTCTGCGGTTGCTCTGCTCTGGTCCGGCGCGGCTGGCGCGGGCGGCGCAGACCTGTCGGTTTTTGACTGGTCAGGTTACGAGGATCAGGGCTTTTACGGTGCCTATATGGGCAAATACAGCGAAGCACCTTCCTATACCTACTTTGGTAGTCAGGAAGAGGCGTTTACCAAGCTGCAGTCCGGGTTCGAGGCCGATCTGGCCCACCCCTGCACTGATGCGGTGCGCAAATGGAAGGCCGCAGGTCTGATCAAACCGCTTGATGCCAGCCGTCTGAACAACTGGGACAGCCTGCTGCCGACGATCCAGGAAACTGATGGTGTCGTCATTGACGGCGAGGTTTGGATGATGCCGTTTGAATGGGGCAATACCGGTCTTATCTATCGCACCGATTTGATTTCCGGTGATGACATTTCTCTCCAATTGCTGACAGAAGCTTCCAGTAATGGCAAAATCGCTATCCCCGACGCGGCCTCCAGCGCCTACGCGATGGCCGCGCTGGCAACCGGCGCCTCCAGCTATACCAATATGAGCGACGCCGAATTCAAAGCCGCCTCTGACTACCTGCGGGCGGTTCATCAGAATGTCCGCTTCTACTGGTCGGATGCCGGGCAGCTTGATCAGGCACTGGCAAGCGGCGAGGTCGCGATGGGTTGGGGCTGGAACCAGTCTGAGCTGAACCTGATCTGGAACGGCACGAAAGCGGCGATGATGCGTGGAGAGGGCAAGGGTATCGCTACCTGGGTTTGTGGTTATGTTCACTTGACCAGCTCAACCCAGTCGGACGACCAGGTCTATGACATGCTGAACGCGCTGAGCGATCAGGCCAGCGGTAAATACATTCTTGAAAGCTGGGGCTATGGTCATGCCAACAAAACCGCTTTTGATGTCGCGGACCAAGCCACAATTCAGTCTTACGGCTTTGGCGATCCTTCAAACTTTTTCGCGGGCTCGCTGTTCTTTGATGCGGTTGAGCCGTCTCTTGAAGCGAAAATGCTGAAAGAAT
>JAAEUI010000020.1 GCA_024227475.1 Paracoccaceae bacterium | reverse complement strand
GTGGCGCATATCGTCTGTCAGGACTCACCACCTCATTGAGCCAGCGTTCGCCGCCGCGACGGGCATAACGGTAGCCCGGCGTTAGCCAAACACCCAAATCAACCAGCGTTTGCCAATCGGCTCCTACATGTTGGAGTCGATCTTGTAACACATCCTCAAACGATGCCCAGGGGAACGCTTCCGCCACCGCACCGCCCATCTTTTGCGACACTTGCAGCAGGAAATCAGCCGTGTTTATCGTGTCATGCAGCGGCTCAACCACTGGCTGGCGCAAACCAACGCCGGGATAGCCCAATCCTTCCATATAATCATCCTGCCATCGCTCCAAAAACGTCGACTCTGGCAAAACAAGGTCGGCATATTGCGCCGATTCATCCATAAATGTCGCAAATGAGACGATAAACGGAATCTTGGCAAACGCCTGTACAAACTTCTCGCCGCCCGGCGCTTCGTAAACGGGATTGGCATCATAAAGGAACAATGCTTCAATTGGATAGCCGTCCAACACGCGGTCAGCTACCGCTTGATAAGCATGACGAGCAACGGGGAAAACAGTTCCCGCGCCGTCGGCACGTTCGGCCATACGTCCGGCCTCGGCGGTTGCGTCGGCGGGTAGTTCCGGCCACGGATCGCACTGCGGATACCGCTGGGTCAGCACGCCGCCCGGCGTTTCCAGGCTGCCCACCAGCGCGTTCAGGCAATGGATCGCCATCGCCGTTGAAACGCCGTTGAAGCTGCCATTGAGCAAGCCGCCTTTGCCTGGCACAATCGCCACCGCTGGCCGATTGCCCGCAAATTCGCCCGCAATCCGCGAAATAGTCGTTGCGGGAACGCCGGTAATTTGCTCCACGCGGCGCGGATCGTAATTTTCTAAAACGTAATTTTTGAATCCTTTGTGATCCTTGCCGCCTTCTTTGAAATCTTCAAAACCAAAGCCGTAATTCTGCACAAAATCAGAGTCAAACTGGCCGGTTTTGATGATGACGTGAGCGATTGCCAACGCCAACGCCGTATCCGTGCCGGGTTTAATCGGAATCCACTCGTCCGCTTTGGCGCCAGTTACGCTCTGACGCGGGTCAACGACGACCACTTTAGCGCGGTTGGCACGGCCGCGCCGGATGTAGCTGTAGCCAGAGACCATGCGCTGCGGATTGCGTCCGGCTTCTAAAAAGCTGGAGCCAAAACTCAACACATAATTGCTGTTTTCTAAATCGTAGGCGGGCAAGTCGTAAATGCCCTGCGTCAGATAACTGCCCAGTTTGGCAGCTTCGATGTTCAGGCTATCGTGGGAGATGGCGTTGGGGGAGCCGACGGCCGACATAAACCGCTCAAAAAAGCCGCGCATCTGGCCGCGTGTCTCGCCATACAGCAGGGCGGCTTGTTCGGGATGCCCCACGCCGCGCAGTTCGCTCAATTTGTCAGCAACCATATCGCTCGCCTCATCCCAACTAATCGTTTCCCATTCCCCCGCGCCCCGCTCGCCAACGCGCCGCATGGGGCCGGTGAGCCGGTCGGGGTTGTAGAGCAGTTCGGGGGCGGCTTGCCCTTTGGGGCAGAGCGCGCCTAAATTGATGGGGTGCATCGGACTGCCTTCCATTTTGACCAGATTGCCGTCGGCGACGCGGGCTAACATGCCGCATCCGGCGGGGCAAAGCAGGCAGACGGTGGGGACGATTTTTTCGTTAACGGCCGTTTCTAACCAAACGGCCGTTTTCGGGTCAGCCATCAATCTATTTAGCAGGCGAGGGGCAGTCGTCATTACCGCTGCCGATCCCATTACTGTCGCCGAGAGGCGTAAAAATTGGCGGCGGGATAGTTTGTCATTTTGGCTCATTGTTAATTCCCTCCACACTTTTCCGCGCCAGGAATTGGGTCACAGGTAAAATCCCCGGCAGGAAGTTCATAGCTAATTGGCGGCGGTTCAATTTGACCAGAAGCTAATCCGGCCGTGTATTCAACCAATGCCGCCAATTGTTCATCCGTCAACTGCCCTTCGTAGGCAGGCATCCCGCTGCGTTCACGGCCGCGTACAATGGCGGTTTCAATCGTTCGTTCTCGCCATCCGCTGCCAACAACAGCGGGACCAAATAACCCTTCGCCCGACAGACCATGACAGCCAGCGCAGCCAATGTCATACAACTCTGCACCGTCGGTCACGCCGGGAGCGATATTGATGGTGAAAATCGGCATTACATCCGGGTTGCCCTGCGCCGACCACATTAGTCCAGCCATCGTGCGCGGGCCGCCGCCACCAGGATTAACATGACAAGCGCCACACGCTTCCTCGGTGCGGCTGGAATATTCCGGTAGCGCATGAGCCGATCGTTCTTGCGTCATCAGACCCACAACAATCATGGTTCCAACAGCCATAATCACCAATACACCAACCTGCAGCCCCTTAATCATGTTGGTTTGTTTCATAAAACACCCCGTTAACAAAAAGGGGGATGGGCAGAGAGTCTGTCCCATCCCCCTTTTCAGGATTCAATTCGATTTTTAGTTTATTCGGCAGGCAATGTTTGTGCGTAAGACAGCAGGTTCACCAAGTCTTCCATGCTCCAGCCCATTTCGTAGCCTTGCGTCATGTGCGATCCTGGTTGGCCGTTTGCTATTTTGTGCAATATCTCCCATGGGTTGCCGTTGGCAAGCGTCCCTACGTATTCGGGTTCGCTTTCATCACCAAAGATGATTTCTTTGCCATCATCGCCGTGGCAGCGGGTACAGCCTTGAGTGTAGAGACTTTCGCCAGCGGCAGCGTCGCCGTTAACCGTTTTGTCTTCATTGATGTAGGAGGACATATCAAAAACGCCTTCCTGCATGAAAGCAACCATCATATCCATAGCGGCTTCGTCCAGGTAAGGGGAGTAGTCGTGGTCGGCGTTGGCTGTACCGTTTAACCAGCCAATCAGTTCGTCGGCCGTCATGCCGGTAGCGGCTTGGATGCCGGCAAATCCGGTCATGTGGGAGCCGCCGCTATACGCGCCGTCTACGCCAGCATAATCCCAGCCATGACATTCTTTACAGCGCCAGGTGTCTTTACCGCTGCGTTCGTTTGTGTCTTGCGTCGCCCACAAGGGCATATCTTCGGTTGGTTCGTCCAGGCCAAGGGCTACCCACCATTTGTCATATAACAAACCGCCGCTGGCAACGATGGGTATTGCAGGCAATGTTTGGGCATAAGCCAACACGGCCGCTTGTTCTTCTATTGACCAGCCAACATCTACTGCCGAAGGCATGTCAGTATTGGGATGACCATAGCGTACTTTGTGCATAAATTCCCATGGGTTACCGGCCGCCATGCCGCTAGGATATTCGGCGCCGTTTACGGTGGTTTTGAAGTTGATGGCCAGACCTTCGGGGCCATGACAGTCGGCGCAGTCCAAGAATAACTCTTCGCCCAGAGCCAAGTCACTGCTGGTCGGCACTTTATCGGCGCTGGTGAATTGGGACATATCGGTCATTTCTTCATTGATGAAGAGAGCCAGGTCGGTGAGGGCTTGCTCGTCCATGACGGTTGAGAAGTCGTGGTCGTCATTGGTGGAACCCATCAGCATAGCCAGGATTTCATTGGCATCTGTTCCCGCTAAGTGGAAAACACCAGTGAAGCCAGTCGTGTGTGAGCTGTCGCCATAGGCACCGTCTACGCCCAGGTAATCCCAGCCGTGACATTCTTTACAACGCCAGTTGTCTTTGGGGCCACGAGTGTTGCTGTCTTGTGTTGCCCATAGGGGGTGATCTTCTTCTGGCTGATCGGCACCGGTGACTTTCCACCATTTGTCGTAGAGCAAACCACCGCGTAGCGGGTCGCCAAACAGTTCAACAACGGGTTCTTCGACAGCTGGTTCTTCGACAGCCGGTTCTTCGACAGCTGGTTCTTCGACAGCTGGTTCTTCGACAGCTGGCGCTTCTGGTGCGGCCGGTTCTTCACCGCCACCACAGGCTACCAAAACCAGCAATAGTATGGAAATTACGATTAAAAACAAATTTTTATTCTTCATCTTTCCTCCTTGGTTAGATTTAGAAATCGCACCGTTATCATCATTTGTGAGAGCAGGAAACGGCCGTTTCCATTCTCATCTTTTGTTAAGCTATTTTAGCAAGGGTTGCCTTTCCTGTATGTCACAAAGGGGTCTCGAAATGTCAAAATTGTGTCAAAATAAGCGAACCTACAGCAGAGGGGCTTTTTTCACTCGTGTTGAGTGCTATAATTAAAAAGTGGGTAAACGGGAGCATTGAGGATACTTATGCTTAGTAAATTAAAAGCAAAGCGGGAACGCAGTTTACAGCAGGTCGATTTGATTCGCTTCTTTCTACCGCTGCTGTTGTTTTTGATTGTCGCTGTGTTTGAAATTCAGGAACATTGGCTGGAAACAGGGACGTTTGAATTTCAGCTGGTGTCTGAAATTGTGTTCTTTGGGAT
>JAAEUI010000019.1 GCA_024227475.1 Paracoccaceae bacterium | reverse complement strand
CAAACCGAGCCGAATAGCCCAAATCCAAACCGGCCATTCGCTGCGCCTACGGCCGATGTCTCAGTTGCGGGACTTTCCGGACCTTCACATGGATCGGCCCAATGGCTGTTCCGGCCAAACCTGTCGTTTGCATGATATCAGTCATTCTGCGGTGCGGTCCGTCAAACCGGACTTTGATGGATAGCGCAGCATTTTCTATACGCAGATGATGGCAATGCGGAGCAAACCGGCCTTCAGCATTTGTGAACCGGGTTGGTTGATTCAACCGGAGCCGGCGTCGTAGAAAACAGCCGCAAACACAGGCTCTTAGCCAACCCCGTTATTCAGGGCCGGAAGGGGTTTTGGGAATGGAGCAGCGTAACAAGCGACCATGGGGCGAATATGCAGCTTCCCTTTTTTGCTCAACCCCACGATTTCAACGCAAACGGGCTTCGGTTTCTGCGTCAAAGAACAGGGCGTTTTGCGGCTCGAACTCAACCATGACCGTGGTGCCGGGGGCAATTGGGTCATCGCCCCGTGTTTCAACAACTATCCGTTCACCGGTTGGTGTCGTCAGATAGTCATAGGCCACACCGCCCAGCCGTTCGCGCAGATCGACGGTCAGTGAAGACGAGGTTGGCACGACTTCAAGATGCTGAGGCCTCAGGCCGACGATCACTGGTTTGCCCCCGGCAGGTAATGAAACGTTGGTTTCAATCGTTTTTCCGTCCAGTCCCGCAACGCGCACGCCAGCCCCATCAACCACACCATTCAGGAAATTCATTGAGGGCGAACCGATGAACCCGGCCACAAATTTGTTGTCGGGGTTCTGGTACAGGTCCATGGGGCTGCCGACCTGTTCGATTATCCCGTCGCGCAGAACGACGATTTTGTCGGCAAGGGTCATCGCCTCGACCTGGTCGTGGGTCACATAGATCATCGTGGCGCCGATTTCTTTGTGAAGGCGGGCGATTTCCACCCGCATATCCACGCGCAATTCGGCATCAAGGTTGGACAGTGGTTCGTCGAAAAGGAACACTTCCGGCCCGCGAACAATTGCCCGCCCGATCGCAACCCGCTGGCGTTGGCCCCCTGAAAGGGCTTTGGGTTTGCGGTCCACGTAGGGCCCGAGTTTCAGGATATCGGCGGCTTTGCCAACCTTTTCGTCAATCTCGGCCTTGGCGACGCCATTCATCTTCAGGCCGAACCCCATGTTCTGTTCGACGGACATGTGTGGGTACAAAGCGTAGGTTTGGAAAACCATGGCGACGCCGCGTTCGGCCGGGTCGACGTTGGTCACATCACGCGTACCGATTGAGATCTTGCCGTCGGTTGTGTCTTCCAGCCCCGCAATCATCCGAAGCAACGTGGATTTCCCGCAGCCTGAGGGGCCGACAAACACACAGAATTCACCGTCGCCGATATCCAGATCAACGCCGTGGATGACCTGAATATCCCCGTAACGCTTCAGCGCTTTTTGGAGTGTAACGCCTGACATGTTTCTTCCTTCCCCGGATTAAGATGGGAATTGCCACGATGTGGCTTCCTCACCGATTTTCTTTGCTGTAGCCACCAGTTGCT
>JAAEUI010000018.1 GCA_024227475.1 Paracoccaceae bacterium | reverse complement strand
TGATCAATGCCGCAATGTGCGGGAAGGAGTTCAACGACATCAAGGCGCAGTGCGGGCATGGGGGGTGGCTGCCGTGGTTGGAAGCGAATTGCAAGACCAGCCAGCAGCAAGCCAGGGCAAATTTGTTCTCCTTTACGTTAAGCGCAGGCGGTCGCACAAGTGTTTTTCGACATGCGTAGGTAGTCGAATACCAAGCGGGTGTTGCGGTGGAGTTGCCGCATCTTCTCCGCCACACTGTCCACACCTTTGGAGTTGATGATACCGACGGCGAAGCGTCGCAGACGGGAGATGTTTTCCGGACCGTGACCGGTTCGAATCCGACTGCGGTCTTCGTCAAAGTTCCAGTCGATGATGTAATGGCAGCTATTCTCGATGCTCCAATGGCCTCGGTTGGTTTGGAGCACCTTTTTGGCGTCGGCCTGGTCCGGGGTTCGACTGGTGATCCCGTAGGCGACCTCGATTGAGCGTTTGCCCGTTTTCTTCTCAATACGCTCGCGTTCGATGACGAAGGCCTGCCCTACGTAGGGAAAGTCAAGATAGTCGTTCAGAGCGGTGGTGGTCCAAATCCGCCGCGTTTCGATACGCCCATGTTCGAGGGAGGGGCCCATGACGAAGTCCGGTTCCTGCCGATCCCGGAAATACAGAGCGATGTCCTCGAAGAGATGGGGCTGGTTGCCTTTGACGGTGAAGTGGTAATGCGCCTGCCGGTCCTCGACCAGATAGGCGGCGAAGGTGCGCTGCGTCAGCAGCGCATCGGCGGTGATCTCCTTGCCTTCGATAGCGATGGCATCCAGCAGCGGGGCGGCCATCTTGATCTCGTTGGTGCGTTTGACCTCGTCATCGCCGTCTACCGGCAGGGCACCGACTTTTTTTTGAGTGTAGCAGGTAGTGGTCCGGTGGCCGACGACGCTCATGATGTGAGTTTGATGACCCTCCTCGTCGATGGCGTTGCACATCGTCTTGCCGTCGATGGCGAGGCTTTCATCCTCTTCGCCATAGACTTCATTCCAGCACTGCAGAGCCCCGTCGAGTTCCACCGGATCGACCCGGATGAGGACATCGCGAATGACGTATTCACTCGGAACGCTGCGGCGCCCCTGTTGGCGCCGACAGCCGAAGCGCTCCCGTGCCTTGGGGCCGAGGCTTCGGGCCCAGCCGGCGATGGCCTTGTAACCGCGCATCCCACACAAGCTCGCGCCGGCGGCGATGGCCAGTACGGTGGGAAGCGGATGGCGTCGTCCTTGGGCGCGGCGCGGATCGGTAATCGCGCGAAAGAAATCGGGTAAGGCATACATCTGGTCGGCGCTCAGCATGATCTTGGGGGCTCCATGACGATAGGGTGCTTCCAGGGTGGGCCGAGATAACAGCGCGCGTGCGTGCGCCTGCAGCGGCATAACGAAGACCAGCTTGGGCGATTGGGCCATGGGGGTGTATCCCCCGCCGGGTTCGGCGAAACCCCTTGGTGTGGCCCAGATACGACCAGTTCGCCGCTTTGTAGAGGGTCCCCGCAAACCGTTGCGGGTCCACAAAGGTCTCCAGCAGCACGAGCGGATGCCCGAAGGTCTTCAACCAATCCTCAGAGAGCCTTTTCTGGCACAATGACAGGGTGCGAGAGGCAAGGTTCGGACGATGCCGGGCGGGCAGAATCAGAAACCGGCTGTTGTTGGCCAGCAAGTGCAGGCGGTCATATTGGTGGCGGAAATTCCAGCCGATCCACCGATCCCGAACCGCGCACTTCCAGGCTGCGGCGGAAAAGCTCAGCAGGGCAACCCACTGATCGTGCCAGGTGACGACATACCACAGGGTTTCGCCAATCTTGGGCAGCGCCCCCAGGTAATGATGCGCCTGCATCAGCGCCTGATAACGCGTTTCCTCTGATCGCTGAACCGGGCGGACGAGGATTTCCTCTAACTTCAAGGCTGTTGTCTCGGAGGTTGGGTTTCGAGACGCCTTTGTACATCACCCGCGGCGAAAAGTCCAGAAATGAGTATATCTTATTGATTATACTAATATTTTACACCAGAGCAAATTGACCCTGAGGGGCGCATACTCGTTGTATGTCACCCTTCTCCGTAACGCAGAAGACGGACGAAAAACACGCCGGGAGCATTTTTT
>JAAEUI010000017.1 GCA_024227475.1 Paracoccaceae bacterium | reverse complement strand
AGCCGTAAATCCTGAGATAAAGCCATAACAACACCTCCTGATTACTTGAATCAGAAGAAGCGTAATTCGTAAACCCGGCTTGATTCAAAGCTGGCCGGAAATGCTCTAGCAGCATCACAGATCGGCGAATTCCACATCGGCTTGTCTCAAGTTAATGTAGAAACGCTATAGCGATAAAACTGAAACGGCTTTGACGCAAAGTGCCGCTCCAAATCTTTGAAGTGGCTGCGTTTTGCGTTCGCCTTGTGGTTCAAGATAAACGCAGAACGCTCGAGCCCCGGAAACGAAAAACGCCCCGCGGGAGGGGCGTTTTTCATTGCTCTGTTTTTGTTCTTACTTTTTGGATTTGGCTTCCGCTGCAGCAACCTTTGCCGCTTCCTTCAGAACCCATTTCATCCAGCGTTTTTCTGTGCGCATCTGCTCGTGCCCCATTTTGGTTTCAGTCAGGATAATCTCTTGCAGGATCGGGCCCGAAAAAGTTCGTAATTGCGGAAAGTTTGGGGTTTGTCGGGTTAACATTCTATGAATTACGGCGCTGTCTTTGCCGGAGAATATCCTATTAAGTTGTTTAAAATTATAATGTTAAGTGAAGTATTTCAACCAGACTAGAGTTCTATGACGATCACCGCTACCGAATTTTGACCCCACAATGCCACAATCATAAACAAATAGCCGAAATCAACCGCCCATAGTCGGCTTCTTTTCGGTGCGTCGTACGCCGGTAAGAAAAAAACCGCGTTTCGTCTGCGTAAGTGCAATGCCCTGTCCAACTCGCCTGCGCCAGCGCCTCATCGCGCAGCCGTTGCAAACAGAACTCCGGCAGGTCAAACAAAAACCGGTCGCCTTCGCCTTTTGAAAAATAACGGCGGTAGTCCTTATCCTCTACTAGAAAACTATCAAGAAACTCGGGCCCGACCTCATAGGCCTGTCGGCTGATGCAGGGCCCGATACAGGCGTGAATTGCACCGCGCTTCGCACCCAGGGCCTCCATCGCCCTGACGGTGGCGCCAACCACCCCGCCCATTGCGCCTTTCCAGCCTGCATGCGCCGCACCGATAACGCCGGCCTCGGCATCCGCCAACAGAATCGGCGCACAATCCGCCGTCAATATCCCAAGCGCCAGTCCTTTGGTGTTTGTCACCATGGCATCGGCTTGCTCTCGCGCTGTCCGGTTAGTCTCAGTAATGGTCACCACGTCTGCCGAATGCACCTGATAAACCGACACAAGATCGCCTTGCTTCACCTCTAACGCGTCCGCCACCATATGCCGGTTCAACATCACCACTTCGGTCTGATCGGTAGAGCCAATACCGCAATTCAACCCGGCAAATATCCCGGCTGAAGCGCCGCCTTTGCGGGTGAAAAAACCGTGCCGCACGGGATCAAGTGCCTCAGAAGTGATAATTTCCAGTGTCATATGTCAAATCCGGGTGGGTGAGCGGCGCCTTGCGGCGTCAGTGCAAGGGCTTTGAAAAGTTTCCCCATTTCTTCGCCATGGGTCAAGCGCCGATGCGCCGAGATATGGATCTCCAGCGCCTCGCCCTGCAGTTTTTTGGCCAGCGCCTGCGCCCGCTGGCTGATTCCCAACCGCTCCAGCAACACCCCCTGATCAGTCAGCCCACTACATTGGGTAAAAGGCGCCGCAGCAGTAGCCAGAGCCGCAAAATCCACATGTGCTGTCAGATCGGCAACGCCCGGATCCGCCAGTGGATCAACCTTTTGGTGTTTACGCACTGCCTGAAGGGTATCGCCGCAGGACCCAGCTTCGCCGTAATCCACAACAATCAAACAGCCCCCCGCAGCGCCTATCTGCACCGCCAGCGCTGCCATCAACGCATTGGCAGCCGCTCTGATTTCAACCGTTGCGCCGGGTGCAAGGTTTTTCGGCAATTCCCCGGCAACCGCGCCCGCCGGTTTGCTGGCAAAGCAAAGCGCACCGTCGCGAACCGCCACCAATTGTTCCTGCCAACCCTCATCCGCCAATACAAACTGGCGGATCGGCAGGCAGTCAAAAAACTCATTCGCCAGCAAAAACAACGGCATGTCGGGCAGGGCGATCACATCGTGAATCCAAACCGGATGGAACCCCGCCAGCCGGTCGCGCTGTGCTTCAATCAACACCGGGTTCACTTCGCACAAATGCAGATGCATCGCGTCATGAAACCCCGGCACCTGCGCGGTCGCGCGCAATACATCGGCCATCAGTTGCCCGCTTCCCGGACCCAACTCGGCAAGGCAGAACGGTACTGGCGCTCCCTGATCCAGCCAGCTCTGCCCCAGCGCCAGCCCCAGCAGTTCGCCAAACATCTGGCTGATTTCCGGGGCCGTCACGAAATCCCCGGCCCCCCCCAGAGGATCGCGTGTGGAATAATAGCCATGCTCGGGATGATACAGGCATTGCGTCATGTACTCGGCAATGGTCAGCGGCCCGAGGCGACCGATCTGCCGGATCAGCTCTGCTTTCAGCGCGCTCATGCTCGGTTTCTGGCGATTACCCAGATCACCAGCCCGACCAGCACCATCGGGATTGACAGAATTTGCCCCATAGACAGGCCCAGACTGTCAATTTCGCTCCCAAAGCGGATGATGTGGCCCCAGGGGTTGGAGGGATCGGTAAACTGGCTGTCCCCCTGCCGAAACCCTTCAACAACAATCCGCGCCAGCCCGTAGCCGATGAAAAACACCGCAATCAGCTGCCCCGGCACTTTCAGCGCTCCGCGTCGGTAGGCCAGCCAGCCGATCACCACAAACAGCGCCAGCCCTTCCAGCCCCGCCTCGTAAAGCTGCGAGGGATGCCGTGCGCAAATCGATTCTTGCCACCAACCCGGACACTCTGGCGCATTGGGAAACACCACCCCCCAGGGCTGCGCCGTGGGCCGCCCCCAGAGTTCCGCATTGACGAAATTGGCGACCCGCCCGAGCCCCAGCCCGATTGGCACACCCATGGCCAGCGCATCGCCCACGCCCCAAGGCGACAATCCCTGACGCCAGCAGAAAATCAACCCCGCAATAATCACCCCAAGGAAGCCGCCATGAAACGACATGCCGCCTTCCCAGACGCGCAAAATGCCCGCCGGGTCCTCAGCAATCAGGGCGGTATTATAGAACAGTACATAGCCAAGCCGCCCGCCCAGAATCACCCCGACAATCATCCAGGTCAGCAAGTCCTCGCATTGTTTCAGCGACATCGGCGCCGTGTCGTCCCGCCACAAATGCGCCCGCCGCAATGCGCGGTTAATCCAAAACCAGGCCAGCAGAAACCCAGCAATATAGGCCAGCGCATACCAGCGCACTGCCAGCGTCCGCCCAAAGACGTCAAACGAGATCAGAACCGGGTCAATATCGGGGAAGGGGATCACAGCAAGCATGGCAAATCCATCGGGGCGAAGCGACGCGTTGTCAACACCTGCTCTTGGCATTTGGGTGCTGAACACCCATATAAGGCCCAACTCCGTTTTCCAAAGGATAAAGCCGATGCAAACCCGTAACAAAGTCTTCGACGATATCTCGCAGCTGATGACCAACGCCATGGGCGTGGCTCAGGGTGCCAAGGACGAGGCCGAAACCGCCATGAAAAGCTGGATGGACCGATGGCTGGCCGACCGCGATTTTGTCACCCGCGAAGAATTCGACGCGGTGCGGGCCATGGCCCAGAAAGCGCGGGAAGAGAACGAGGCGCTGAAAGCCCGGCTCGAGGTTCTGGAAAAGAAGAAAAAGTAAAACCGTTCCCGTTCGGATCGGATTTCGGTGGGACCACTGGAATCACCAGTGTTTCGAAGGGCGGCGCGTCTTCCACCTGCCCATAACAGTCTCTACAAATGCAAGTTGGCCCCTTGTCGGCCAATACCGGTGAAAGCTCAAATTGCCTTAAGTCATCGGTGCTTCCGCATCCGATACAACGCAGGATTTTCATTCATTTCTCCCTAAAGTGTACATCTACACTTTGAGGGTTTTGGGTTAAAAATTTGTGTAAATTTACATCAATCTCATCTGGTTAACCTTTGTTAACCTTTGCTGAATGTCTGATGTGTAAATTTGCATCATGATAGATGCGCAATCTCTGTTCGAACTCATAGAGGCCCGGAGAAAGGAACTAGGCCTGACGCAATCTCAGGTCACGGAACGGGCGCTCCATTCGCAAGGCGGGACCTCCGTGATCCAGAATATCCGCCGGGGTTCGATTCCGTCAGCGCAGAAACTCAACGCGATTTGCAAGGCGCTTGGGCTTGAGTTTTACATTGGTGCTCCGCGCCCCGGACAGGAAGAAATGCCTGGCCCCCAGCCAGGATTCGCGGAATCCGGAACCGTGCCGCTGCAGAGGTTCATCGCAGATGATTCCAAGGGCTGGGGCCGGTCAGTTGCCGAGGACAGGCGGATTGCCCGGCCCGATCATATCAGCGATCCGGAAGCATTTTTTGTTCGCGCTGATGGCGCGACACTTGTGCCTGTCGGGGTTGGCCACGGCGATCTGTGCCTTGTCACGCCCGCCCGGCCACCGCAACCGGGTGACATTGTATGGGTCCGGGGTGTGGACGGGCGAACCGGCATTAAATCTTTGACAGCGATGGGCGACACATTTGTTGACCTGCGCGGTTGGTTGCCGGAACAGGATGGAACTCAGCGGCCCTATGTGGAGCAGCTTTTGCGCAGCTATGTTGAGGAGGTGTTCCCGGTCGCCGATATATTAACACCGGCCGCGGAGGAAGATGAGCTTGCCACAATCAGGTTGCACCCTATCCAGAACAAGGTGGCGGCGGAACAGGGCGGTCTTGCAACAATCGCATTGCCGCTGGCGTGGTTCAGCAAACGACAAATGCTACCGGATGATGCGGTGCTGATCGCAGTTCACGATGATGCGATGCAGCCCGTACTTTGTCCTGGTTCGCGTGTCCTCGTGGATAAACGTCAGACCACAGCGGAGCCGGGGAAGCTTTTTGCAGTCCGGCTGCGCCGTGAAATTGTTGTCCGGTGGCTGGAGTGCCCAAACCGGGAAACCCTTATCCTGTCTTGCAGCAACCCGGTGGCGCCCAGTATGATACTGCAGGGTTCTGAACTCAGCGAGGCAGAAATTTTGGGGCAGGTCATCTGGTTTGGCTCAGAGCTGTAACCGCAATTCCCACCACAAAGAATCTGAGATTTCTTGGGGATAAACTCCGGTTTTCTGTGGGTAAATCCACCGATTACAAAATAAAACCTTTACAGAAAGCGAAAATCAGCACACCATATCTTGTAAGGAAGGCGGGATTTACCCGCGATACCTAGCGAAACTCCCACTCCATAGTGGGGACGCTTACAGAGCACCTTTTGTTAAAGAGGACAGGCATGGCAAGCTCCGAGCAGTTTTTGGAAACCGCAGATATTCACCCCATCGATATCGTCGAAAATCTGGCTGAGCACTATGAGTGGGCCTTTGACAGGGTGGCCGAGGACCAGATTGCCATGGCGATTGAAGGATCTTGGCGGACCTATTCGATCACATTGGCTTGGTCGGATTATGACGAAACCCTGCGCATGGTCTGTACTTTCGATATGGACCCGCCGCAGGAAAGGCTGCCCCATCTGTTTGAAGCTCTGAACGAGGCGAATGACAAATGCTGGGCAGGTGGGTTCAACCTGTGGCGCGATCAGAAACTCATGGTTTACCGCTACGGACTGGTTCTGGGCGGCGGTGTGCACGCCGCGCCCGAGCAGATTGACCAGATGCTGACCGCGGCGGTCAGCGGTTGTGAACGGTTTTATCCGGCGTTCCAACTGGTGTGCTGGGGAGACAAGCCGGTGGAAGAGGCGATGAATATTGCGATGACCGAAGCTTACGGTCGCGCTTGATTTTCTCCCTGCCTTCACTCAATGCTTGGAATAACAAGTAAGCATTGGGTGAGGGTCTTTTTTCATGACAGTTGAACGTGTAAATGCCGGTGGGCTGGTTTTGCTGGGCTGCGGTAAGATGGGATCGGCCATGCTGCAGGGCTGGCTGGCCAATGGAGTTGCTCCCGGAAATGTTTCGATTCTGGACCCGTTTCCGTCCGATTGGGTAAAGGGGCTCGCTACGGACGGCGTTTCGGTGAATGGTGCACTGCCTGCACAACCCGCTGTTTGTATCATCGCCGTCAAACCCCAGATGATGGGTGATGCGCTGCCCCTCCTGCAGGCACTGGGTGATGGTTCCACGGTGTTCATCTCGATCGCTGCGGGCACTCCGATCCGGGCCTTTGAAGAGGTTCTGGGTGCGAATACACCTATCATCCGCGCGATGCCCAATACTCCGGCTGCTGTAGGCAGGGGCATTACCGCTTTGATCGGAAACGCAAAAATTACCGAAGACGACCTGCTAATGGCTGAAGCCCTGCTGCAGGCTGTCGGGCAGACTGTGCGGCTGGAGGATGAATCTCAGATGGATGCGGTGACGGCTGTATCCGGCTCCGGTCCGGCCTATGTGTTTCACCTGATCGAGACGCTGGCAGCCGCTGGTGAGGCTGAAGGATTGCCGGTCGAACTGGCGATGAAGCTGGCCAAGGCCACGGTCGGCGGGGCCGGGATGCTGGCAGAAACGGCAGATGAAACACCGTCGCAACTGCGCGTAAACGTTACCTCACCCGGTGGCACCACTGCTGCAGCACTTAACGTGTTAATGAATGAAAGTGATGGCTTTCCGGTACTTCTGCGCCGTGGTGTCAAAGCCGCCGCTGACCGTAGCCGGGAACTGGGGTCATGAACGAAATCAGCTTCGACGATTTTCTGAAAGTCGACATCCGCGTCGGAACAATCACCCGCGCCGAGCCATTTCCGGAGGCGCGCAAACCGGCGATCAAACTGTGGATAAATTTTGGCCCGGAGATCGGCGAAAAGAAATCCTCCGCGCAGATCACCGATCACTACAGCGTCGACACTCTGCCCGGAAAACAGATCATGGCGGTGGTGAACTTCCCGCCGCGCCAGATTGGGCCGGTGCGCTCGGAAGTGCTGGTTTTGGGTGTGTCTGATGCTGACGGTGGCATAGTTTTGCTGACGCCGGATATAACCGTTTCTGATGGTGGGCGTATGCATTGACGTTATGGGTATATGAATCGTTGAGCTTTTCATCGCCCTTCCCCATTGTGCAATTCGAAATAGGGAGGCCTCCGCTGCGCGGAGTTCAATTAAGGGGAAGAAAATGAGCCAGAAACCAACCGTCCTTGTGACACGCCCGCTGCCTGACACAGTGATGGCTGAACTGAACAAATCTTTCGAAATAACTGCACGCGAAAGTTTCCTGCCCTTGTCACTGGAGGAAATGCAGGAGGCCCTGGCCAGCTATGACGGGATACTGCCAACGCTGGGTGATCCGCTGCAGGCCGACGCTTTTAGCGGTGACATGAAATGCAAGATGCTCGGCAACTTTGGCGTCGGCTACAACCACATCGACGTTGTTGCGGCCCGCGCGGCCGGGTTGCAGGTGTCCAATACACCGGGCGCGGTGACTGACGCGACTGCTGACATCGCCATCCTTTTAATGCTGATGGCAGCGCGGCGTGCTTCTGAGGGCGAAGCATCGGTGCGCGATGGCAGCTGGATCGGCTGGCACCCGGTTCAGTTCCTTGGACAGCACGTCACGGGTAAAACCATGGGCATTGTCGGCTTTGGCCGCATCGGCCAGCGGGTGGCGCAAAAGGCGCGTTACGGGTTTGATATGGATATCGTCTGTTTCAACGCAGGCTTCCCTTGGGAAAGTGATATTCCGGGCGTTCGCGAAATGGGGTCGATTGCCGAACTGATGGCAGAATCAGATGTGGTTTCAATCAACGTTCCGGGCGGTCCGGCCAACCGGCACCTGATTTCCGATGCGGAATTTGATGCGATGCGCCGGCATGGCGTGATCGTCAGCACCGCGCGCGGCGATGTGATTGAAGAAGCAGCGCTGGTGCGGGCGCTGACCCAAGGAAAAATTGCTTCGGCAGGTCTGGATGTTTATGAGTTTGAGCCGACTGTGGGCGAGGAACTGCGCAGCCTGAAAAACTGTTCGTTGTTGCCCCACCTTGGCACTGCGGCGCTGGAAGTGCGCACCGAAATGGGGATGATGGCGGTTGATAACATGCGCGCCTTCTTTGACGGCAATCCGCTGCCCAACGAGGTGTTTGAGTAAATGTTCCGCATGCGGAACATTTGTTGTTTGTTAGCAGATGGTTAATATGGCCTCAGGAATAGAGATAGAACCGTAGACCGGGCTTAAGCCCGGCCTACAGGCACAATATCAGGCGGTTGCCAAAACCTCTTCCACCCACTGCGGCACCAGTTCTCCCGCCGGTCCGTTCCTCACCTCATCAAACATCGACGCACCCGAACTTGGTTCAAGGTTCAGCTCCAGCGTCCGCCCCCCGGCCATCCGTGCCAGTTGAACAAACCCGGCTGCCGGATAAACCTCGCCCGAAGTGCCAATCGACACAAACAGATCGGCGCGGTTCAGGCTGGTCTCGATCTCCTCCATGAAATACGGCATTTCGCCGAACCAGATGACATCGGGCCGGGTTGCAGGATTTGTGCAGGACGGGCAGGGGTCACTTGCCGCCATTTTGGCCGGTGCGGGCCAGCGGTGATCGCACAGGTGGCATTTTGCCTGCGCCAGTTCCCCGTGCATATGCCACACGTTCGTGCTGCCTCCACGTTCGTGCAGGTCATCCACGTTCTGGGTGACGATCAGAATTTGGCCGGAATGTTCCCTCTCCAGCCGAGCCAATGCCTGATGCGCGGCGTTCGGCTCTGCTGTCCGGCAGTTGGCCCGCCGGGCGTTGTAAAACTCATGCACCAGTACAGGGTCAGCGGCAAATCCTTCCGGCGTCGCCACCTGTTCCAGGGGGTATTGCTCCCAAAGCCCCCCAGCATCGCGAAAGGTGCCAAGGCCGCTTTCGGCAGATATGCCCGCGCCGGTGAGGATGACGATGTTCTGCATGGTGTTCCCCTTTTCGCGGATCGTGTTAACCTGACGGCAAAAGAGATTAGAGCGTTTCCAATTTGATCGGTTTCAGATTGAATTGGAAACGCCGGGTTAAGTATCTGATGTTGCTGCGTATCTCGGTCCCTTTGTGAATCCAATTAGACGAGATACGCTCTAGCCTCAAGGAGATTTCGTGATGAGAGGACCATGGCACGTCTGGGTGATCGGAATTACATCACTGATTTTCAACGCTGGCGGTGCACTTGATTATGTGATGACACAAACCCAAAACCCGGAGTACATGGGCAGATTCACCGAGGCTCAACTCGACTATTTCTACGGGTTTCCGATCTGGGTAGTTGCCGCCTGGGCCGTGGCTGTCTGGTGTGCCGTACTCGGGTCGCTGCTATTGTTGGTGCGCACTCGCTGGGCCGCCTCTGCCTTTGGTGTGTCACTAACGGCGATGGCTGTTACGTTTGTGCAAAATTTCTTTCTTTCCGAGGTCAGGATGCAGGACGTCGTCGGGCCTGAGGCGCTGTGGTTTTCCGGCCTGATCGCGGCAATTGCCATCGCATTGTTTTTATACGCCCGCTGGATGGCCAAACGCGGGGTTCTGCGGTAAGCCACTGGGATGACCACACGAATCCTCTTTGTCTGCCTTGGAAATATCTGCCGCTCGCCCACCGCTGAAGGCGTGTTTCGCGGCCTGGCTGCCAAGGTCGGTGCAGATTTGGTCATCGATAGTGCAGGCACCAGTGGCTGGCACAATGGCGAATTGCCGGACCGCCGTTCGATGGCCGAGGCGAAGCGGCGCGGTTATGACCTTTCTCAACAACGCTCGCGTAAGCTGACGGCGCAGGATTTCTTCGACTTTGACCTGATCCTGGGCATGGACAATAGCAACGTCCGAAACATTGCGGCAATACGCCCTTCCGGTGCTTTGACCCCGGTGCGCCTGTTTCTTGACTACGCGCCGGGCCAGCCGCTGCGCGAGGTGCCGGACCCTTATTACGAGGATAACTTCGAGGGTGTGTTCGACCTGATCGAAACCGCCAGCCAAGGGTTGCTGGCAGATTTGGCGGATTGAGTTAGCCCTCACTCCGGTAAACGGTTCGCTTTGCCGCTCCTACGAGCAGTTTTCCGTCGCCGAGGCACCGAACGCCTTGTAGCGTTTCCAGAACCGCTCCTTTGCCTCATTGTCCGATTGGCGGGTTTCCTGGGCCAGATGCGGGTCAGCAAAGAACTTGGCGGCGAGGTTCTGATCGGAGCTTGTCAGCTTGATATCTGCAACGTCCTGAATGCAGCCGCACAGTGAACGCGTCGCCGCGCGGCGGTCCGACTTGTTGCAGGCGCGTTCGATAGTACCGGCGGAAAAGGTTGGCGCGGCAATGCAGAACACTGCCAGTGCCATGGCGATCCGTTTCATTTCTGACCCTCGCGTTCGTTTCTTGCCTTGAGCGCACAGCGCTGGTTGGTGCCTTCGGTGTTGCTGCGTCAGCCGCCTCATAGGAAAACCCTAAAAAGCGATTAACGCCTTGGACCGCTGTGCAGCCCAATTATGGCCAAAACATGGCATGTGCAGCGCCACCTTGGCAACAAATTCGTTACCGATCTCTTAAGGCGGGCCGCTAACTGACAGAAATTCAAGGGAATCAGGCGGCCCGCGGCGAGATTTTTGGAGCCACGATCTCATCCGCAACACGGTGCGGGCTGCGGTTGGTGGCAACCGCGCGAGTCAGAATCGCCTCCATGGTGGCTTTCAGCGCCTCAAGTTTGCTGTCACGCCATGCGGGGCCGTCTTTGATCTGCAGGATTTCGGTGGCGACGTTGATGATGCCGCCGCCGTTGGCTACATAATCGGGGGCATAAAGAATGCCGCGGGCGTGGAGTGCATCGGCGTCAGCTTCGGTAGCCAGTTGGTTGTTCGCACCACCGGCGACGGCGGCGACCTGCAGTTGCGGGATGGTTTTGTCGTTGAGGATTGCACCGATGGCGCAGGGGGCGAAGATATCGGCTTTTACGCCGTAGATGTCATCAAGGGGCACTGCGCGGGCGGCGAACTGGTCTTCGGCTTCGGCGACAGCGTCCGGGTTGAGATCGGTGACGATCAACTGGGCTCCGGCGCGACGCAACAGGCCACACAGATGCATACCGACATTGCCAAGACCCTGGACAGAAACCGTTTTACCCTTCAGGTCAGCCGAACCGAAACGGTGTTTGGCGGTGGTTCTGACGGCGTTGAAAATCCCTTTAGCGGTGATTGGTGATGGATCGCCGCTGGCAAATTCGCCATCCGCCAGGCCGGCCACATAACGGGTTTTGCGCGCCAGCACGGCCATGTCAACCGGGCTCATACCCATGTCCTCGGCGGTCCAGTACTGGCCGTTCAGGCTGTCAATTACGCTGCCGAACTGTTCCAGCAGGGCCGGGGTTTTCTGGCTGGCCGGATCGCCGACGATCACCGCTTTGCCACCACCGAGCGGTAGATCGGCAGCGGCGTTTTTGAAGGTCATGCCGCGGGACAGGCGCAACACATCGTTCAGCGCGTTGGCTGGCCCGGCGTAGGGACGCATCCGCAAGCCACCGGCGGCGGGGCCGCGGGTTGTGGAATGCAGGGCGATAAAACCGGTCAGGCCGCCATCAAGCCCGTCGATGCGGATGACTTTTTCATGGGTCGGGGTGATGACGTCGGTGATGTGCATGGGGGACTCCGCTGAATTGCGTATCCGATTCTACCTGAAAATTCAGAGAAAATTTGCCAAATACTGTTGCTACTTAGCTAAATATTGGAAATAATCACTAATATATTGAGAATTATAGGTGAAAAGTGAAGCTCGACGCTATCGATAAGAAAATCCTCGCCGCCCTGCAAAAGGACGGCCGCCAGCGGCTGGCGGAATTGTCCGAAACGGTAGGCCTGTCCGCCACCCCCTGTGCGCGGCGGGTGGCGATGCTGGAACAGGCGGGTGTGATCACCGGTTATTCGGCGCGGGTTGATCAACGCAAAGTTGGGTTGCCGGTGTCGGTGATGATCTCGGTGGAGCTGGAACGTCAGTCAAGCGACGCGATCAAGGAGTTCGAGGCGGCGGTTCAGCATTTCGAAGAGGTTATGGAGTGTTTTCTGATGACCGGCTCGCGCGATATCCTGATGCGGGTGGTGGTGGCGGACCTGACCGCGTTTGACCGGTTTCTCGAGAACCGCCTGATGAAGGTGCAGGGGCTCAGGAACATGCGCTCGAGCTTTACGCTGAGGACGATGGTGCGGCGGGACGTGTTGCCGGTTACTTAACCCCCCGCTGCCACGTCAGCTCTATACTGATCCACATCCTGTAAAACCGTGATCCCCTGAATAGCCGCTTCGGCAATGGCCTTGACCAGCAGCCACCCGGCGGTGCCCAGCCAGGCAGCGAGTTTGACCAGCAGTTGCAGCACGGTTTTAGCGGCGCGTTTTGCATCACCGAAATAGGCCTTCACGATTTGTTTGGTGTAGTTCAGCATATTCCCGAACAGGAACTTAAGTATCGCCTTGAACCCTTTGGCCATGACTTTCTTGGCCTTGCGCATGGCTTTGAGTTTGCCATCGCCTTTCTTGCGGCTGGCTTTGTATTCCTTGATCGCCTTTTTCATGTGCTTCAGGGTTTCCTTGCCGAATTTGAGCCATTTTTTGCGCTCCGCGTTCATGTGTTTGGTGACCCAGTTCTTGAACCGCGAATCCGCCTTCATGCCGACGTTGATCAGCGCGAAAGCAAAGAAGATGCTGTCGATCACCAGCACCACCAGCGACAGGAAACTGTCAGCTGAGGCGCCCAGCGGGGTGGTGTTGTCAAACTCCAGGATCAGCTTGCCCTCAAAGCGCAGTTCGGTCTGCCCGTCGGCGCGGGATAGCTGCAGCGAGGCCATGTTTTCATCGCAGGTTTTGAGCGCCTCCTCGCTGATGTGAAACGCGTCTTCACCGGCTTCGATTTCCTGTTCGACTTCGGCGAAGAGAGCATCGAGATCAATCTCCTCACCGGCTTCCGCCTGCAACTCGGCGATTTCGTCGGCGAGAAAGCCGTGTTCGGTTATATCGGTTTTGAGCCGGGCGAGGTTGGCGGTGGGTGCATCGTCTTCGATCAGGATGGACGCCAGCGGGTCTGCCTCCTCGGCTTCCGCGCCCATCAGCACCGGCTCCTCTTCGGGTTCGGCAAACAGCGCGGCGAGGGTGGATTGGTCTATGTGGTCGGGATCATACCTGAGGCCCGGAACCGGGGCGGAAAGCATTGTCTGAAGGGCCATAAGCTATCTCCTTGGGTGAAACATCAGAGCAGGTTAACGCGGGAGGCGCGATTCGGGGAAGGGGGCGTGGGTGCAACGACAGGGTAGCGCCCGACCTGGTGGGCGCTTTGGGGCGGGTCTGTCAGGCGAACCCGCTCCCAGCCACCGACGATGCTTCCAGCCCAACTGCTGCGAAGGCGCCCTGCGGGGGGTAGTCGCTTGTGGATTGTGGAACAATCCACTGGCGAACCAAAGGGTCGGGCGCGGCACAGGCGGGGGGTTGTGATTGGTTTGGCCACCAAAGAATCAATTCGCGTTTCTATTTAACGAACCAAAAAGGGTATCTAGCTGGGAATGCTGGGTCTCTTTTTACGGTACTTCAATTCCCAAGCGCACTTTGCTTGGTGAAGCTGATCGTCCGAGGATTCTAGCATGAACATGCAAAACGATTGGAACCGGATATCTTCAAATCGCTTTTCCAGCCGCTTCAGGCACTTCCGTGCCTGTTTGCACGATTGCTTGTCGTCTGAATGCATAAGAATAAGGCTGGCTGCCCAATACCCACGCCATGAATCGTCGCTGAGAAAGCGTCGTAGGTCAGACAAAAGCGCTGGATTGCCTACAATCAAGTAGTTCAAGTCTTCCGTAGCTTTGTTGCTGACCCGAAAAGTCCCGGAAATCATGGCGTCAAGGTGAGTAACAACTAGGCCATTGAAATCATCTAGGTCGCTCATCAAACTGCCAACTACATTGGTATGGTTCTAGGATTTGAAGCACCTTGACCAACCCCCCATCCTCCTCCATATCCCCTCACCATGACAGACCTCGCCCATATCCGCAATTTCTCCATCGTGGCCCACATCGACCACGGCAAATCGACCCTGGCCGACCGCCTCATTCAGTCGACCGGCACAGTCGCCGACCGGGATATGCAGGCGCAAATCCTCGACACCATGGATATCGAGAAGGAGCGCGGCATTACCATCAAGGCGAACTCGGTGCGTATCGAGTACAAGGCCGATGACGGGCAGGATTATGTGCTCAACCTGATCGACACCCCGGGCCATGTCGATTTTGCCTACGAGGTTTCGCGTTCCATGCGCGCGGTTGAGGGCTCGCTGCTGGTGGTGGACAGCACTCAAGGGGTCGAGGCGCAGACGCTTGCCAACGTCTATCAGGCCATCGATGCGGATCACGAAATCGTCCCGGTGCTCAACAAGATCGACCTGCCGGCGTCCGAGCCCGAGCGGGTGTGTGAGCAGATCGAGGATGTCATCGGCATCGACGCCTCTGACGCTATTGAAGTCTCCGCCAAAACCGGCCTCGGCATCCCGGATGTGCTCGAAGCCATCGTCACCCGCCTGCCAGCCCCCAAAGGCGATCCGGATGCGCCCTTGAAGGCCATGCTGGTCGACAGCTGGTATGACGCCTATCTCGGCGTTGTGGTGCTGGTGCGGGTGATTGACGGGTTCCTGAAGAAGGGCGACCGGATCCGGATGATGGCCACCAAGGCGGTTTATGGTGTTGATCGGGTTGGGGTTTTTCGCCCGCAAATGGAAGATATCGCCCGGCTCGGCCCCGGCGAAATGGGCTTCCTGACCGCCTCGATCAAACAGGTGCGCGACACTTCCGTGGGCGACACCATCACCCATGAGAAACGGGGTGCCACGCAAGCGCTGCCGGGCTTCGCCCCGAGCCAGCCGGTGGTGTTCTGCGGCTTGTTCCCGGTCGATAACGCCGAGTTCGAAGACCTGCGCGAGGCCATCGCCAAACTGAGCCTGAACGACGCCAGCTTCTCCACCGAAATGGAAACCTCCGCCGCGCTTGGCTTCGGCTTTCGCTGCGGCTTTCTCGGCCTGTTGCACCTCGAGGTCATCCGCGACCGGCTGGAACGCGAATATGACATCGAGCTGATCACCACTGCGCCGAGCGTGATCTACCACATCCACATGCGCGACGGCGAGGTTCGCGAACTGCACAACCCTGCCGACATGCCAGACCTGACCCACGTCGATCATATCGAGGAACCGCGCATCAAGGCCACGATATTGGTGCCCGATGAATACCTCGGCGACGTCCTGAAACTCTGCCAGGACCGCCGCGGCATCCAGATCGACCTGACCTACGCCGGGACGCGCGCGATGGTGGTCTATGACCTGCCGCTGAACGAGGTGGTGTTTGATTTTTATGACCGGCTGAAATCGGTCACCAAGGGTTATGCGAGCTTCGACTACCAGATGTCGGGCTACCGCGAGGACCGGCTGGTGAAAATGCAGATCCTGGTGAACGAGGAGCCGGTTGATGCTTTGAGCACGATGGTCCACGCCGACCGCGCCGAAACGCGGGGCCGGGCGATGGTGGAAAAGCTGAAAGAGCTGATCCCGCAGCACATGTTCAAAATCCCGATCCAGGCGGCGATTGGCGGGCGGATTATCGCGCGCGAGCCCTTGAGCGCGTTACGCAAGGACGTGACGGCGAAATGTTATGGCGGGGACATGACGCGGAAGCGGAAGCTCTTGGACAAGCAGAAGGCCGGGAAGAAGAAAATGCGGCAGTTTGGGAAAGTGGATATCCCGCAGCAGGCGTTTATTTCGGCGTTGAAGATGGATGGGTGAGCGCCGTCTCGGAAACGATCCGGGGGATCGTTTCAGGCGCGAACGGGCGGAGCCCTGGAATCGAATATTGGGCTCGGTTAAAGAGAAGTATGAATCCAATATCTAAATTTAGAGTTGTGAGGAAAATAGCTAGATGTATAATTGACGAAAACGGACAAAATAATGGATAATGACGTAAGTGAATTAAAAAAGCCCGATGTGATCCCAGTTGAGTTATTCAATTTTAGAGGTAATCGAACCACAGATCTCATTAACAATCAATCTATAGAAAATGAACTTGTAGGGAAACTAAGAGATTACAAATTTGAGTTTTTAGAGCCAGTCTTTATTTCAAGCATTATTGTCAATACCAGCGGATATTCGAATTTCGCAACATTGTACTTTGAAATTCACCGGAATGATGGTCAAGAGACCCAACAAATATCTGAAGTTAGCGAAGATGTATTTTTGATAAATGTTGGGCAGTTTGCCAACGGCTTTACGTTCCGTCCGTCCGTCAGTCACTCCTTTTTTTCACCCAAAACGGTTAAGTCGATCGAAGTAAGAGGCTATCGTAGGGACAGTTTCAGTGAACTTGAAAGTGCTCTTGTAAATTTAGAGGGTTTCGATGAGAAAATTAGAAAAAGAGAGCAGGACTTAGATCAGCGACAGTCCGAATTTGATACAAAAATTTCAGAACTAGAAAGGCAAGTAAAAGAACTTTCGGAAAATAAAAACGAGCTTTCTGCCCAAATCGCCGGTGAAACTTCAACTTTGCAGAAGCAAAAATCAGAAAGAGAACAACTTCAAAAAGCTATTAAAGCGTTTCCACATTACGTTGACACATATCCTGCGGCTTTGAAGTAGTTCCAGCATTCTTCTGGCGTGTAGAGGT
>JAAEUI010000016.1 GCA_024227475.1 Paracoccaceae bacterium | reverse complement strand
TAGGGGGTAAATCTGCAAAACACCCATACGTTGATTCGCCTGTTTTGCGGGGGCGAACTGCGGTGAAATCTTTTCTGGGAGAGCGCCATGATTGTTTACCCGACAATAGAAATCCTGAATGGGAAATGTGTGAGCCTGAAGCGGGGAAATTTGGATCAGCCGGAATTCTGGCATGTGGATCCGATTGCCAAGGCGCGGGAATTTGCCGAGGCCGGTGCTGAATGGATGCAGATCACGGATTTCAACGCTATTGATGGCGACGACAGTAATGCGGAACTGATGCAGGAAATTATTTATACCTGTGGTATTTCGGTGCAGCTGGCCGGTGGGTTTCGTACGCTGGAGCGGGTTGATCATTGGATTGATCAAGGTGCCGGGCGGATTGTGATTGGCACCGCTGCGGTTCATCAGCCAGAGGTGGTGAAGCAGGCGGCGCAGCGTTATCCGGACCAGATTGTTGTGTCGGTCGACGTGTTCAACGGCAAAATCCTGACGGATGGCTGGCGCTCTGAAACGGCATTTAGCGTGGAAGGCTTTTTGAAGTCCTTTGAAGACGCGCCTCTGGCCGGGTTCCTTTATACCGATGTGAACGCGGATATTGACGGGCTTGAGGTTGCGACCTCGGAGGTTGCTACCGTGGCCGAGGCAACAAGGGCACCGGTAATTGCGAGCGGACTGGTTAAGGGGCTCGATGATGTGTGGGTCCTTGGATACGGCGGGCAGGTCTCGGGCGTG
>JAAEUI010000015.1 GCA_024227475.1 Paracoccaceae bacterium | reverse complement strand
GGCTTGCAGTCCCGGACCCAGCGAACCCAGCGTTCTACATTGCCCAATACCCGGTCACCCAGGCACAGTTTCAGGCCTTTATCGAGGCCGAGGATGGCTATGCTAACCCGCGCTGGTGGGCTGGCTTCGAAGCGCGCAAAGAAGAACCCTCAAAACCCACCTGGCCGGAACCGAATGCACCGCGTACTGATGTGAATTGGTTCGAGGCGGTGGCATTTTGTCGCTGGCTTACGCATCTTGGCAACAAACCCACTCCTAGTGGGGAGATCCTGTTGCCCACTGATGAGCAGTGGCGACAGGCCTATGTCGGTGATGACGAACAGGATTTTCCCTGGCAGGGAGAGCCTGATGCAAACCGACACGCCAATTTCAGCATGACAGGCTTGAACCGCACCAGTACCTTGGGATTGTTTCCCGCCGGGGTGGCCAGCTCCGGCGCTTTGGATATGGCTGGTAATGTCTGGGAATGGTGCCTGCAGAAGTATGAATCCGAGTTTGAGGGGGTTGGATCAGCCACTCTCGATGCCACGGATGATCGTCGCGTGTTGCGCGGCGGGTCCTGGTTCTACGATCCGGACTACCTGCGTTCCGCCGGCCGCCTCAGGAGCGACCCCGACTACCGCAACTTCGTCGTTGGTTTTCGGTTGGTTTGCCGCCCCCCATCTGCTGTTGAGCACTGACCACTGCTTGCTGTTCACTGATCACTTGTATTCCTGTTGCGCGCGGCCAGAAGCGTCTAAAGAAACCGATTGGCACGACTCAGCTGGCGGCGGATTACGGCGCGCGCAAGTGTTGTGCGAAATCGCAGACCGCGTTGGGCGCGCCTAATCCGCCCTGCGATGCAAAACCGTCATCTATTCTGTTTGATCCTATTAGACTACAGCAACCATACCACTCATT
>JAAEUI010000014.1 GCA_024227475.1 Paracoccaceae bacterium | reverse complement strand
CAACATGTGCCGGTTGATGCGATCACGGCCCTTTGGACAGGCTTCAAGCACCCGGACAGCAAATGTGTGCCGCAGGCTATGAAGATTAGGACGTGGCCGACCTGTTTCTGGCTCAAGTCCCAAGGCCTGCACCAAAGAGCGAAAAGTCTCATAGACGGTGTAATAGCGAACCCCTTGTCCACGGAGGGATATGAACACATGATTGTCCGCCCCGCCAACACGACGACGGCGTATCAGGTAATTCTCAAGACCATCCACGGCGGTTTCATGCAAAGGAACGAGGCGTGCCTTGCGGAACTTGGTTTTTCGAATCAGCAGGCCGTCTGGGGTGATGTCGTCGAATCGCAACGCCAAGGCTTCTGAGATGCGCAATCCAGTGCACGCCAGGAGGGCAAATAGCGTGCGGTACATGTGAGGACGCAGTGATCCTGCGGGGTTGAGACGAGAAGCGGCCTGAAGCAAGCGACCAATGTCCGCTGGCGTGAAGATGAAAGGAACCGGTCGCTGGCGGTGATGT
>JAAEUI010000013.1 GCA_024227475.1 Paracoccaceae bacterium | reverse complement strand
CTTCCTGCCGGGAACAAGCCAGGAATATGGCGGGGTGATCAAGCATGGTGCCAAGCTGTTGTTTGCCTATGGCGAAGCCACTGTTCCCAAGGTGACGGTGATTACCCGCAAAGCCTATGGAGGGGCCTATGACGTGATGGCGTCCAAGCACCTGCGTGGCGATTACAATTATGCTTGGCCGACGGCGGAAATTGCCGTGATGGGGGCCAAGGGGGCAGTTGAAATCCTGTATCGCAATGAGCTGGATGACCCGGAGAAAATCGCGGGTCGCGTGGCTGATTACGAGGACCGCTTTACCAACCCGTTTGTGGCGGCTGAGAAGGGCTTCATCGACGAGGTGATCATGCCCCATAACACCCGCAAGCGTGTGTGCCGGGCGTTTGCTTCCCTAAGGGGGAAGAAGTTGGAAAACCCCTGGAAGAAGCACGATAATATCCCGCTATGAAGCGGCACAGCAAAGCGCGCATGGCGTGATCAAGGACAAAACAGCAGATTGAGGGAGAACCCGGATCACACCCGGGACGCGGAGGAAGAAATGTCGGTTGGACCACTAAGTCAGGTTTGTGTGTTGATTTGTACTTCGGCAAGTCTTGCTTGTGCAGACACCCCTGTGCCCTCAGGTCAGCCGCTGGAACTCTTCGCTTCAGATGTTATCAGCGGGGTGGGAAACGAAAGCCTCCTCTATCTTGGCCTTCTGGCTCCACAAATCGCGGCCACAGAAGACCGGATTACCTACGAACAGGCGCTCACGGACATCGACAGAATCTGCACCGATTTCGCCTTGCCAATGGCGCGGGAGAAAGCCACAGCCGATGCGCCCATCAACGCCGTCATCATCCGCCTGTCCGACCGCCCGATAATGTATGGCGAAACCGACCCGGAAGCGGCTCAATATATGGGGTTCTATGACGTTTCGGCGGGGGATTGCGCATGGCAATGAAGCAAAACCCCGCTCAAAACCCCGGAAATTCAAGGGCCAGGGGCACAGTTCGTGATCTTATCGCACCACATGTGCAGGATTTCGCCGGTTTGGGCAGATTTACCCGCATCCAGAGGTATGTTTCCCGGAACTTCTCTGCTAGCCTCCCCTCAGGTTGCGCTTCTGTGGCCTGCGCCTTGCTTTCCGCAAGCAGAACAACAATAACACAAACTCCAAGGATGGCAGTATGTCCTTCAAGATCAAATCAGCTCTCGTTATTCTGGCCCTTACCGTTGCAGCCTGTGCGCAGCCTGAGCCGGATCCGGTTATCGAAATCCAGCCGGAACCAACATCATCTAAATACTAAAAATTACCGCGAAGGGCGTCTGAACCACGCCCTTCGCATACCTGACCCTGGTCTGCCATACCCCCATCGGAGGGCCGTGGCATGATAAAGCATCGCGGCTTTCCGTCACGGATGCCCTCTTCCGATTTCCAGTTTACCATTCGACGTGCGAACAAAGCAGGTGCAACGCCGTTGAAAGCGCGCGAGCGCTACGCTGATCGCCGCCCAGCGGATCGTCGCGCTGATCTGGCATTTATGTCGGCCCTCTGGGAGTGTTTTGGCGATCAGCCTTTTGAACGAGGTAATCTTGATGCCGGGCGGTTGAACTGGCTTTTTGGGCGTGAAGTTGTTGCTGCCCAGGACCCGTTTGACCCGACCGACTACCATGCTTTGCTGCGGATTGAAAAGGGGCGGGCCATGGCCAGTTTCCCGGATGCATTCGATGGAAAATCGGCATGATTTTGCTTATGAATCAGCCGGTTTGGCGGCAATTGGCCGAAAAAAGCCGTGCATTTGGTTCCCCTCTGTTCGTGTGGCTAACGGGTGGTTACGGTGCTTGTGCGGACGGTCATTACCCTCCGAGAACAAGCAGAGGCAGAAAATGCACAGCAGTAAAATTATCATCGGTGTTTTGGCAGCTATGGCCCTCGCGGGTTGCATGTCGCCAGACGAACGTACCGTTAACCGGGGAGCCACTGGCGCTGCGGTTGGTGCCCTCGCAACCGCGCTCGTCAGCGGTAACATTCTTAAAGGCGCTGTTGTTGGTGGCGCCGTTGGTGTTCTCACCAGCAAAAACCAGCAAACTTGGGAATAACTGCCCCCCCCGGCGGTTCTTCCCTTTCATTTCCCCTCTACCCTGGCCCCTCCGCGTAAGCGGCAGGGGCCCTTTTTCACCGACCGGACAAAAGAAACCGGACACCGGGGGATTTTGCCCTGATGTCCGGTCCATCCCGGTCTTTCTGTGCACCTTCAAAGACGTGTGGGAAACTTCCATGGCGACCCTGAAGGCCGCCATGCACTTTTTAGAAGTTGAATTGCGCCGACGCCTGGAGACGGTCGGCACTTGCTTTGGTGGCGTTGAACAACGTGCGTTCGCCGGTGAAATACTCCAGACCCAGTGTAAAGTTCTTAACTGGCGAGTAGTTGATACCGACATGAATCGTCGACAGTTTTTGCGTGTCTGTGGCAGCACCGGTGTCGATGTCCCGGTAGCCATAGGACAGGGCCAGCGAAACATTGTCGGTGATTTCCTGAGTCACGCCAATGGTCACACCACTGGTCTGAATGGCGTTGCCCGCAGCATCAAGATCAGCGCCGCCGAACACCATATAACTGCCAATGCCCTCACCGGTGGTCAAAGAAGCGTAAAGCATTCCCCCCTGCCACAGCGCGGAGTTACCCGAAAGGTTGAAACCATAGGCGTTCTCGCTGCCACCCAAACCGTCGGCAAGACTGCGCGAAACCGCCGCAGCTTTCACAAAACTGTTGCCAAAACTGTAACTGGCAGCAGCGGTGATGG
>JAAEUI010000012.1 GCA_024227475.1 Paracoccaceae bacterium | reverse complement strand
GCATTTGCTCATGATAGTAGTCAAGGTAGCTGGAATATGAACCTTCCTTCGTGAACATACTGAAGTCCGAATCACCAGCGGTCTCTTTCCGCAAATACTCAAGGGAACCTCGAAAAATTCGCCCATTTTTGCCTGACAGCCTAGAATCGGCGGCAGAGACGCAAATGATTCGACTGGCGGGGTAGTGTCATGGGGCAGATGGGCTTTTTTGACCTTGGCGAGCGATACGCGGGACTGGACAAATTCGGCGATCCGCTGGTTTTGCTCAAAAAGACCATCCCGTGGGAGGCTTTCCAGCCCGAGTTGCAGGCCGTTTGGCGCATGCCGCCCGAGGAGCGCAAGTCCAATGCCGGACGCAAGCCGTGGGACGAGATCCTGATGTTCAGGGTGCTCGCCTTGCAGCAGCTTTACAATCTGTCCGACGACCAGATCGAGTATCAGATCCGCGACCGGCTGTCGTTCATGCGCTTTCTCGATCTTGGCGTCGAAGACCGTGTGCCCGACGCCAAGACGGTCTGGCACTATCGCGAGAAGCTGGCGCAGGCCGGGATGGTCAGGAGCCTGTTCGACAGGTTCGACGCTTACCTGCGCGACAATGGTTATCTGGCCATGGGTGGTCAGATTGTCGACGCGAGCATCGTGCCTGTGCCGAGGCAGCGTAACACGCGCGAGGAGAACGAGACGGTCAAGGCGGGTGAAAGCCCCAAGGACTGGGAGGGAGACCTCCATAAAAAGCGGCAGAAAGATATGGATGCGCGCTGGACGAAGAAGCACGGCAAGAGCCATTACGGCTACAAGAACCACGTCAATGTGGACCGGCGGCACAAGTTTGTCCGCGACTATGAGGTGACCAATGCGAGCGTGCATGACAGTCAGACGCTCGATGATCTGATCGATGCGGACAACACCGCGTCAAGCGTATGGGGCGACAGCGCCTACCGGTCGGCCGGGACCGAGCGAAGCCTTGATGAGAGGGGTTATCGCAGCCGCATCCATCACAAGGGCAAGCGTGGCAAGCCGCTCACCGCGCGCCAGATCAAGGCCAACAAGACCCGCTCGAAGGTGCGGGTTCGCGTCGAGCATGTGTTCGGCTTTCAGGAGCGTTCACAGGGCGGCAAGTTCATCCGCACCATCGGCATGGCCCGTGCGAAGGTCAAGATCGGCATGATGAACCTGGTCTACAACATGAGCCGGCTGGTCCAGTTTGACCGCAGCGCAGCGGCTCCTGGATGAGTGGTTCGTGGGTGGAGTGTGCGTAAAATCCGGAGAAACCGCTTGATAGCCCGGAAACCGCGGGCAACAATCCGCGTCAATCCGGCTGGCGCGCGGTAAGAACCGACGAACCGGTCAGACAACGGCTAATCCCGTGGATTTATAGAGGTTCCCAGAAGTGCCATGTAATCACCAGCTGATGTGGCGGCGAAGTTGTGCCTTTAGTATCCACGTCTTGGTCCAAACCCCCCGTCTTCCAGACGGGACTGCTTCAGCGCGAATGAACGGTGAATGACCATACTCTCCAGAAAAATGAACCGCCCATCGGGGCTTAAGGTTCATTTT
>JAAEUI010000011.1 GCA_024227475.1 Paracoccaceae bacterium | reverse complement strand
TCGCCTTCGCAACACGTGCAAACTGGCTGAAAAGGTCGTGCTTGAAATGGCCCATTGACATATCGGCTCCTTTGTATTTCAATTATTCAATTAATCTATTGAATTAACGATTAATTCGAGGATTATACCAAACACCGAACTTGAGGAAAGTAAAAGATGCGCTGGAACGACTGGATTCTCGGCAATGCGCTCCCTGTTCGGCCCGACTTTTTTTTCAGCCTATTCGCGCTCATGGCGCTATGGGCAATCCTTTCACCCCGTCGGGCGCTCACCGTTCCAAAAGGACTTCACTGCGTTGACAAGCTAACTGAACTCGCAATTATGAGGTTGAAACAGCACTAGCCGTGAATGCGACAAGCCAGGATAAGACACTTTTGGCCTACAGTGCCCGCTCGAATGGCGCTACCCATCAGGATCTCCTGCCGGGACGCTATCGGGGCTGGGTCATGGCGCTGTCCATGGCGGCTTTTACGCTGGCCTTTCTTGGTTGGCTGAATGAATCGTGGTTCTATCTGTACGACAATCCGGCCTGGCTCAATCGCTATACCGAGTATGCGATTATTCTCGCATTTGGGCTTTGGCGTATCCGTGCGGAACGAAATCCCTATACGCGCAAGCGCCTGATCATTCTGGTATCGGTTGTCACCGGATTCTGGTGGCTAATCCCCTGGCTCAGGCCGATGTTCGAGCCCTACATGGGTTTCGTCTGGAGCCAGCCGGTTTTTCCTGCCCTGCATACCCCGGGAACCCTTAGCTTCTTTTTCACCTTGCTGCTGGTGTTCCTGTTTGGGCGCCGGATCATCTGCGGTTTCGGCTGCCCCTGTGTCGGCATCCGTGAAACCGTCGGGTTTCCGTTCCGCCGCTTCTCTTTACGCGGCGACTGGGCCTGGCGGCTGCGTCATACCAAGTGGTTTTTTCTGGTCTGGTATGTGGGTGTCATGGTGGCGACCCAATTTCCGCCCAATACATGGACAGCTACCCTGGTCGACTTATTCGCACTGGTGGTGGGCCTCACCTACTTCGGCAGTTTTTTCATTGTTCCCATCGTCGGCAACCGTTTCTACTGTCGCTACCTCTGCCCCTATGGCGCCACCTTCGGCCTGCTCAATCATGCCGGTTTCTATGACATCGAGATGGATACCCGGCTTTGCATCGATTGCCGGCGTTGCGAACAGGCC
>JAAEUI010000010.1 GCA_024227475.1 Paracoccaceae bacterium | reverse complement strand
TGTGTAAGCGCATCACGATAGGCAAAGGCCCAGTAGCCCCAGATCAGCAACCCGCAAAACGTTAGGTACAGGCAAAGAACAGCGAATTTCAGCGGTCGTCTCAAAGCGTGGGTCCGTCTGGGTGAAGTGTTGCCCCATTCTGTGCGGGTTTTCGCACAGAATACCAGAGGCTTGTGCGGAAAAGCGCACAGTGGCCTTTACCGGTGGCGGTGGATCCTTCATAGGCTATTGTAATTTAATAATTTATTTCCCTACGGCAATATCCTTGCCGAGCGGTGCCCTGACGTCACATTCTGAGCCTGACCGGAAACCGAATCTTCCGGGCTAACAAATTTTGGGAGAGAAACCATGAAACTACTGACCACAGCCGCAGTGGCTTTGGCCTTGGCCGTATCCGCAAACACCGCGTCGGCTTCCTGTGAAGATGGCGAAGTTGTTATCAAGTTTAGCCACGTAACCAACACCGACAAGCACCCCAAGGGCATCGCTGCCAGCTTGTTGGAAAAACGCGTCAATGAAGAGATGAACGGCAAAGCCTGTATGGAGGTTTTCCCGAACTCGACACTGTACAACGACAACAAGGTTCTGGAAGCCATGTTGCAAGGCGATGTGCAACTGGCCGCACCTTCGCTGTCAAAATTCGAAGGATTCACCAAACAATTCCGCATCTTTGACTTGCCGTTTATGTTCAACGACATGAATGCCGTGAACACGTTCCAGAATTCGGACTCCGGCCAGGCGATGCTGGATTCGATGCAGAAACGCGGCCTGCAGGGGTTGGCGTTCTGGCACAACGGCATGAAGCAGATGTCGGCCAGCAAACCGCTGCTGCTGCCCTCTGATGCAAACGGTCTGAAATTCCGGGTGCAGTCCTCGGACGTGTTGGTCGCACAGATGGAAGCGATTGGCGGTTCACCGCAGAAAATGGCGTTTTCAGAAGTTTACGGCGCGCTGCAGCAGGGTGTTGTGGACGGGCAGGAAAATACCTGGTCCAACATTTTTGGTAAGAAGTTCTTTGAAGTTCAGGACGGTGTGACCGAAACCAACCACGGCATCATCGACTATCTGCTGGTGACAAATGTGGATTGGTTGGAAGGTCTTGATGCTGATGTGCGCGACCAGTTCGTCGCCATCGTTAAGGAAGTAACTGAAACCCGCAACGGCGAGGCTTATTCGGTGAACCAGGCTGCCAAACAGTCTGTGATTGATGCCGGTGGCACCGTGCGCCAGTTGAACGAAGAACAACGTGCAGCATGGGTTGAAACCATGAAGCCGGTCTGGACCCAGTTCGAAGGTGACGTGGGTGCTGATAACATCGCAGCGGCTCAAGAAATCAACATGGTGACCAACTAAAGGTTATCAAACTGCGCGGCGGCCTCATGCGAGGTCGCCGTCAAATCCAAAAACCAAAAATTCTGGGGGACAGTTTCATGAGACCGGATAAAGGTGTCATCGACCGGCTGGAAGAAACACTTATCGCGGCGATTTTGGGGATCATGACCCTGATTACCTTCGCGAATGTTGTGGCCCGGTACGGCTTTAATTCAAACATTTTGTGGGCGCTGGAACTAACGGTGTTCCTGTTTGCCTGGCTGGTTCTGCTCGGGGCGGGTTATGCGGTCAAGATCGGCGCCCATCTGGGTGTGGACGCGGTCTTGAACATGGTCAACGCCCCGGCCCGCAAGGTGCTGGGCATGATCACCGCGGCCTGCTGCATTCTGTTCGCTTTTCTGCTGCTCAAGGGCTCCTGGGATTACTGGGCGAATTTCGCCAATCTGCCGGGTACTGACGGCCGCTGGTTTCCCACCGGTTTCGAAGACAAATTCCGCGGCAAGGGCTGGTATGAAACCCAGGACATTCCGATACCGGAGTGGATGCGGTTTCTGGAAGGTATGTTCAACGACGGCGACGCTTACGAGAAAGTTCCCCGTTTTCTGCCCTATGCGGTGCTGCCGTTTTCCATGGCCCTGCTGCTTTACCGGTTTATTCAGTCCGGTTTGCGCCTGTGGCGCGGTGAAATCGACAATATGATTGCCAGCCACGAAGTTGAAGACGCGCTCGAAGAAGTCGCAGCGCAGCGGGAGGAATAAGTCATGGAAGTCGTCCTCCTTTTCTCTATGGTCATTGGCCTGCTGCTGATCGGGGTTCCGATTGCGGTCAGCCTTGGCCTGTCCTCGATTCTGTTCCTGTTGTGGTTTTCCGACAGCTCGCTGGCCTCGGTTGCGCAAACCTTGTTCAACGCCTTTGAGGGCCATTTCACTCTGCTGGCGATACCGTTTTTCATTCTGGCTTCGTCGTTCATGTCGACGGGCGGGGTTGCGCGGCGGATCATCCGGTTTTCGATTGCTTGCGTCGGGCATCTGCATGGCGGCATGGCGATAGCTTCGGTTTTCGCTTGCATGATGTTTGCGGCCCTGTCGGGCTCCTCTCCGGCAACCGTGGTTGCCATCGGCTCCATCGTCATCGCCGGTATGCGGCAGGTGGGATATACCAAGGAATTCGCAGCCGGTGTGATCTGTAACGCCGGAACGCTGGGTATCCTGATCCCACCCTCGATTGTGATGGTGGTCTATGCGGCCTCGGTTGAGGTGTCTGTTGGCCGGATGTTCCTGGCCGGGGTGATCCCCGGGCTGTTGGCCGGTCTGATGCTGATGGTCGGCATCTACGTCATGGCACGGGTGAAAAACCTGCCCAAGGGCGAACGCGCCAGCTGGGGCGAGCGTGCGCTGGCCGCCAAAGAGGCTGGCTGGGGTTTGATGCTGATCGTGATCATTCTTGGCGGTATCTACGGTGGGATTTTCACTCCGACCGAAGCCGCTGCTGTTGCCGCCGTCTATGCTTGGCTGATCGCTTGTTTTGTCTATCGCGATATGGGCCCGCTGGCGACGGTTGAGGGTGAAAAGAACATCAGCCTGTTCAAGAAGCCAATGTCGCTGATCACCGCGTTTTGGCACAAGGACACCATCGATACTCTGTTTGAGGCCGGCAAGCTGACCATCACCCTGATGTTCGTGATTGCCTGCGCGCTGATTTTAAAACACGTGCTTACCGATGAGCAGGTGCCGCAACAGATCACCAAGGCGATGCTGGGGGCTGGCCTTGGCCCGATCACCTTCCTGATCGTGGTCAATATCATCTTGCTGATAGGCGGCCAGTTCATGGAACCTTCGGGCCTGCTGGTCATTGTCGCGCCATTG
>JAAEUI010000009.1 GCA_024227475.1 Paracoccaceae bacterium | reverse complement strand
TAGCCCGCCCGGGCAAACTCCACAGCGTGAAAACCGGTCCCTGTGGCAATGTCCAGCACCGAACTGGCATTGGCATCGCTCAGCATGTCAACGGCGGATTAAAGTCCTTCCAGAAGGCGGCGTAAAAGTCGGCCACTTTTGTTTGTCAGCTGACAGAATTGCGGAGGGTTGTCCATAGACCCGCGCTGCGGAGCGCCCTCCACATGGCAGACGTAGCAGCGCGGGGCTGTGGTCAAGCCGGGTTGTGCCCATGCTTTGAGATTATACTGGCTTGCTTTTGCGCTGTTTGCGGCTGTGCTTCAGCCGATAGCTATCGCCATTCATCTCGAGAATATGCACATGATGAGTGAGCCGGTCGAGCAATGCGCCGGTCAGGCGTTCCGTGCCAAATGTCTCGGTCCATTCCTCGAAGGGTAGATTGCTGGTGATCAGCGTGGAGCCTTGCTCATAGCGTTGTGATATCAGTTCAAACAAGAGTTCTGCCCCGGTTTTGCTGAGTGGCACAAAGCCGAGTTCGTCGATAATCAGCAGCTTGACCTTTGCCAACTGTCGCTGGCGGCGTAGTAGGCGTTTCTCGTCGCGGGCTTCCATCAATTCATTGACCAGGGCAACTGCTGTTACAAATGCCACCGGCAGACCCTTTTGACAAGCCGCCAGTCCCAATGCGAGAGCGACATGGGTTTTGCCTGTACCTGATGGACCAAGGGCGATGACATTCTCCCTACGCTCGATCCATTCACAACGCGCCAGTTCCAATACCATCATCTTGTTCAAAGATGGTATTGCGGTGAAGTCAAAGCTGTCCAGGCTTTTGATGGATGGGAACTTCGCGGATTTGATCCGCCGTTCGACCATTCGGCGTTCCCGGTCAATCAATTCCAGTTCTGTCAGCCGTGCCAGATAACGCACATGATCCACGCCCTCTGCCGCACAGATACGGGCCTGCTTGTCATGTTCACGCAGGAAAGTTGGCAGTCTCAGCGTTTTAAGGTGATGGGCCAGCAACAGTTCAGGAGCTTTACTCATGACACCCCGTCGCCAAGAAGGCTCATGTAGGAAGAGACAGAAGTTGTGGCAACGTTTGTTCGGGGCAGAAACGGATAAACATCCAGATCCAACCTTGGTGGCCGCCGTTCAATCCGGCACAGCACCAGATGCTTGATGGCATCAAAGCTGATTGCACCCAGCTTCAGAGCATCCTTGATTGCAACATGCAACGTCTCCATCTCAAAGCGTTCCAGCAAGCGCAGGACCTGCACGTATTCCCGCTTGCCAGTTTTGCCCTGCCTTGCTTCCAATAGCCGTTGCAAGGTTTTGAACGCCTCGGGTAAATCCCAGCCCCAGAGGTTATGATGCAGGCAAGAAG
>JAAEUI010000008.1 GCA_024227475.1 Paracoccaceae bacterium | reverse complement strand
TGCGTAACGCCTTTGGCAGCTTTGCCACCGGTGTAACGGTGATAACGACGCGACAGACCGACGACACCCCCCGGGGGTTTACCGCAAATTCGTTCAGTTCCGCTTCCCTCGATCCGCCGCTGCTTTTGGTGTGCCTGGCAAAATCGGCACACAGCTGTGATGTGTTTGCCAAGGCCGACCATTTTTCCGTTAACGTTCTTGCAGACGATCAAAAGGAAATCTCAGGCCTTTTTGCGTCGCAATCGCCTGACAAGTTCAACATTGCCGCGTGGCATGCGGGTCCTCTGGATATGCCGGTCATCGATAATGCTCTGACGAGTTTCACATGCGCGCGGCACCGGTTGGTCGATGCCGGGGATCACTTGATTCTGATCGGGCGGGTTCTGTCGCACAGTTCGACGGAAGCAAAACCGCTCGGCTTTTTCCGCGGCGCCTATTTCGACATCGGGCTGGAAAATTCGCTGGCCGATGCCGCGGCCGGGGCCAACCATGTCTCCATTGGAGCGGTGCTTGCAAAGGGTAATTCGGTCCTGCTGGAACTTGGCCGCGATGGAGCGGTTTCGGTGCCCAAAGCCCCGTCAGCCGAAAACACGGTGGAGGGGCTTGCGGCGTATCTCAAGCAACTTGGCGTGACCCCAAAACTGGATCACCTCTATGCCGTATTTCAGAACACCCAAAATGGTACACATTCGATAATCTATCATGGGATCGTTGCCGGTGACGCGCCAGGCGGCATGGGATTTTTCGATCTGAATGCGCTGCCTCTGGAGCGGGTCGAAAGCGAGGCCGAGCAATCAATGCTTCGCCGGTTCCAGCGCGAAAACCGGCACGGTGCCTTTGGCATCTATCACGGAACGGAAATCAAGGGAGTCGTGCACGCCGTCGCCGGGTATACCGGATATCACGTATGACGGGCGAGCATTCATGCTTGCCGAATTGAGAAAGGTGGTCGCCTTCGACGAGGACATACTTTGCGAAGGTGGCCGTGCCGCCGATCCGGTTTGCGTATGATCGGAGTTGCCACCGTGGTTGCCAATCCCTGGGCTAGGGTTGGGTTTGTCTCGCGATCAAGGCAGTGCGACTCCATCTGCTCCCATTGGCGATCGGAGATAACCAATCGGCCTGTGCCCATTTGGAGCGTTTCCTATTTAATCGGTTTCAGATTGAAATGGAAATGCCGGGTTAAGTATCTGATGTTGCTGCGTATCTCGGTCCTTCTGTGAATCCAATTAGACGAGATACGCTCTAAACCTCCTCGTTTGGAAGGTTGAATCAGAAATCAACGCAGATGGGACTCCTGACTCTCAACAGACCTTAGTCACCCTGTTCCAAATCTTTAAATACGTCACCAAAAGCGCCGCTTGAACTTGGGGCCTTGTCTTCGGATTCCACTTCTGGGGTCCCAAAGATATCCGGACCTTCGTGGGTTTTCCCCAGCTCACGAAGACGGCGTTTCTCTTCCAGCGCTTCGATACGAAGGTCAATTTCCAGCTGCTTGGCGGCTCGCACATCCATCTTACATTGTTCTGGACTATAGCTTTGGGCTGTTCCAACCGCAGTGATCACTGTGAAGCAGAGCAGAACCAAAACGACTGCGGCTGGGTTGCCACGCAGGAAGCCCGGAAGAATGCCACCAGATTTTGGTGCAGCTTTGCCTTCCTTGGCGCGTTCCTTGTTGCCGGTATTCCGGCGATACGCCTCAAACGCAAGAGCACCGAAAACCGTGAGTACAACAATGATAAACGCCAGTGACGATATCGACGGATTAATCCCATAGCGCACTTTTTGCGCCAGTTCGATTGTCAGTGTCGGGTAATTTCCGAAGGTGAATGTGGTTGTGTTGTAGTTTTCAAACGAGGCCAGAAACGCCAATACGGCCGCCGACGCGATCGCAGGACGCATGAACGGCAGCAGGATTTTGCGAAATGCCTGCGTGTGGGTAGCTCCGAGATCAAGCGCCGCCTCGGTCAGACCGGGGTCAAATCGCGCTAGACGTGCAACAAAGATAAGCATCGCGTAAGAGGCAATAAAGGTGGATTGGCCCAAGATGGTCAGGAAAATTCCGTTATGAAACAGGGCATCTGTCGAAGGCCCTAACAGCCGGCTGACTCGATCCCAAAACACAATCGTTGATATCCCGAGAACCACGCCGGGGATAAGGATCGGCGCAATGATAATGGTGTAATAGGTCGTCCGCAATTTCGGCCATACCTGTGTCAGCACAAGGGCTGCCGACAAACCAATTGCTATCGATACGATCACCGTGCCAATACCAATGATAATGCTGTTCTTGATCCCATTCAGGATGCGTTGATCTTTGAACAAAACGTCAAACCATTCAAAGGTGAAACAGGCCCAGGGAGAAACCGACGGAAAGCCAGAAGAGTTAAAAGCTGTCAGGCTCATCACCACCAGGGGTCCAAGGAGATACCCGAAGAATATCAGCAGATATGCTCCAAGCGCGAGACGGGAAATAACTTTCGGACTCATTTGCCGATATCCCCCATGTTCACCTTGAAGATACGCATCAGGGTCAGGACGATCGCGATACTGGAGAACAACAGAACGATCGCATAAGCCGAGCCCTGTTGCCAGTTGAGAGAATCGTTAAACCATTGATAAACCAACTGGGTGAACCACAGGCTGGACGGACCGCCCAACACTTGTGGCACGGCCAGTGCCCCGGCTGACAGCATGAACACCATTGTCGCGCCGGACGCGATCCCTGGTTTTGCATGCGGAATGACAATGCGCCGGTGAATACGTATCCAACTGGCCCCCATGTCCCGAGCCGCCTCGATCTGATTTCGGTCGAGGCTTTCAATGACATTGTACATCGGAAACAGCATCAGCAGGATGTAGGCATAGCCCAAACCCGCATAGAGCGCATAGTTCTGACGGATAAAGTCGATAGGTTCGGCCGTGAGGTGCAAAAACGTCAGCACTTCGTTGATCAGCCCAGTTTCACCGAAAATAATACGCAAGGCAAAAGCGCGCAGGATTTCGTTGATCCAGTAAGGGATTATCAGCATCACGACCAGAAGGCGCGCGAAACTGGTGCCTTTTGACTGCCCAAGGTAATAGGCCAGCGGATAACACATGATAATATTTGCAATTGTTACAAATATCGCGGTGACGATCGTGCGCACGAAGACCATAAGGTCGACCGTGTTATACGTCCCTTCGGACCCAGCAGCGCCATACACCAGCTGTTTGTAGTTTTTGAGCGTATAGTTATCTTTTGGGCCTCCAAGTTCGGCAGGAGGCAGGTTAAACCTGAATGAGAAGTCCAGCATCGAAAGCTGTGGCAGAACGATCAGGACAATGATCCAAAACCCCACCAGCACCATCAGGATACTGCCCATAACAGGGCCGTTGTTTTTGAAAAATTCAGAAAAAATCATGGGCTTTTTCATGATTTCCCCCTATTCCGACGCCAGCTCGCCCGCAGGCATAACCACCGCGGTGGACGCATCGTAGTGCAACGCCAAACTGCTGCCTTTGGAAGATTCGCGATCCTGCCCCAGGTTTGGCAGCGACATTTTAATCTGCTTGCCGCCATCGCCTTCAAGGAACACGCTGTAGGAGTTGCCTTCGAATTCCTCGTTCAGGACATTCGCCGAAATCGTAGTTTTGGAATCCGGGCTCGCCTCGCCCAAAGCAAGGGCTTCTGGTCGCACAAACATCATCGCATCATCGCCAGCTTTCATTTTGCCCACGGCAGTTGGTGTTATCTGCGCCAGAAGATCACCCGACCTGTTGGTTCTGATAACAGCTTCATTGCCATTGACCGACTGGAGCTTGCCCCGGAAAACGTTGTTTTCACCAACAAAAGACGCCACAAAAGGCGTGGCCGGGTGGTCATAAATTTCATGGCCACCGGCGATTTGGTCGATGATACCAGCGCGCATCACAGCCACGCTGTCGGACATGGTCAGAGCCTCGCCCTGATCGTGAGTGATATAAATAAACGAAATTCCGACCCGCTGCTGTATCTCACGCAGTTCGGTCCGCATATGCTGGCGCAGTTTCAGATCAAGCGCTGAAAGCGGCTCGTCCAGCAGCAACACATCGGGTTCGGCGCACAAGGCGCGGGCGATCGCGACGCGTTGTTTTTGTCCACCGGAGAGTTCAGAGGGAAACTTGTCCCCCTGTCCGCTCAGGGCGATCATGTCCAGCAGTTCGTCGGCGCGTTTGCGGCGATCACCCGCAGAGGCGCCTGCGACTTCCATCGAAAACGTGATATTCTCCCAGATTTTCATCAAGGGAAACAGTGCAAGATTCTGGAAAATCAGTGCCGTTGGCCGCTTGTTCGGGCCAATTCCTGCCATATCTTTTCCACCGATCAAAACCCGCCCTTCGGAAGGGTCTAGAAAGCCCGAAACAGCGCGTAGAATTGTGGTTTTCCCGCAGCCCGATGGCCCAAGGAACGAGAAAAAGTCCCCGCCCTTGATATTTACATTGGCTTCTCTGACGGCGACAAAATCCCCGAATTTGATCCAAACGTTCTCCAGGTTAACAGTTACCCCGGCACCCATATGATTCCCCCAAAAAGTATTTTACGTCCCATTGGTACTTTGCCGGTAACTTCCGGCAAGTCCCCGTCCGTGATCGATATCACAGTCGGGGACTTCTTGTTTTATTTATGCGCTTTTGAATTTGTTCACATATTCAGTGCGCACATCGGCATACCAGGGTGCCTCTGCCGGCCAAGCATTCAGATTGGCAAGAGCGTCACCGGGGTATGCTTCGGCGAAGTTTTTAGCATATTGCGCGCTGGCATGGGTGTCCGCCCCAAGAACAGGTGAATTATATCCATGGCCGTCAATAGCAACACCAGCTGGTTTTGCGCGATACGCAAATTCGATGAAGGCATATATCTGGTCAATGTTTTTGGCGCCTTTTGGAATTGCCATACCGTCAACCCAAGCCATCGAACCCTCTTTCGGTGCCTGGTAGGTTACCGGCTCGCCGGCAGATTTCAACGCCAGTGGGGGTCCATCCCAAGTCTGCCCAACAATAACACCGTCGTTCAACAGGCCATTTTTCTGGGTGTCAGCATCGTTCCAGATCAGTTTGAGATTATTCTTACGTGCGATACACCAATCAGCGATCATGCCCCAGGTTTTGCGCATGTTTTCTTCTGACTCATAGGCAGCCCAGACCGAGCCGGGATCCATTTGGCCCGAACCTTCCATGTAGAGGCCCGCACCCAACATACCGGAGTGTGCACGCATCATTGTCTTGCCTGCGTTTTCTTCTGCCCAAACCGCACCATAAGAAGGCACGCCTGATGCATCAGCGGGAGACCACAGATCAATGCGCCAAGCCATACCCTCGGTGCCCCAAATATGAGGAAGCCATGTACTGCCATCACCGAAGTTCCATGCATCCGGGCCAATTTTCGCCATCGCAGGATTCACTTTGTCGATGGGGACGCGGCTCATGTCGAAGGCTTGCAACAGTTCAAGCGGGCCCCATTGCAAAGAGCGGTTGTTGGTCGGTGAAATGATATCTGCGCCAGAACCGTTAGACGCCTTCATCTTGTTGATCAGCTCCTCATTGGAACCAATCCCCGTGAAGTTCACAGTGATACCTGTTTCAGCCTTGAATTCAGCCAAAAAGCCATCTGGCAAATAGTCTGACCACATCAGGATATCCAACTCACCAGACGCAGCAAGAGCTTTTGAAACCAGTGCAGGCGAAGCCAGCGCAACGGCACCTGCAGCTGTCCCTGCTTTCAGAAATGAACGGCGATTAACGCCGCTTTTGGTTATTGTCATGTTTCTTCCTCCCGAAGATTTGTGAACATTCTTTTTTACATCTATGCTCACGAAAACATATTGGCGGCATTGCCAATATTTCCATTTCCCTATTTTTTCCGACTTCCAATTGAGTCGGACCTTAGATCACATTCTTGCCAAAGCCAAATCAGGGGTTACTTCAGCTTTCAACTCATCTGTTGCGGGATCCGGTATGAGCGGTTTCATACGCTGCATATCCGGGTGATAGGCGCCTTGGCTAATATTGGACCCATCACGTGGGCATGTGAAAATACCCACCTTAGTGATTTACATATATCCACATTGGCCGGCATGCAGCAGTTAGAGCGTTTCCGGTTTAAGCTAAACCAGATTGAACCTGAAACTCCGATCTAAGTATCTGGCGTCGTTGCGCTTCTGGTTTCGTTTGTGATTCAAACAAAACCAGAAATGCCCTAGATAGTGCCAAAATATCAACCAATCCGGCGATGCTCTTTCGCCAATGCTAAGCCACTTTTTGGATCTTGGGAGTATAGGATCAAAGAGCATTTGCGCCCATCACCTGCACAGCCTGACGAATCTTTCCACTAATCTGATCCTCTGGGGCGCAGGCAAAGCCAAGAAGCAAGCCGGGGGCGACCACGGCCTGATCGCGGAATATTGAAAGCGGGAGGCAATCGATCCCGGCATTCCAAAGTCTTTTGGCTATTTCGTGATCCCGAACCGAAGAGTCCGAAAAAAGAGTAACCAGATGCATACCAGCACGACAAGGCTCTGGCCGCAAAAGGGAACACGCATGTTCCTCGAGCGCGTGGACAAGGATGTCGCGGCGCTTCTTGTAGACAAGTTTCATGCGGCGAAGGTGCGCGTTAAAACTGCCGTCTTCCATGAAATAGGTCATCGCCTTTTGCTGCAAAAGCGAGACGTTCTGGCTTAGCAGTGTTTGGGCGGCAGCGAAGGCAGGGCCAAGCTCCAGCGGGCAGATCAGATAGCCAAGGCGCATCGCCGGGAACATGGATTTCGAAAAACTGCCGACATAAAGCACGCGCCCATGCTTATCGAGGGCTTTGAGCGCCGGTTGTGGACGTTCTTCGTAATGAAATTCACTGTCATAGTCATCCTCAATGACCCAACTTTCCTGTGACTGAGCCAATTCAAGCAGGTCAAGACGACGAGTGAGGCTCATGGTCATGCCAAGGGGATGCTGATGAGAAGGGGTTACGAACATGAGACTGCAAGGCACATAGTTCGCGCGCGCATAGCTAAGTGAAAAACCCTCGGCGTCTAACGGAACGGGGTCGATCTGCAACCCCTGGAATTTTGCGGCGTCGCGAAAAGCAATGTGGCCTGGGTCTTCCATCCAAATCGTATTACCCGGAGTGAGCAGCGTCAGAAGGATGAGGGAAAAGGCCTGTTGAGCGCCAGAAGTGATGATGATCTGGTCGGGCTGACACTCGATACCGCGGCTGTCAAAGACGTGTCGTGCTATCGCCGCTTTAAGTTCGTCAAGGCCGCTGGAAGGGCCGTACCCAAGCAAATAACTGTCGTGGTGTCGAATGGCACGAGAATACACCTCCGCCCAGGCGCGACGAGGAAAAACATCCAGCGCAGGAATGCCAGGCCGGAAAGCGCGGACTTGCGAGAGCCGCGTAGTAGCAAGTGATTGCTGGATCCGCTCAACATGAGGTGAGATCGGGCTGGTCTTGGGTGTGTGTGTTCGACGACGTGACGAGGTGGCAATCACCGGCAGGTCACCTGTAGACAATTGCGCGACATAGGTGCCAGACCCGTATTGGGTTTCAAGAAAGCCTTCACTGGTCAATTGCTCGAACGCATTCTTTATCGTTATTCGTGAAACACCAAGGTCTACGGCTAACTGACGGCTGGAAGGCATACGAGTGGCCGCCGGCAACTTGCCATCTAATACAGCCTTGCGAATGTTGTTCTCAAGCTGGCGTGTGAGCGTCGTTTTGCTTAGCCGGTCTAGGTTAAGCATTGACAGAAGAGCGCCGCCGGATTGTTTCATATTACGTCACCTTTCATCTGCAGCATTTGCGCCCATGTGGGTATATGTAATTCGCAGTAGTGGGTATTTTCACATACCCACCTAATAAGCGCAATATGGGTCGCGACTCGTGATATTTTTTGGGCTGTCGACTTTTGGACGGGCCAAACCTTAGAAAGATGTAAGGATCATACCGTGGCTGATTACCCCAAATTCCCAGCTGGCTTGCATCTGATTGCCCGCTGGAAGGCAGGAGATGCGGAAGCCCGCGAAGAGCTGCGCCAGATTTTCGATGACACGATCGAAGGTAAAATGGATGCCGAATTTGCAACGCCGGCGCCCGTGGATCGGGTGCATGTTTCTGCGTCAATACACATGTTGGCGTTGGCAATCCTGCACGACCTTTATGGGATCGACTCGGCAGCGTACTACAAGGGCGATTCACAGAGGTACGCCCGTACGAACCTGATAACCAGCCGTCTGGTCGGCGTGGACAAGGTGTATACTGCATGGGCGCTATACGGCTTCACTTGCGAACAAGTCGGCCAGAAGATGATGTATCCTGATCGGTTCCCGCCGGGTTCGGATCCTGATGAGCCGCTGATCAATCGCGACAACTGGCGCGACTTAAGGACACCGGATTTTGATACTGGTGTGGCCAAGATCATCACCGGCATACTGGCTGAAACTGAGCGTCTGACTGGGATGGAACCGCTATTGCAGATATCGGCACCCTACAGTTTTGCCGCCGACATCTATGGGCAAGAACCGTTGCTTGCGGACGTGGTGCATGACCCAGAATTTGTGAACGAACTTCTTGATTTCCTTGCTGATACGGTTCTGACACCTTGGATCGAGCATTTTGTCGAAAGGTTTCCTAACGGCTGGATAGAACTATCGGATGCGTCCGGTTCGCCTTTCTTTATTGGCCCGGACAACTGCAAGAACATGGCAATCCGGTCCATGCGACGGATGGCTGAGGGAAAGGAGTGGGGAGACCGTCTATTTGACTGTAATTATCGAGGGGACCACGTGGCGACTGTGGCCAAACGGGATCGTGGAGGACGGCGTCGGGGGGCAAACAATGCAGATAACACTCCCAAAGTTGGCCTGCGTGAGCTAACCGATCACAAGCACATGGTGTGTCCGAAATTCATTATGCGTCTTGAAGCTGACAAAGTGGAGGTGCCGTTCTATGTAGATCAGGCGGTCCAGCGGGGCGTGCCGCTGACCACAGGTGTAGGCTCGTGTCAGATTGATGCAAACAGCGTCGGGGACCTGGCGGCGGCCAAAGTTGAGATCAAAGACATCGCAGAGGCATTTGTCGCAGCTCAAAAGGAAGTGGCAAGCAAAGTCGAGATGCCTGAAGACCGGTTCCGTGCCCAGCCCTGGCCGAGCCATGTCTACTTTGAGGACGTCGCAGCAGAGTCCCAGTTCGAGATGATGGAGATCATCATCCGCACCGTTCGCGAGCAGGGAACATTCAAGTGAGAGTTTTGGGCTGATCGGTCTCCTTGAAAGGACGCGAGATGAGAACCAGATCTGAGCCGGGTGGATCGGTTGAAAACGTAAAAGAGATCAAGCGGGAGGTGCGCTGGAAGTTATTGAAGAACAAATTCCTCACCGCAGCATTCACTTGAAAGATCACGTCGCAGGGATTGGGCTGACTTTAGGGAGGGCAATATGCTGACTCATTTTTTCGCTTTTTGCTTCGCCGTTCTTTTGGCCACTTCTGCAAATGCGTGAAATACTGGATGATTTGGTCCAGATGTGAATGTTGCGCTCAAACATTGCCAATCCGAACTTGCTTCATCAGACACGCTGATAGGCGCTCAAACTGGTAAAGTGGTTCTTTCCTAATGAATCCAAAGCGAAAGAGACACCCATACCATGCCCGTTCGGTTGCCGTATCTACCCATCGTCCGGGGGCCCGTTATGCCGCCCCGTCCGCACAATGCAGCGAACGGTCCACTAAACGCGTCCCGTCCAGCAGGATGCGGTCATTTTCGATCCTGATTTCATAAGTTTTTACGCGGCCCGTGTCGGCCCCCTGTGCCATACCGGTTTCCAGATCAATGACCCAGTTGTGCAACGGGCAGGTTACGGCATTTCCATGCGTGATCCCCTCGGACAGCGGTCCTTTTTTGTGTGGGCAGGCATCATCGAGGGCGAAAACCTTGTCGTCTGCGGTGCGGAAGATCGCGACGCATCCGAGGCGGGTTTTTACCACCCGGGCGCCACGCGGCGGAATGTCGTCAAGGGTGGCGATATCAATCCAGTTGTTCATTCTGCGGCCTCCAGTGTCAGGTCAGCCAAGGCGGCCCATTTGTTCAGGCAGTATTCGGGTTTGGCTTGCTCGACCCACGGATCCTTTCGGTAAACTGTCTGCGAAATCTCGAACCGGTCGCACAGCGCTAGGCGCTCGGCCTCATCCTCCAAAACCCGGTCGCGAACCCATTCCATCCCCACCTTGGCGACCCACTTGTAGGGCCGGTCCAGATAGGCGGCGTTTTCACGATAGAGTTGGATAAAAGCCACCGTCAGGTCGATCACCTCCTTTTCGGTTGTGACCTTGGCCAGAGCCTCGGTCTGCTTCACTTCCATCCCTGCCGCGCCCGCAACCGACACCTCGTAACCGCTGTCCACGCAGATCACGCCCACGTCCTTGCAGGTTGCCTCGGCGCAATTGCGCGGGCAGCCCGAAACGGCCAGCTTGACCTTATGCGGTGTCCAGCTGCCCCAGAGAATCTTTTCCAGCTTGATGCCTAGGCCTGAACTATCTTGTGTTCCAAACCGGCAATGCTTGGAACCGACACAGGTTTTAACCGTGCGCAAACCCTTGGAATAGGCATGACCCGAGACCAGACCCGCGGTGTTCAGATCTGCCCACATCGCCGGCAAATCATCGCGCTGGACACCAAGAAGATCAATTCGCTGGCCGCCGGTCACATGGATCGTCGGGACATTGTATTTCTCGGCGGCGTCGGCAATGGCGCGCAATTCGGATGGTGTCGTCATCCCGCCCCACATGCGGGGCACGACCGAATAAGTGCCGTCCTTTTGAATGTTGGCGTGGTTGCGCTCGTTCACGAGACGGCTTTGCAGATCGTCGGCATATTCGAGCGGCCATTCGGCAATCATGTAATAATTCAGCGCCGGGCGGCAGACATGGCAACCACAGGGCGTTTTCCACCCCGCCTCTTGCATGACGGCCGGAATGGTTTTCAGCTTTTGTGATTTGATGATCTGACGGATGTCTTCGTGGGTCAGGTCGGAGCAGCCACAGATACCAGCCCTTGCAGGAACAACGAAATCATCACCCAATGTGCTGGCCAGAACCTGCTCGACCAACCCGGTGCAATTGCCGCAGGAGGCCGACGCTTTGGTCATCGTTTTGAGCGCAGCAAGATCCGTTGCGCCACCACCGATCGCGGCTACGATCGTGCCTTTGCAGACCCCGTTGCAACCGCAAACCTCGGTGCTGTCGGGCATGGCCGCAACCGCTTCCAGCGGGTCTGCGCCCACTGCGGCTGAGCCATAAATCAGGCTGCCGCGAATGTCGCTGATGTCCTCGGCGGATTTAAGCTTGTCAAAAAACCAGGTGCTGTCGCTGGTGTCACCATACATGACCAGGCCGACGATGCGGTCGTTTTTCAGGGTTATTCGTTTGTAGACGCCTAGACCGGGGTCGCGAAACACGATCTCTTCGTGCTCGTCGCCAAAATCCCCGACCGAGAACAAATCAACCCCGGTGACTTTCAGCTTGGTCGAAACCTCGGGCGCCTTGAACGCCGCCGCTTGGTTGATCAGCGTACGCGCCAGCACTTTGGCCATGTCAAAAAGTGGTGCGACAAGACCGTAGACAGTGCCGTCATGCTCGACACATTCGCCGAGCGCCAGAATGTCCGGGTCCGAGGTCTGCATCTGATCATCGACGACAATCCCGCGTTCGGTATGCAGCCCGGCGTCGATACCAAGACGGGTTTCAGGGCGAATACCGGCGGCCATTACCACCAGATCGGCAGGATGCATAGACTGGTCCTCAAGCAATACCGCTTCTACGCGTCCGTGCCCAAGGATTGCATTGGTATGGGCCCTGCAAATCACCTTGATGCCGCGGCTTTCCAGCTCTTTTTGCAATAGCTGCCCGGCCGCGGGGTCAAGCTGGCGCTCCATCAGGTGGCCCATCAGATGCAATACAGTGACTTGCATGCCCTGTTCATTCAGGGCTGCCGCTGCCTCTAACCCGAGCAAACCACCACCGATGATTACTGCTCTGGAATGGGGTTTGTCGGCGGCTTCCAGCATCGCCTCGACATCATCCAGATCGCGAAAACCGATCACGCCAGGCAAATTATTGCCCTGTACCGGGACAAAGAATGATGCAGATCCGGTGGCGATGACCAACTTGTCATACTCCGTCACCCCGCCTGCGCTGATCACCCGTTTGGTCTTGCGGTCGATCCTGACCACCGCTTCGCCAAAGCGGCAGGTCACACCGTTGGCGGCGTACCAATCGGCGTCATGGGTGACAATCTCCGCATAGGTCTTTTCGCCGGACAGGACGGGTGATAGCATGATCCGGTTATAATTACCGCGCGGCTCAGCCCCAAACAGGGTGATGTCATAGGCACCTTCGTCCAACGCGAGCAGCTCTTCCAGCATCCTACCGGATGCCATTCCGGCGCCAATAACGACAAGTTTCTGCGACATCCCGCGCGCACCCTTTCCAGACAGTGAAACACTTTTTCTGGTGATACACCTTGTTCGCGTTGCTGTCTGTTGCTATGAAATCAGTCATGCGTTGCAAAAAACGCAACACCGAATTTTCTCCAAAGAAAGCACTCAGATGCGCCACCTTCAGGTTCTGAAATACGTGGAAAAAATCGCCCGTACTGGATCATTACGTAGCGCGGCCGAGGAATTGGGCATCACCGCCTCTGCCCTGAACCGACGGATTCTGGGGATCGAAGAGGAACTGGGGGTCGAGATATTCGAGCGCCACCCCGCGGGCTTGCGCCCTAATACCGCGGGCGAAACCCTGCTGAAACACATTCGTGACCAGATCGCCGACATGGACCAGGTGAAATCGCGCATCGCTGATCTGTCCGGCATGCGTGCGGGCCACATTAACATCGCTACCACGCGCGAGGTGGTACAATTCTTCCTGCCTGCCCTTATCAAGACCCACTTGGCCGAATTTCCGGCCGTCACATTTGGCGTCAATCTGCACGAGCGCGGCGAAGCGGAAACCTCGCTTCTGGACAACACCAACGACATCGCCATCGTGTTTGAACCCATTCGTTTGAAGGAGTTGCAAATCGTTTATTCTGGCGTGCAGCAGGTGTTCTGTAACATGTCGGTGGGACATCCACTTGCCAGCCGCGACAGTTTAAAAATCTATGACTGCATCGACTTTCCACTCCTGCTGCCCAAACAACCCGAAGGCATCCGTCAAGTACTGGATGCGACGGCGGGAAAGATTGGGATCACGCTGGAACCTGCCCTTGAATCCAACAGTTTGGATTTGCTGCGCCTGATGTCGCAGGACAGTCAGGCGCTGAGTTTTAGTCTGGCCATCAATCTGAGACCGAATTTGGCCAAAGACCGGCTTGTATCGGTGCCATTGGACCTGGGCGGCATCCCGGCCGGCGTTCTGATTGCAGGGCATCTGCGCGGGCGCACCTTACCTGTTGCAGCCGCTAGGCTACTGGAAACTGTGAACAAAAGTCTTTCCTTGCAGTTTTCGTAAGAACGATGACCGTGTTGATCACAATTGGCGGAGTTTAGGAGAATGTGCGTTACTGGTATTCGCGGTGCAGTTCCCTCCCAAATTCTTAAAAAGGCAGTGCCTCAACCCAACAGGGCAGGGGGCCAAATCAAAACAACTCACCGCTAAAGCGTTTTTACATTAACTTGAGACAAGTTGATGTAGAAAACGCCAGTCTATGGTGCTGTTAACGTTGCAGTTTTGAGTTTCGTTTGTGATTCAAACAAAACTCAAAACTCTCTAGGGAATACGAACAAAACTACCAGGGCACTCAGTTTTCCGCCGGTATCGAAACTCTCTCCCCGTGTTGCCAGACCCCAGCCAGCTGATTGGAGCCATCCAGAAAGATGAAATCGGCCGACCCCCCGTTGTAAATTGTTCCACAGTCCTGTTCCCGCTTGATCACGGCGGCGGGAATTGATGTCGCCATGGCGATCGATTCTGAAGGTGTGAATCCGGTAATATCCGATACCACACTGATCGCGGTCGAAAGGTCCAGATCGGCCCCCGCCAGGGTACCGTCTTCCAGTGTCAGTCGGTTTGCGTTGCGTCTTACAATCCGCCCGTTGAGAATGAACTCAGTAATGTCCGATCCGGCGACTGCCATGGCATCGCTCACCAGAAAAATTCGACCCGGGCCTTTCTTGGCCTGCAGCGCCACTGCGATGGAAGCAGGATGTACGTGGATTGTATCGGCAATCAGCCCGGCGGAAAGCCCGCCCAGTGTTATCGCAGCACCAACCAAACCGGGCTCCCGATTGCTAAGCTGGCTCATGGTGTTAAATAAATGGGTTACACAGGAAACGCCGTTCTCAACTGCTACCTCGCAATCCCTAAAACTCGCATCCGTGTGGCCGAGCGACAGAATAACCCCAGCGTCTGCTAGTTTTCTCATTTGTTGCGGCGTTACGTTTTCAGGCGCAATCGTAATTTTCAGGGTTGGCAAACGGGAGGCGGCCGCTAACAGAAGATCAAGATCGCCGTCCTGCATGGGGCGAATTAACGCTGGATCATGGGCACCCTTGCGCGACTGGGCCAGATGCGGACCTTCCAGATGTAACCCGATGATCCCCGGCACGCCCTGGGCAACGGCCTGTTCCACGGCGTCAATAGCCGCAATCGTTCTTTCCTGCGTATCGGTAATCAGGGTCGGCAGTATCGACGTTGCCCCAAGGCTTGCATGTGCGGCGGCAATCCGTCGCAGAACGGCAACCGACTGTTCGTCGTTGAACATGATGCCGTCACCACCGTTGACCTGCAGATCAACATATCCCGGAGCCAGAATCCCCTCCTCCAACCGGTGAACTTCGGTCCCGTTCGCAAGTTCCTTCTCCGGCACAACGCCAACAACTACCGCGCCATTGACCAGAAGAGCACACCCTTCATGCATCTGGCTCCCATCAAAGATCGAAGCACCACAGTACGCTGTCAGGGCCTGTGTCATACGGTTTCCGTGACTTTTTTTAGGTGGCGCGGTGCGTCCGGGTTGATCCCGCGTGATGCTGCGACGCGCTCTACCATAGCGTAGAAGGATACAATCAGGCTCAGCGGATCGGTGAGTGCGTGATCTGTACGAATGTGGTCAATTCCAACCGCTGCCTTGCTGCGTTTTGAAGTTACAAAAACCTTAGCGCCCTTTGCGGCAACCTGATCAGCTATTTCGACAAGAGCATCCTGGGCAGCGTCAGCGGCGGCAAAGCACAGGACTGGGAACCCTTCATCCACAATCGAAACCGGCCCGTGAAGAACTTCTGCGGAAGAGTAACTCTCAGCGTGGATCTGGCACGTTTCCTTAAACTTCAGCGCTGCTTCATTGGAAACTGCCCAAACCGGTCCGCGACCCAGTGTAAACAACGAGGACTCCTCACCGATTGCGGCGCGAACCTCAGGCCAATCGATCGAAATCGCACGCTCCAGCGCCTCAGGCAGGGTGTGTATGGCCCCGCGCAGATCTGCGTCGCCGCGCCATTCTGCCAGCAGCGACAGCCCGGCGACGGCCGAGGTTACAAAGGTCTTGGTCGCTGCGACGCTCCGCTCTGGTCCGGCGTGAATCTGCAGCGTGTGATCACTGGTATTGGCCAAAGGTGATGCGGGGTCATTTGTGATCGCGACCGACAAAGATCCATCGCGTTTGGCGGCACGCGCCATTTCAACAATGTCGGGGCTCTGGCCAGATTGAGAGACGGAAATACACAGGCTGTTGTCGAGATGCAGGGGGGCTTTGAATATGGAAGCAACAGACGGACCGATCGAGGCAACAGGCCTGCCTAAGAGGATCTCGGTTGCGTACTTCAGATAGGTACAGATATGGTCCGAAGACCCCCTCGCCACTGTTACCAAATAGTTCGGATCAAGAGTGCGAACTGCCGCTGCAGCGTGCTGAATATCGCTCGCCCCGGACGTCAAAAGACGATCCACTGCCGTTGGAATCTCGAGAACTTCACGCCGCATTTGGCTGATCGTGTCAGACATATCTTTTCCTAATTCGTTGCAAGTCGCAGCTCGGCTACAAAATCGTAGGCATCGCCGCGGTATTTTGATCTGGTAAACTCCGCCACGCGCCCACTTGAAAGGTAGGATGTCCGTTCGATGTGTAGCCCAGCTGAATTTTCTGGGACTCCCAACAATTCCGCGTCTTTTTCATCAAGATTGATGGCGGATATCTTTTGAATTGCCCGAACAGGCAGGTTTCCAGATGCCTGCAGAACTTCATAGAGTGATTTTTCCACAGCTGTTGGATTAGGTAGGATATCGAGCGGCAACGATGCCCGCTCCAAAGCCATCGGTCTGTCTCCGGCGATTCGAAGGCGAGTGATGCGCGAAACCGAGTCGCTCGCCCCTAATGCCAGAACCACGACTTCGTCCGGCGACGGTATGAAAATTCCTCGCTCCAGCCACTTAGATTCCGAGGCCATGCCGCGGCGTTCCATGTCCTCTGTAAATGATGTGAGGCGGGACAAAGATTGTTCTACGCGGGCCTTTTTCTCAGTAACGAATGAACCGGAGCCCTGAATTTGGACGATAACTCCCCGGTCGACGAGCTCTTCTATCGCTTTGCGAACCGTTACTCTGGATAATGCGGTAAGACTTGCGATTTCACGTTCCGGAGGCAAGGGTGTGTTGGGTTCAAGCACACCACTTTCGATGCCGTCTTCGATCCGTTTGCGCAAACGGACGTAAAGTGGGCCTATTGAGCCATCGATCCAACTATTGGGGTCAAGGAATTTTGCAACATTCATGCGGATCGCCTCTCGGTTCCTGCTCCCAAGCGGGAAGCCAATGCCAGCGCCCCGTCCAGCGCCTTTCCTTTTGGCGCGATCAGGGATGTAAGAAAATCAGAACCCAGATAGGGTTTGTAGTGACGAGCAACGCCGCCCATCAGGCACAATGGTTCGCCAGGCTGCCATCCGATTGCAGTCAAGCCGCTTTCGATAAATCGCGCACCCTCATCCATCAACTTGATCGCTGCCTCGTCTCCTAGCGCTGCGGCATCGATGACTTGCGGGGCAAGTTGAGCGTAATCCGCCGGGCTGGCGTTCAGACTAAAGATGACAACACCCCCCGCCTGGTTACCAAACTCAGCAAAGACAGTTTTCGTGAGCTTTGTCGGCTCTGCGATTCCGTCGACGACGCGCAACACACGAGAAAGCAGAGCCCGGCCCAGCCAAGCCCCAGAGGCCTCGTCAGCCAACTGAAATCCCCAGCCACCTATGAAGCGGATTTTGCCCTGCGATTGCCGCGACAAAAACGAGCCAGTACCGATACCGGCGACGACACCATCCTGATCTTCCAATGCGCCAACGACCGCAGAAATGCGATCGTCTTCAACAACGATGTTCCTAAATGGCAAACCCGCAGCAACAGTTGCGGTCACTTCTGGCCCGGTAACCCCGGCAAGCCCAAGGTAGGCATTGCCCTGATACAGAGTATCTTTTGATACTCCTGCCTTTTCTGCAACGCTGTCCATACCCTGGATAATCGTGTGAATTGCGCCGCCCAAATTGGTTGAAACATTTGCTTTGCCAACTTTAACTTCGGTTCGAACTCCACGGTGCAAAAGCCCGATCCGGCAGCTGGTGCCACCCCCATCGACGCCAACCAGGCACATGTCATCCGACTCAAGCATAAGATACCTATATAATACCTTTGATCGCAAAGAAAGGCCTATTTGGAGCCAATAGCGGAAAATGCCACGCTAAATACTTCAAAATGCGTCATATTTCCGCCACAATTAGAAAATGGTAGACAATAGGTATTAAAAGGGTATTATATTCCCATCCTCGGGAGGGAATCGAATGTCGTTGCAACAAACGGAGTACCTGCACGCCGCGGCAAAGGGCCTGGATGCCCTGCCGGATGCAGATATTCTGTGCCATCTGCACGATTCTCAATCACAGGCAGTACAGGCCGTCGCTCCTGTTCTGACCGAAATTGCGGCCGCTGCTCATCTGATGGCCCATACAGTTCGTTCAGGCGGACGTCTAATCTACACAGCAGCGGGTTCTTCGGGGTTGATGGCTATGGCCGACGCTCTGGAGCTACCGGGGACTTTCGGCATCGAGCAAAGTCAGATAGCTATCCTCATGGCGGGTGGGCTTCCCACTGATGGCACAATGCCGGGTCATTCAGAGGATGACACCGCCGAGGCCGATACTTTCGCCCGGACAATCAAATCGTGTGACCTAGTAATCGCGCTGAGCGCAAGCGGCACTACTCCACACGCCTTGCAGCTGGCCAGAGCGGCGACGCTTGCCGGAGCTCAAACCGTATGTATAGCCAACAACCGTAGCGCGCCACTTTTTGATACGGCAAGCGTTGCGATCTGCCTGGCGACCCCGGCGGAAGTCGTGGCTGGCTCAACACGTCTGGGTGCCGGAACGGCACAAAAAGTGGCGCTCAATTTAATGTCCACTTTGATGGGTGTTTTGTTGGGCCATGTGCATGACGGCATGATGGTTAACCTGATCGCCGACAATACAAAACTGCGCGCCCGCGCCGCTACAATTGTTAAAACCATCACCGGCGCCAGCCCAGAGCAAGCCGAAAACACCCTGTCGCGGACAGGCGGAGCGATAAAACCGGCCGTTCTGCTGGCCGCAGGCGCCCAAACGCAGGAGCAGGCCGTCGCGCTGCTAAAGCACAGCGATGGCCACCTGCGCCCGGCTTTAACCGAACTCCGGACTCCGACAAACCCCATCGAACGACTTTAACGCAGACTTTAACTCAAGGGAGGACACTATGTCTAAATCGAAACTTGGCCTTGCACTTCTGGCCACCTCAATACTAGGGGCGACTGCAGCAGCAGCCGACACCACCCTGACCATCGAAAGCTGGCGCAACGACGATCTGTTGCTGTGGCAGAATAAGATCATCCCGGCCTTCGAAGCCGCAAACCCTGGCATCAAGGTTCAGTTCACACCTTCAGCCCCGGCCGAATACAATGCGGTTCTGAACTCCAAACTTGATGCGGGCTCGGCAGGCGATTTGATCACTTGTCGTCCGTTTGACGCCTCACTGGCGCTTTATGAAGCTGGCCATTTGACCGATCTGTCGGCGCTCGAGGGTATGGCCAACTTCTCGGGTGTTGCAAAATCCGCCTGGCAGACAGACGATGGTTCGGCCACATTCTGTGTGCCGATGGCTTCTGTGATCCACGGTTTTATTTATAACAAAGACGCGTTCAAGGAACTGGGCATTAGTGTTCCGGAAACCGAAGCCGACTTCTTTGCAGCCCTGGAAACCATCAAGGAAGACGGTTCCTACACCCCGATGGCAATGGGCACAAACGACCAGTGGGAAGCGGCGACGATGGGCTACAACAACATCGGTCCGAATTACTGGAAAGGCGAAGAGGGCCGGTTGGCGCTGATCGCGGGTGACCAGAAGCTGACGGATGAAGCTTGGGTTGCGCCTTACCGCACACTGGCGAAATGGGGCGCATATCTGGGAGACGGATACGAAGCACAAACGTATCCCGACAGCCAGAACATCTTCACTTTGGGCCGCGCTGCGATCTATCCGGCAGGCAGTTGGGAAATTTCCGGCTTTAATTCGTTGGTTGATTTTGAGATGGGCGCATTCAATCCGCCGGTTCAGAACGCGGGTGACGACTGCTACATTTCCGATCACACCGACATCGCGATCGGACTGAATGCCAAAAGCCCGAATGCCGAGGCAGCAAAGACTCTTCTGAATTGGGTTGGCTCGGAGGAGTTTGCAAAACTCTACGCCAATGCCTTGCCAGGTTTCTTCTCGTTGTCCAGCCATGACGTCGCTATGGAGGACCCGCTGGCACAGGAATTCGTGTCCTGGCGTGGTAAATGCCATTCATCGATCCGCTCGACTTACCAGATCCTGTCCCGTGGCACACCGAACCTCGAAAACGATACCTGGAATGCATCGGTGAATGCAATCAAGGGTACCGAAAGCCCAGAAGATGCAGGCAAGCGTCTGCAGGATGGCTTGGCCAGCTGGTACACACCTCAGCAATAACCCTTTGAGACTTCCGGGCGGGGAACCCCCGCCCGGAAATACAATCGCCCCCCTAAAATTCTGGAGACTATCATGCCGGCATCCAAAGACTCTTCTGTGATCAGATGGCACATCGTCGTGTTTCTGGCGCCAGCAGTGTTGGTCTATACGGCGATCATGATCTTCCCGTTGTTCAACACTCTGCGCCTGGCTCTCTATACCGAGATTGAACGGGAACGCGTTTTTGTTGGCCTGCAGAATTTTTACACTCTTTTCGGTGACCCAATTTGGTCAGATGCCTTTTGGAACGCCCTGGGCAACAACTTCTGGTTCTTCTTCATTCATATGATCGTGCAGAACCCTATCGGCATCGTCCTCGCTGCGATCCTCAGCCACCCGCGTCTTCGATTTGCTCATTTTTACCGCTCCGCGATTTTTATCCCGACCATTCTTTCCTTCGTCATCATCGGTTTCGCCTGGAAACTGATCCTCTCGCCGATCTGGGGCATTGCACCCTCGATGCTCGACGCGGTTGGCCTGAAGAGCCTTTACGCGCCCTACCTCGGCAAAGAGGAATACGCCCTGACCACGCTGGCTCTGATCTCGGTCTGGCAGTTCATCGGCATTCCAATGATGCTGATCTACGCAGCATTGTTGTCGATACCCGAGGAAATTCTGGAAGCCGGAGAATGCGACGGTATAACGGGGCTATCCGCCTTTTGGAAAATCAAACTGCCGTTGATTCTGCCTGCGATCGGCATCATATCAATCCTGACTTTTGTTGGCAATTTCAATGCGTTCGACCTGATTTATGCAGCCCAAGGGGCGCTTGCAGGGCCGGATTTCTCAACTGATATCCTCGGCACCTTCATGTACCGCACGTTCTTTGGCTTCCAGCTGCAGCTGGGCGACCCGCACATGGGCTCGGCGATTGCCACGGCGATGTTCGGGATCATTCTGATCGGCGTCTGCCTCTATCTCTTCGGCATCCAGACCCGGATGCGCCGGTATCAGTTCTAAGGAGGCGGACATGAACAAAGCACGCAGAAACCCCGCAAACGTCTTTGCCGCCCACGGCATTCTGATCCTCTATACGATCATCGCCCTGTTCCCGGTCTTCGTGATCCTCATCAACAGCTTCAAGACGCGCAAGGCGATCTTCCGGGAACCCTTGTCGCTGCCTGACGCAGACAGTTTTTCGTTGATCGGGTATCAAACAGTATTTAAGCAGGGGGACTTTTTCCTCTACTTCCAGAACTCAATGATCGTTACCGTAGTGTCGCTGTTTCTGGTTCTGCTGTTTGGTGCGATGGCCGCCTTTGCGCTGGCGGAATACCGCTTCAAGGGTAACACGCTGATGGGGCTGTATCTGGCCCTTGGCATCATGATTCCAATCCGTATCGGCACGGTGGCTATTCTGGAGCTGATGGTTTCAACCGGACTGGTGAACACGCTGATGGCACTAATTCTGGTGTATACCGCCCAGGGCCTGCCGCTGGCTGTTTTCATTCTCAGCGAGTTCATGAAACAGGTCTCAGATGACCTGAAGAATGCGGGCCGGATCGATGGGTTGAACGAATACACCATATTTTTCAGGCTGGTGCTGCCACTGGTCCGTCCGGCTATGGCAACGGTAGCGGTGTTCAACATGATTCCGATCTGGAACGACCTGTGGTTCCCGTTGATCTTAGCCCCGGCAGAAGGCACTAAAACGCTTACGCTAGGCTCTCAAGTCTTTATCGGCCAGTTCGTCACCGACTGGAACGCGGTTCTGTCCGCCCTGTCGATGGCCATCCTGCCGGTCATGATCCTCTATATCATCTTCTCGCGTCAGTTGATCCGAGGCATTACGTCTGGTGCAGTCAAATGATACGCGTCCTGATTGCAGGCCTTGGTAACATGGGGGTCAGCCACGCGCTGGCGCACCACGCCACGCCGGGTTCCCAGATTGTTGGGCTGGTGAACCGCTCGCCTGTCGATCTTCCGCCGGAGCTGTCGGGTTACCCATTGCATACGGATTACACCAAGGCGCTGGCGGCACTGAAACCGGATCTGGTTTGTATTGCTACCTATTCCGACAGCCACGCGGAATTCGCAATTGCCGCGATGGATGCCGGTGCCCATGTCTTCATCGAGAAACCTCTGGCAACTTCCGTTTCCGATGCAGAGCGCGTGGTAGCGAAAGCAAAGGAAACCGACCGCAAGTTGGTGGTCGGATACATCCTGCGCCACCACCCAAGCTGGCAACGGCTGGTTGGTGAGGCGCGCAATCTGGGCGGGCCTTACGTCTTCCGGCTGAACCTTAACCAGCAAAGTTCGGGCGAGACCTGGTCGACTCACAAGTCGCTGATGCAGACAACATCTCCGATTGTGGATTGTGGTGTGCATTACGTGGATATCATGTGTCAGATTACCGATGCCAAGCCTGTGCGTGTACATGGTATGGGCCTGCGCTTGTCGGACGAAATTGCGGCAGACATGTACAATTACGGACAGTTTCAGGTCGTCTTTGATGATGGTTCGGTTGGCTGGTACGAGGCTGGTTGGGGGCCGATGATGTCTGAAACCGCCCATTTCGTAAAAGACATAATCTCCCCCAACGGGGCGGTTTCGATTGTGTCAGACGATCCAACGAATTCTGACGACATTGACAGTCACACGCGGGTTGGCGCTTTGCGCATTCACCCCGTTTCAGGTGCCGATCAGGTAATTGTGCTGGACGATGAACCGGGTCACCAGGACCTGTGCAATGCCGAGCAAGCCTATGTGCTCGAAACCATAAGCTCCGACATAGGTCTCAACCGCCATATGTCTGACGCAGTACAATCACTGCGTATTTGTCTCGCCGCTGATACCAGCATCCGAACTGGCCAAGCAATCAATCTTTTGGGAGCCCAAACATGACCGCTCTAACTTTGAAAAACGTCTGTAAATCCTTTGGTAAAGTGGAGGTGTTGAAGAATATTGACCTGACAGTCGATGAGGGAGAGTTTGTCGTTTTTGTCGGGCCGTCAGGCTGTGGCAAGTCCACGCTCCTGCGGGTTATCGCCGGGTTGGAAGATGCCACTTCTGGCACCGTCGACATTGGCGGCACGGTTGTGAACAACGTACCCCCGGCAAAACGCGGCATCGCTATGGTGTTTCAGTCCTACGCGCTTTACCCGCATTTGACTGTTCGCGGCAACATGTCACTTGGACTGAAGCAGGAAAAACAACCCAAGGCAGAAGTTGAAAAACGCGTGGCCGAGGCCAGCCGGATGCTTTCCTTGGATGAATACCTGGAGCGCCGTCCTTCCGAACTGTCCGGCGGCCAGCGCCAACGGGTCGCGATCGGTCGCGCTATTGTCCGGGAACCTGAATTGTTCCTGTTCGACGAGCCCCTTTCAAACCTCGACGCGGCCCTGCGGATGAATACGCGGATCGAAATCTCGAATCTGCACAAGACGCTCAGTGCCAGCATGATCTACGTCACCCACGACCAGACCGAAGCGATGACGCTGGCCGACAAAATCGTGGTCCTGCGCGATGGCCGGGTCGAGCAGGTTGGCAGCCCGATGGAACTTTATAACAATCCCGCCAACCAGTTCGTTGCCAGTTTTCTCGGGTCACCTTCAATGAACTTCATTTCCGCCGATACCGTGGGTGGTTCCAGTGCGGATACGTTTGGAATCCGTCCTGAGCATATTCAGCTGGTAGAAGCAGGTGGTCGGCTGGATGCAAAGGTCGTCCACGTGGAACGCCTTGGCGGCGATACCAACGTGATTGTCAGAACCGAAGCAGGGCAGGACCTCACAATCCGGTTGTTCGGTCAGCATGCTGTAGCAGTGGATACCACTGTTCATCTGGATTTTGACGACATGCACAGCTTCTTGTTCAACGCAGAAGGTCAACGCATAGGAAGCGCGATGGCAGCCTGATATAACGAGTTGACCGCGTGTAATTGCGATAGCCGTGCTCACAGTTCATCTCTCTGAAGTGCTTGCAATTTCAAATCGGCGCAGGTCTGCAGCCCTTTTTTGGGTGGTCAAAATTCTGCCTGTTCTTAGTCATTACACTTTCAGCTTGACTGCTCGGAACCTTTGGACCGGATCGCTGTGAACACGACCACCCCGACGGACATCAGCATGAACACCAGCGCAACCGGGCTGGTGAACAGAAAGAAAGCATCACCGCCGGTTGCGGCAAAGGCTTGCCGTGCGCTTTCCTCAAGTTTGCCGCCAAGGATGAATGCAATAACGAAAGGCAGAGGTGAGATGGCAAGGGCGCGCATGAAATAACCCAACACCCCGAAGGCCAGCGCGAACCAGATCGCCGCCATCCGTGTTTCCTGTACGTAAATGGCAGTTAGCGTCAGCAGCAGAACGATTGGCAGCAGGATATGCTTGGGGATGCGGATCATGACGCCCATCGAGCGCATGAAAACCCCGCCGATAGTCCAGTTGAGTCCGTTGGCAATGAACATGGCGGTAAACAGGCCAAAGGCAACCACCAGTTCGGGGTTCACCGTGTCAGCCGTGAAGCGAAATACCGAAGGTCCGGGGTTGAAGCCCCCGATACTTTCAGCCGCGAGGATCAGAAACACAGCGGCTGCGTTTCCCGGAATACCCAGCGACAAAACCGGGATCAGGTTTGCGCCTGAGACCGAGGAATTAGCCGCTTCGGTTGCGGCGATCCCTTCCGGCACACCGGTGCCAAACTCGGGGTCATCTTCGGCTTTCAGACGTTGATAGCGGCCTTTGCCAACCGTATAGCCCAAAGTTGCCGCCAGGGTGGAGCCGATGCCTGGCAGGGCACCAATCGCGGTTCCGATCACGGCCGAACGGGCGATGAACGGGAACAGGCGGCGGATTTCAGCAAAACGCAAGCGCTGATCACCCTTGTCCTTGATCACCGAGATCTGGCCGCTTTGCCGTTTCTCGTGCCAGAGTTCCTCCAGTCCTTTGAAGACAGACCCGATGATCAGAACCCCCAAAACGGCGGTCGCTATTGGAAAACCTTGCGAAAGTTGACTGGTTCCCAGCGACAGGCGGGGATAGAAATCTTCGCCGGTGCCGATATAGACCGCCAGCAATCCAAGCCCGGCGGAGATTAAACCCTTTGCCGGGGATCCCCCGATGACGGCTGAAATGAAAGACAGCGACAGGATCAGAAGCGCGGTTTTTTCCGGCAAGTCGAGATAGGCCTCAACCAGAAGTGCCAGAAACGGCGCGCAGACAATCAGCACGATGTCAGAAAACGTATCCCCGCTGGCCGAAGAAAAATGTGCCACTCTGAGCGCCTTTTTAGCCTGCCCTTTCTGGGTCATCGGGTAACCGTCAAGCGTGGTCATATAGGCGTCGGGCGTGCCTGGGGTGTTGAACAGGATTGCGGGCACTGCGCCGCCAATTGTCGCCCCTTTCATGATCCCGATCAGAAACCCCATCACTGGTAACAGCGCATCCTGATGATAACCAAAGACCGAAATCAGGATCGGCAGCGCAATCGCCATGGCAATCGGCCCGGCCAGCCCCGGCGTCGCCCCGACCGCAATGCCCAAAAGGAAACCGCAAAGGATCATCACCAGTGTCACCGATACCGGCAGACCGAATAGGGAAAACAACTCAGGTCCCTGAAAAACTGACAGGATTCCAAGCCAGATATAATCAAGCACACCCATCAGACATCTCCGTTGGGTGGTAAAAGAAGATCGTCAAAAGGTAGGTCGTAAATTGCGATCAATACCAGCACGGCGAGTGCCGAAATTAACACGGCACGGCCTGTCATGCGCCCCTCGATCAGGGCAATCAGGCCGGCGATCAAAACGATTCCGCCGCAAATGTAACCAATGTATTTCCACGGTGCCGTGTCCCGAAGCAGGCGGTATTCCAACTCGTCACCGGTGAACGCGCTGGTGATCGCAACGGCAAGCGGCCCGCAATAGCGCATGATCGTAAGGCTGAAGAACAGGATCAGAAGGACCGAGCCGATGAAACGCATATTTGCACCGGTCAGTTTCGGCTGACCGGGTGCCTTTCGTTCGATCAGTGTAAGAATCGCCCCACCCACCAGCAGAAACAGTGCGGCCACCGACGGAGCCAGACTGTCGCCAATCGTTATCTGGCGGCGGACTTTCTCGATCCATCCGGTTTCGGTATCAAGCGGGATCCAGACGAACAGCAGTAGCAGGGAAAAACCCAGACAGCAAAACCCGAGATAAAGGTTGCTTTTTGACCTTGAAGACATCGGCGAACCTCCATTGCAGAAGCGCAGGCCCGGGCAACCCGGGCCCGCGATGGCCCCGTCTATTCGCCAGCAGCGTCCATTAATGCGCCAGCGTCCGAGTAGTCATTTGCCATAAGCGTCGTCAACGCGTCACCAGTAATTGTGGCTGAACCGCCAAAGGCCTTTTTGATAATACCACCGGCCTTGGTGGTTTCATCACTTACAACGCCGGCAATTGCTTGGGCCAGTGCATCGCGGGCATCCGCTGGTATCCCAGCGGGGCCGACAAAGACGAAGTAGCCATCGGAATTGAAGCTTACACCAAGATCAGCCAGTGTCGGGGCATCCGGTGTTTGGTTCAGCGGTGTCGAAAGACCTGATGCGAGGTTCACAAGATCGCCCGCAGCAACACCTTTGGCCTGAATGCCCGCCATAAACCCAATATCAAGATCGCCCGCATTGACCCCGTTCATGACCGCCTTGCCGCCCTTGACCGAGACAATATTGAAGTCAACACCCTGTGCCTTGCCCAGGAGATACGCAAGGTCAGCCAGTTTCGGGCTCATCACGCCAAAACGGATCTCCTGGCCTCCTTTGGCTGCAGCAACCACATCGGCAAAGGTGGTCCAGCCTTTAGAGCTGAGAGAGACAATCCCCATCTGGAACCCGGCTGTGGTGGAAATACCGATGAAATCCGCAGGCGTAATTCCGGCGTTGGCCGCCGCCAGATTGTAACCAACAGATTCAGTCACAACGATGCCGATGACCGTGCCGTCATTTGGCTGGTCTTTCATCGTTGCCAAAAGGTTTACACCACCTTTGCCGGTGACCTGCTCGGGAATGAACTTCCAGCCCATCTGGGCTTCAAGCGCCTCGGCAATCAGCCTTGCCTGGGTGTCGGCTCCACCGCCAGCGCGAAATGCGATCATCATCTTGATCGGCCCGGGTGGGGCCCAGTCTGCTGCCAGTGCTCCGGTGGAGATTATGGCAAGCCCAAGCGCCGCGACGCCTGCTTTGAGAATGCGATTCATGATTTTCCTCCCTGGAAACTATGATTTCTCAACTCTGCACTAAATTTAGTTGACCTGTCAACATTAAAGTTGACCTGTCAACATTATTCTGACAATAAGGGGACAGACCTTCGGAGGGAAGAATGACAAAAAAGATGCTTGAGCAGTCTGGGAAAACGATCCCGCTACAGCAGATGGTGACTTTCCGACTGGCCCGCCTGCATGCCAAAACGAACGCTCAATCCACAAGAATTCTGAACAAATCTGCGGGTATCACACTGTCGCAATGGCGCATCATGGTGCTGATCGAATCGCACGGGAAAACCTCTCCGAAGGAATTCGTAAAGCACACGAAATTCGACAAGGGCTTGGTTAGCCGCACAATCAAAGGCATGATCAAAAACGGCCTTCTTTACGCTGAATCAAGTGACTCCGATCAGCGATCGCATTCTGTGGACATGACAGAAAAGGGCCTTGCCCTGTTTGAAAGGGCCCGCCCTTACATGCGCGAACGACAGGTCCGCCTGCTGGATTGCCTGAACAAGGATGAACGTAACGCTTTGTTTGAGAGCTTTGACAAGTTGGAAGTGGCGATCGACAGTCTGGACGAATTACTTTGACGTCAAACCTCCTCATACTCATGTCTGACGAGCATCAGGCTCGCGCCATGGGATGTGCCGGCCATCCGTTTGTTCAAACCCCGAACCTGGATGCGCTGGCGGCGCGCGGGATGCGGTTTGAAAACGCCTATACCCCTTCATCAATCTGTGTTCCGGCAAGGGCTTGCTTCGCGACCGGTCGCTATGTGCATCAGACACGGCTTTGGGATAACGCTATGCCCTATACCGGCGAAATCCCCGGCTGGGGACACGCTTTGCAAGCCAAAGGCGTACCTGTGGAATCAATAGGCAAGCTTCACTACCGCTCAGAGGAAGATCCCGCCGGTTTTGACACCGAACATCTGCCGATGATGGTGGCGGGGGGGGTTGGCATGGTCTGGGCTTCGATCCGCAAGGAAGACGAGCGGGTTTTCGGCAAAGGCCGGATGCTTGGCGACAATATCGGTCCGGGGACCAGCAAATACATCGACTATGACGCCGCCGTTACCAGCCGGACTGTTGAGTGGATCAAGAACCGGGCAACAACGGAGGATGATCGCCCCTGGTGTCTTTATGTTGGTCTTGTCGCTCCGCATTTTCCACTTGTGGCACCGCAGAAATTTTTTGATCTCTACCCACCCGATAGCCTGCCCGATGTCAAACTCCACCCGCGCGATGGCTATGAACGCCACCCCTGGGTCGAAAAGCAAAACGCCTTCATGGACAGCGAGGCAAAGTTTGAAAACGAAGACGAACGGTTGCGGGCAATGGCAGCCTATTACGGATTATGTTCGTGGCTTGATCACAATATCGGGGAAATTCTGAGAGCACTGGAAAGTTCGGGAATGCTGGCCGACACAACGATCGTCTATACCTCGGATCATGGCGACAATGTCGGCGCGCGCGGCTTGTGGGGCAAATCGAACCTCTATCAGGAAAGCGTGACCGTGCCGATGATCATGGCCGGGCCGGACACACCGCAAGGTAGTTGTGAAACGCCCGTCAGCTTGATCGACTTGTCGATGACCATCGCCAGCCATTTCGGGGCAAAGCTGAACGGGGCGGAAGGCATTCGTTCGCTGCACGATATCGCCCGGGAGCCAGCAGATAAGAACCGGATCATCCTCAGTGAATACCACGCAGCCGGTGCTGTTTCAGGTGCTTTCATGCTGCGTAAGGGGCGGTTCAAATACCACCACTATATCGGGTTCCCTCCAGAGCTGTTTGATCTGGAGAACGACCCCGAGGAGACCTCCAACCTCGCCAGTGATCCGGTTTTTCGGGGTGTTCTGTCAGAGATGGAGCAAAACCTCCGCGCTATATGCGATCCTGACGCAGTGGATGCACAGGCCTTCTCTGATCAGGCAGCCCTGATCGCGCAATTTGGCGGCCGCGAAGCCGCCCTGACACTGGGCGCATCCGGCGCGACCCCTCCACCGGAGACATAGGATATAACCATGAAACTTACGATATTGGGATCAGGATCCCCCGAAGCCTACAAACGTCGTGCCTCAACCGGGTATCTATTGGAAATCGGCGCAGACAAAATCCTGTTTGATTGCGGTGGCGGGGTTGTTGACAATCTGATCCGCTCAGATCGCCTGCCCGCCGATATCACCCATTTGTTTTTCAGTCATTACCATTCCGATCACATGATGGATTACGCACGGCTTGTGCACGCCGCTTGGGATGAGGGCGGTAAGCCGATAAAAGTGTTTGGCCCCAAACCGCTGGCCGAAATCAATGATGGGTATTTTGGCAAGGACGGGGTATTGAAAAACGACCTGTGTGCCAGAACCGAACTACCAACCAGCCAGCAAGTTTGGGTGGCACGTGGTGGAACCTTGCCACGCCCATGGCCCGCGCCCGAAATCACCGAAATCGAACCCGGGTTTAGCTTCAACGGAGATGGATGGACACTCGGCACAGTGCAGGCAACTCACGCCCAGCCGGTTCTGGAATGCCTGGCGTTTTCGGTAGAACATGAGGGTAAGAAATTTGTCTACTCCGGCGACACTGGCATCAACGATCAGGTAACAGCCTTGTGCCAGGACGCCGATTTCCTGCTCCATTGGTGCTATCGCGGCAGCGGTGAACAAGTACACCCGGCGTTAATGTCAATGAGCCCGGATCCTGGTGAAGTTGCCCGAATGGCGGAAAAGGCCGAGGTCAAGCGGCTATATCTGACGCATTTCCGAATTCACATGGATACCGAGGAGGGGCATGCGCTGGCTAAAGCGGATTTGGGCAGTTATTTCTCAGGGGAAAGTGGGATCGTCGAGGATCTCGAAAACTACGAGGTTTGAGACCAAAGAGGAGTATCCTTGCCAAATCAAAGAGCAACGAGTCGTCGTGATGGGCCAACCTGTGACCCGAAACAAGTAGCGTCTCTATCTATGTTAAGAGCGGAACCAAGGGCGGCTTTCCTGAGCAGGACCTGTCGCGGTTTCGTTCTGCCCTGAGTGCCCATTTAAGCGGCCCTTTTTCGAATGCCAAGGGGCTTTCCAGCCTAGTGCCGAGTGCCTGCGGCGGGGGCTATAGAAGTCATTGATGTATTCGAAGATGGCAATCTCGGCAGCCCTACGCGTTTGCCAGGAATGCTGCCAGATCAGCTCAGCCTTGATGGTTTTGAAGAAGGTTTCCATCGGTGCGTTGTCGTAACAGTTACCTTTACCGCTCATCGACACTTTGAAGCCATGCTGGCATGCCAGCTTCTGGTAGTCATGCGAACAATACTGGCTGCCCCTATCGGAATGGTGGGTGCAGCTCTTGGTCTTCGCCCCCCGCCTTGGCTTTTTGGTTGTGAATGAAGAAACCAAACCTGATCAGCAGGCGCAAAGAGTAGCCTTACCCCTACAGGTCCTGTCCTATGATTGGGGAGTAATTCAAGCTGCCGTATTGTAGAGCAACTACATGGCACGGCCAGCGCTCGTTAACCCATGAGATTCGCTCCAATTATCATTTCAGCCTTTCAAAAAAGAAGCATCTTCCGGTTTCAAAAATCCCTCGTTCAGCAACCAGCGCCGGATGGTGAATGTCCGGGTTTTTGTCAGGTGCATAGGATCATTTGCGGCGAGTTTTTTGGCTTCCTTCAGGGATTCTGCCCAATAAACAAGAAACCCGTCGCCCTCCATATTGTCTCCGGATAGATCTGAGAGGGGACCGGCAAACGCCAAGCGCCCATCAGATTCCTGTTCGGCCAGATAGTTCAGATGATCCGGTAAAACCGCCTTCACGGCTTCTGGTGGTTTCACGGGCGTGCTGAACACCACAAATAATTCCAGCGCCAACGAACCACGTTCCTGAGCGTGTTTTTTGTAATCTCTCCAGGCAACCATCGCTATCTCCTGTTTGTGCGGGTTTGGGTTTTATCTTCTGCGGTGTGCGGCAAGCTTTCTGCATGGGACGGGAGACCAAACACCCCGTACATATTGCTTGACCAAGTCGCCCACAATACGATACATAAGTATCATAATGCGGTCAAACACTGACAGGCGGTTCGGGTATGGCAGGCCGTGTTGTTGAAACGAAATGATGGTGTTTTAGGGAATAATTACCATGCCAGAGGGTGTCAGATGAATGCTTTGGTCGGAAAAGCGCTGGCTGACGCACGTGCCAAGGCACAGGAATCCGTGCGTTCGCTAAGGCTACGCAAACCTGCTCTGGACGATGACGCAATCGATCTCATTCTGCGTGATGCCAGATCGCATTACGCCTGGACCGATCGCCCGGTAGCGCCTGAGTTGCTGGAAACCATCTACCAAATCACCTCCCTTGGACCAACCAGCATGAATTGTTGCCCGGCTCGCTTTGTGTTTGCGACTTCGCTTGATGCGAAACAGCGGCTGGCCAAATCTCTGAAAGAAAAAAACATCGAAAAGATGATGGAGGCCCCGGTGACGGCCATCATCGGATACGACCCTGAGTTTTGGCGCGAACTCATGTTTTTGTTCCCGCACGAGGATCGTCGACCGCATTTCGAAGGTAAAGAACAGCATTCAAAAGACACTGCTTTTCGCAATGGCACCTTGCAAGGCGCGTATTTCATGATTACCGCGCGAGCTGTCGGTCTGGATGTCGGGGCGATGTCTGGTTTCAACAATAAGATTGTGGACGAGGAATTCTTTTCCGGCACCACGATCAAATCCAATTTCCTGTGCAACCTTGGTTACGCCGACGAATCTGCTTTGTTCCAGCGCCTTCCTCGGTTCGCGTTTGACCAGGTCTGTACAACCTTATGAGGGCGGTATGTGCGCGATGCGAATGAAAACCACTGTTAAACTTCGTGCCATGGGTGAAACAACCTCTCATGCTCGTACTGATATCAAGATACGTGATCTGGATTTCGTCATCGATGAACCGACCGAACGAGGTGGCACCAATCTAGGGCCGACCCCGACTGATACAGCCCTGGCGGCCCTGATTGGCTGCACCAATGTGATTGGCAGCAAATGCGCGGATAAGATGGGTATCGACGCAGGTGATATGTCTGTCACCTGTGTCTGCGATTTTGATCGGCGCGGCGTGACCCTCGAAGAGGAAATTGACGTGCCGTTTCAAAGCATCGAACTCACCGTGAAATGCCACGGCTCAGCCCGGCAGGATGACCTTGACCGGCTGGCTGTTGAAGTCGCAAAATATTGCCCGCTGTCGAAACTGTTCGAACAGGCGGGAACACAGATAAACACGACCTGGCACCCCGCGTGACCGGGCAATCCACCGGGCGAACGAGCCCTAACTCGGGAGACTAATATGCTAAAGAACTGGACGAGACGTTCCGCGCTTGGCCTTGCGCTTGCAGGGTTGGTGGCTGTTCCGGCTATCGCAACGGAAACTATCAAGGCGGTTGTCATCGACGGATATCCAGCCAAAGCCATGTGGGTAAAAGAGTTTTCGGCTTTCTTCATTCCAGAAGTCGACAAACGGTTGGCTGAGACCGGCAACTACAAAATGGAATGGCAGGAGAGCTATGGCGGTTCGATCGTCAAGCCCAAGGGTGTTCTGGAGGGCGTCAAGCTGGGCCTCGGCGATATTGGCATCGTTACGACGATTTTCCATTCCTCCAAACTGCCTAGTCAGGCGATTTCCGCGGTGACACCATTTATCGTGGCGGACGCACGTGTTGTTGCCAAAGCAGTCGATGAAATCGCACGGGAATTCCCGACAATGCAGAACGAGTTTGCCAAGCAAAATCAGGTGTACCTGGCGACAGGCGTGGTGCTGGATACTTACCAGATATTCAGCAAAACCCCGATCAATTCGCTGGCCGATATCGAAGGCGATAAGGTCGCCGGTGCCGGTATGAACCTTCGCTATCTTGAAGGAATCAACGGAGCCGCAGGTGTGCGTGGTGGTCTGACGGATTTCTATAACATGCTGCAAACTGGCCTTGTGGATCACGCAATGCTGTGGCCCGAAGCTGCAAACCGGTTCAAAATCGCCGAGGTGGCACCTTACATGCTGCAGGCTGACATAGGCGCGGTAAATTCAAAAACCGTGACCGTTAACGCCGACTACTGGGCAAGCCTGCCGGATGAGGTCAAAGGTGTTCTTCAGGAGGTGGCAGTTCTTTACCGCGACCATATTGCTGCCGAAGCAATGAACCGGGCCGGAAAAAGCAGGGATGGTTACGTCAAATCCGGTGGAACGATCGTAGAAATGGAAGCGGCCGAGCGCGCCGCGTGGATTGCCGCGATCCCGGCGATTGCCGAGGAATGGGCCACCAAGCTTGACGAAAGCGGTGAGCCGGGCTCAGAAATGTTGCGGGCCTATCTCGGGAAACTGACCGCAGCCGGATATTCCCCAGCTCGTGACTGGGCGGCAGATCTGGACTAGAGCGTTTCACGGTTCATTGGAATCGCCGATGAACCGTGAAAGGCTAAGACTTCAGATACTTGGACCGGCGCTTCAAGTTCAATCTGGATCAGATTAGACGTGAAACGCTGTAGTCTTCAAGACGATAAACAGGAGCGCATCCGAATGACAAACCTGCTGCTTTCGGGTGCCTCAAGAATTTCCAAGATAGCCAATGCGATAGCCACAGGAGCCAACGTTGTTGGGACTCTGGTGGTTCTTGCATTAGTTATTGTCGTAAATTTTGATGTGGTTGCCCGTGGTGTTTTCAGCGCCCCGTTTCTTGGCGCTGTCGAGGTCGTACAATTCTCGATGGTCCTGATCGTTTTCCTGCAACTCCCAGATGTGGTCAGGGTAAACCGCTTGACCCGGTCGGATGGTTTTCTTGTGGTTCTGGGGAACCGCAGGCCAAGAATTGCCCGTGCGATCGGAATTTTCGTTGATGGAGTCGCAGCCTTGTTCTTGGGCGTGATTGCTTATGCGATATGGCCTGAATTCCTCGAGATGTTTGAAACCAAAGATTATTTCGGCATTCCAGGTGTGTTTACCGCCCCATGGTGGCCGATAAAACTGACGATTTTTCTGAGCGCTGTGCTTTGCACCCTGCTGTTCATCCTGAAAGTTCTGCTACCAAGCGAAAAAGCTGTGGGCGGAAGCAGGGGCAAGAAAGAAGGAAAAGACACTTGAGCCCGATTGAAATCGGCCTGATTTCGGTCGTTGCCATCGTCATCCTGATCTATTTGGGAATGTATATCCCGGTGGCACTTGGGGTGGTTTCCTTCATTTCCATCTGGCTGATGCGTGACAATTTCACCCTGGCGGTCAACCTGTTGAAAATAGCAATTGGCGACAGCGTGATGGAATACACATTTGCCACAATTCCGCTTTTTACGTTCATGGGATTGATCGTATCCAAGGCAGGTTTGGGCGCGGATATTTACGAGGTCATGAATTCCGGGTTCCGCAGAGTTAAAGGTGGGATTGGTATGGCGACCGTTGGCGCCAATGCTGTGTTTGCCGCAGTGACCGGGTCATCGATTGCATCCGCTTCGGTGTTTGCCAAGGTCGCGGTACCCCAGATGATACGGTTTGACTACAACAAGCGATTTGCTGTCGGTGTGGTTGCCGGATCTTCGGTCCTGGGCATGATCATTCCACCTTCGGCGATGTTGATCATTTATTCCTTCGTGGCCGAACAGTCGGTCGGTGCGATGTTCCTGGCAGGAATAATTCCAGGCCTTATGCTGGCGGTGGCCTATGTGGGTGCAATCTGGTTCATGGGAAAATTCACCCCGGGATTTGTCGGAGGCCGGCCATCCAGCGACTACGAATGGATGAACTGGGGCGAGATCGCTTCCAAGACCTTGCCAACCGTCGGGCTGATTGCAATCGTTCTTGGCGGTATCTACACTGGCTGGTTGACACCCGTCGAGGCAGGTGCTGCGGGTTCGTTCTTCGGCCTGTTGATCGCGATACTCAAACGGCGGTTTTCCCTTCGCGTCTTCTGGCACACATTGATAGAAACCGGTCACATTACCGCGGCCATCCTGTTTCTGATCACTGCGGCCTCCATCTACAGCCGCATGCTGGGTCTTGCCGGGTTGCCGAATGAACTGGCCGACATCCTCGCTGAAAGCCAGATGAGCTTTCTTTGGATCATGGTGATTTATGTCTGCCTGATGCTGTTCCTGGGAACATTGCTGGATACCGCATCCATCATCCTGATTGTCGTCCCCCTGTTCCTACCGCTGATCGAACCGATGGGCCTGTCGCTGATCTGGTTCGGTATCATTACGGTGGTGGGGGCTGAAATCGGCCTGTTGACTCCACCGCTGGGGATATCGTGCTTTGTCATCAAGGCCACGCTTGACGACGATCAGATCAGCCTTAAAGACGTATTTCTTGGTGCCCTGCCGTTTGCGGGTGTCATGCTGATTGTGCTGATCCTGCTGATCCGCTTTCCGGTTTTGAGCCTGGCAATCGTCAACTAAAGCGCAGCCTCAACCGCTTTCCAAGTTGTTTTCAGTGCCGCCACCAGGGCTTCGCGCTTTTTCGCAAAACGGTGCGAGGGGACCGGCAGGGAGATTGAATAGATCATCCCGGCCGGATCCTTGAAGGCCATCGCGACAGCGGAAATCCCGTCTGTATGTTCATCAAGATCGAATGCCACGCCGCTTTCGCGGATACCTTCGATCTCGGCAATCGCTTGCGAAAGGGATTTGGAACCTTCACCTGACTGACGCAATTCGCGCGCCGCAATGGTTGCCACTTCTTCTTCGTCGAGCAAGGCCAGAGTTGCCTTGCCAGTGGCGGTGTTTGTCATGGGGAAAGCTTCACCGACTGCAGATACGGTTCTGAGCCTGTGAGTGCCAATAACCTGGTCGACGAACAGCACGAGATGATCTCGATAGACCGAAAGGTCGACTGTTTCCCCGGTTTCTTTTGCCAGTTCCGTCAGAATGGGCCGGATAAGTTCCGCCACATTGATCCGCCCGGCTGCGGCCAATGCCTGAATTTCCGGCCCCAGGCGAAGACCGCCTTCGGCCGAGGCACTCATCACCAACCTCTCCGCCAGCAAGGCGTTAACGATCCTCTGAACTGTTGAGCGGGGCAAGGAGACCCGTTCTGCGATCTTACCCAGACTCAAGCCCTCATTATCGGTCTTCAGGGCTCGTAAAATGTCGGCAGCCCGCGCGATAACCTGCACACCCTGACCATTAAAACCCTTTTTTGCCGGTTCGGTATTCACTTTAATTGTCCACCCAAAATTCGCCCCTGCCTTAAAAGCACATACCGGCAGGTATCAGAAACCCTTTTCTGAACCAGTGGCTAGCCGCATTTCGGTTATTGACCACAATATGATACAAGTGTATTAATATACAATACATATTGCAAGCTGTTCGCAGCTATACCCCAAAGCGTATGACGGGTCGTTTTCTCTGGTCGGATTCACCCGCAAATCGATGAAAAACCCGGGAGGACCTCCATATGCAAATCAAACGATTCTCCGATGCGCCGCATTATGAGGCGCCAAACCACTTTGACTGTAAGTCGATGCGTCTCGCTGGCTTCGAAGAAGGCGGACCCGAAAATTTCTGGGTGGGCTGCTCGCATTTTCTACCGGGCGGTGGTGCCGGACCTGATAGCTCTCCAATGGAAAAGGTCTATGTGATCTTGACCGGGGAACTGACCATTCGTGTCGATGGCAAGGAACAAAAAGCCGGACCCATGGACAGCGTGACCATTCCCAGCGGGGAAGTACGTGAAATCGTCAATGAAGGTAACGACATCGTAACCATGATTATCGCCATGCCTTACCCACCAACATCCTGAGCAAAGGACAACCCATGAGCTTTTTCAACGACCCGAGTTCGCTGTTTAACTTGAAGGGCAAGGTTGCCCTTGTCGCCGGTGCCTCTGGTGCTTTCGGCAATGTTGCCGCAAAAACACTGGCCGGGGCCGGGTGCAGGGTGGTGCTGACCGCCGGTAACAAGGAAGCGCTGGAAAAGATCGGGGCGGAATGCGAAGCGCTTGGTGCTGAGGTGACGCTGGTCAATGACCGCCCTACGTCAAAACAATCCAGCGAGGCCATGGCGCAGACAGCTGTGGATACCTATGGTTCGCTCGATATTCTGGTGGTCGCTTCCGGAATCAACCGGGTTGCTAAGATTGACGATATGGAGCCGGAGACCTTTCTTGAGGTGATGGACGCCAATGTCACCCAGTCCTGGCTCTTGTCCCGTGCGGTCACACCACAGATGAAAAAGCAGGGATCAGGCAAGATCGTTCTGGTTTCATCCGCGCGGGGGCTGCTGGGGCATCCGGCGGGCTATACCGCCTATTGCACCTCAAAATCCGGCATCGATGGCATGACCAAGGCGCTGGGGTGCGAACTCGGGGCCAACGGTGTGACGGTGAACGCTATCGCGCCGACGGTGTTCCGCTCGCCACTGACTGCGTGGATGTTTGCCGATACGGATGAAGCCAAAAAGGTGCGCGAGGGGTTCTATGCCCGCCTGCCCAAAGGTCGTCTGGGCGAGCCTGAGGACTTGGCCGGGCCGCTCTTGTTCCTGTCCTCTGCAGCTTCGGATTTCTATACTGGCCACATTCTTTATGCCGATGGTGGCTACACCGCTGGTTAGGGGGCTTTGGCCAATGGCGAGCGACGATATCAAGAACCCGGTCAAACTCAAACTGCTGGCTGGGCAAAAAACGGCGGGAGCATTTCTGCAAATTCCCCATTCTATCCCGACCGAAATTTTTTCCCAGGCCGGGTTTGACTGGCTGATCATCGACATGGAACACGCCGCTGGTGATATGGGTAACCTTCTGGGCCAGATGCAGGCAATCAGCGGGACAGGCACAGTGCCTTTCGTGCGTCCACCCTGGAACGACGATGTCTGGATAAAACGGATTCTTGATACCGGTGCACAAGGGGTGCTGGTGCCTTATGTCAACACCGGGGCCGAGGCGGCATCGGCGGTTGCAGCCTGCCGTTATCCTCCAGCGGGCGTGCGTGGTGTTGCCGGCAGTACGCGGGCGGCACGGTATGGCAAGAACATCAAGGCCTATCTGGAAAGCGCCAACCGCGAAATCATTGTCATCGTCGCAATAGAAACTCGCGAAGCGATTGATAATCTTGATGATATACTGGCAGTTGATGATCTTGACGGCGTCTTTATCGGACCGATGGATCTGGCGACCAATCTTGGCCATCTGGGCAACCCGGGCCATGAAGACGTCCAGGCAGCTTTCACCGAAATCGAGGGAAAGGTGCTGGCCTCGGATAAATTCCTCGGCACTCTGACGACGACTTGGGAACGCACGCAAGAGTGTTTCGCCAAGGGGTATCAATGGTTAATCGTGATGCAGGACGGTACGGCCCTGGTCAAGGCGGCAAACGAGATGGCGGGCAGGTTCCGCGATGAATATGGAGATGGACAGTGGCAATTCATGACGTTCTAAAACCCGATTACGCGCGCAATATGCGCATCCTTGGCCACTCTGATCAGGGCGGGCGTGGCGATGGCGTGCAGGTCATGGTGACGAGCGGGTATGCCTATGTGGGACACCTGTTTTCCCAAGGCTGGTCTGTGATCGACGTGCGCGACCCGAAGAAACCGAAATTCGTCAAACATTACCCCCAGCCAGGCAACACCTGGAGCCAGCATCTGCAAACCCACGGCGACCTGTTGCTGGTGGTCAACATGAAAGACATGCTGCGTGATGATGCGGTGGAAACCGGCGACTATTACAAGGGCTCGATTGGCGACAAGATAGATACATCAGGTGGCGATCAGTCATATTCGGCGGGGATGCGGGTCTATGACATTTCCGACCGTGCCAACCCGGTTGAAATCGGCTTCATGCCGCTCGAAGGGCTGGGCCTGCACCGTATCTGGTATACCGGCGGGCAATGGGCTTACGTCTCGGCTTTGCCACCCGGATTTACCGACGATATTTTCCACATTGTCGATATGTCCGATCCGACGAATCCAAAGGTGGTCAGCAAACTCTGGCTGCCGGGAATGAACGCCGCTGCTGGGGAAAAACCCGATTGGGATCCAAAATACCGTTACGCATTGCACCATGCGATCATCAAGGGCGATCTGGCCTGTGGCGCCTGGCGTGACGGCGGCCTGACCACGATGGATGTCAGCGACCGGCACAACCCCAAAATGCTCGCCCACGTCAATTTTGCACCACCCTTTGCTGGTGGCACCCATAACGCGCTGGCGTTGCCTGATCGCAACCTGCTGGTGGTGGTGGAAGAATCGGTTTTTGACGATCTGGAAGACGGGATCAAACGTAACTGGATATTTGACATCACCAACCCGGCCAATCCGATCAGCATTGCGACCCTGCCGATCCCGGATGACTACGACTACGCCACCAAGGGTGGCCAGTTCGGCCCGCACAACATCCACGAAAACCGCCCTGAGAGCTTCCAGAGCTCGGATATCATTTTCGTGACCTACCAGAACGCCGGCTTGAGGGTCTACGACATCCGCGACCCGTTCCGGCCCAAGGAGATCGCCGCTCTCGTACCACCTGCGCCCTTGAAAATGGCGGACCACCGGCCAGACCGCCCGCAAATCGTTGATACTACGGATGTATTCGTTGACGAAAACGGGCTGATCTACATCACCGATTTCAACGCCGGTCTCTACATTCTAGAGATGGACGAGGCCTGCTGGCCTGCAGAGAGGGCATGAAAAAAGTAACGGTCATTGGCAAGCTGCATCAATCCGGGCTGGATATTCTCTATGGTGAAGGCGGGTTAGAGATTGCCGAATTCACTGATCCCAAGGTTCCGGTACCGGCAGAAAAGATTACCGAGGCTGATGCCCTGCTGGTTCGAACCGGCATCCTGACCGAAGACGACATCAGGAACGCTGACAAACTGTGCGTGGTGTCCCGCCACGGGGTTGGCTGCGATAACCTGCCGGTTTCTGCCCTGTCTGCACGAGGCATTCCAGTGACCATCGTGGGGCCGGCAAATGCGATCTCCGTGGCCGAACAATCTATTTCTATGATGCTGACCCTTTCAAAGCGTGTGGAGGAATACGATCATGCCGTGCGCGACGGAAACTGGGAAATTCGCAATTCGTTGAGGACGGCTGAACTTGCAGGCAAGACCTTGCTCCTGTTGGGGCTCGGACGTATCGGCAGCGAAGTCGCAAAGCGCGCGCGCGGCTTTGATATGAACATACTTGTTTTTGACCCCTATCTTTTGGCAAAGATCATAGCGGGGGCCGGTGCAACCAAGGTTGAGGACTGGATTGCCATCCTACCCGAAGTTGACGTCCTAAGTATTCACCTGCCGCTAAATGACAAAACCCACAATATCATCAATGCAGAAGTACTGGCTGCAATGAAACCAAGCGCTATCGTTTTGAATCTGGCGCGCGGCGGACTGATTGATGAGGATGCGCTTTTTGCCGAGCTCAGCGGGCGCATGGCGTCCGGCGGGGCAGGGCTGGACACGTTCGAAACCGAACCACCTGCGCCAGACACCCCGCTTCTGTCGCTGTCGAATGTAACCCTCAGCCCCCACAGCGCCGCCATGACCGAGGAATCCGCTCGGAAAATGGGCGAGATTTCAGCGCGAAATGTCATCGCGGGACTTAAAGGCAGCCTTGATCCGGAATTGATTTTCAACCGCGAGGAATTGAAAAGCAGGGGCCGTCATGAAAACTGAAATACCGACCGAATTCTACGTCCCCTTTCTGGACCGTACGTTCGAGATTCACTGGAACCTGCACGCCTGGTTGATGTTTACCTGCTGGTTCGTGATGGTGCCGTTCGGAGTGATGGCGATCCGTTATTTCAAAACCAAGCCTAAACCCTATGGCCTGCCGAGAGGTGTCGGCAAATTTGACCCACTTTTCATCTGGTGGGTGATGCATATCTGGACGCTCTATACCGCGATCACCCTGTCGCTCGGGGGTATCGTCATTGCGCTTTATGTCAGTGGCGGGTTCAGCGGTTCGCTGCATGCCTGGTTCGGTGGCCTGACGGTGATCTTCGGCGCAATGCAAATCATCATAGCCTGGCAGCGCGGCACCCATGGTGGGCACAACCACCTCAGTAGCAACCCGGACGATCCGTCAACCTGGCGCGGTGATCATTTCGACATGACAACCAGACGTCTCTGGTTCGAGGCCTACCACAAGCCCGGCGGCTATTTTGCTCTTTTTCTGGCAATTGGCACCGTGGCATCCGGCTTGATGCAATTCTGGATGCCGGTGATTGCCGTTTTGCTGGTTCTCTTTCTGCTGGGCGGCTTCGCTTTTGTTGTTGTCTTTGAGGGCAAAGGATATCGACATGACACCTACCAGGCAGTTTTTGGAAACCACCCCGATCATCCCGGCAACAAGATGGACAAAGATCAGTAGGCGTCTATCGCGCCGAATATGTCGAAAGGCCAGCACTGCTTTTCGTACGGCGAACTCGAAGGTCGTGGAGCGCTAAAGATATGGCCTTGTGGGCAATGCGGAGATCAATAGCCGAAGCTTGCAAGAGGTGAACGGCTGTCTAAAACTGTCGAATGCAGCTGACACCGCGCTCTGCGAGGATTTCCTCCAGGTCTCGAAAAGGCACAGAATATCTGAGATAGGAAAACATTGCATGAAGATTGATGTCTTTTGGAAACTGTGTACCTTTGAATGACATCACCGCTGAAACCCCACCTTTGGTTGATAATCCAAAGTACCGAATTCCGGACAACTTTGCGACACAGCCGATCAAACAACATCTCCCTTCAGTTCCCATATCTTTGCGACACACCTAAAAAATGATGGAGATAATTGCTTCTGCAATCTGGCATTTACGAAACAACGACACTGCATTCAAATTTTGAATTGGATTACGTTAGAGGCGACTGGGAAGGTGCTTTTGCGCTAGAAACCGCCTAGGAGGCACCGGCAGTGACGACAGATAAATCGGTAAAGGAACCCAGTTCAATTTCCGAAACGAAAAAAGCCAAATCGAAACAATTCTATTCCATGAACGGGCGCTTTGTTTCCCGGAACCATACGATAAGGGACGTGATTAAGCTAAAAGGCAAGAGACCTTTGACCCAAATCCTGGCCAATTCTGAAGAAGAGGCCGAAGCGGCTGAGTCCGCGGGGATCGATATGATCAATGTGCGCTGGATGCCGGATATACCCAATCAAAGTCGGGTGATCCGCAGTGCGGCTGGGCGTACGCTGACGACTTTCTGTGTGCCGCTCACAAAGTATGTAAGCGAGGCAGAAGCACTACGGGGTGCTTTCGACGCGATGGAAGCCGGGGCCGATGGGATCTATTGTTGTTGGAACATTCGATTTATTGCGGCTGTTGCAGAAGCCGGAATTCCAGTCCAGGGCCACGCCGGATTGGTGCCTCGTAAAAGCACCTGGACGGGTGGCCTTCGGGCCGTGGGAAAGACGCTGGCAGAGGCAATCGGTATCCATCGCTATATGAAGTCGTTGGAGGATGCGGGCGCATGGGCGGTCGAAAGTGAGGTCATTCCTCACCGCATAATGGCCGGAGGACCTATCTGTAGCGTGCCGTAGATGACGAAGAGGAGGTTCTTGAACTTCTTGCCCAACCGCGGCGAAACAAGCGCGCTGCCTTGAAATTGATGCGGAAACTATTGAAGAAACAGGGATACATTCCCGACGTGATTGTCGCCGACAAACTGGGTTCATACTCTGCGGCGCTGGGGGAATTGGGCCTGGACCACCTTCATGTCACGGGCGGTCAATTGAACAATCGCGCCGAGGTATCACATCCCTTGTCTGGCAGTGGTTTGCCTGCAAACCACGAGAAGGGGCCAACCCGGCGCCGAGAACGCCGAATGGGCCGGTTCAAATCTCCCGGATCGATGCAACGTTTTCTGTCCGTCCACGATGTCATCTACAACCAATTCAATCTGCAGCGCCACCTGAAGGGATCAGCGACGCGACATTTTACAAGTACAAGGCAAAGTTCGGTGGCGTGACTGTGTCAGACGCCAAGAAACTGAGGGCCGCGGAAGTCGAGAACGGGAGGCTGAAGCGGCTTTTGGCGGAAGCGATGTTGGACAATGCTGCATTGAAGGATCTTGCGACAAAAAACTACTGACGACCCGCTGCCCGAAAGGGCATGCAAAGCATGCCTGAAAGGGGAATGTAAAGCGGCGAGCTGTGCGCGAAGTGATGGAGGTGCACGGGCTGAGCGAACGTCCATTGCCCGGCAGGCGATTGCAAGCAATCTCCGAGAGGGGGCGTGTCGATTGGCGAGACTGGATCGATCCACGTTCCAGTATGAGAGAAGCAAAGCGGTGGCGATGAGGCGCTGAGAAAGCGGCTCTGTGAACTTGCCGATGAGCGCCGCCGGTTTGGGTACAGGCGTCTGGGTATCCTGCTTGAGCGAGAAGGCTTCACAGTGAACCACAAGAAGCTATTCCGACTGTATCGGGAGGAAGGCCTCGTCGTGCGCCGCAGGCGCGGCACAAAACGTGCTCTGGGGACAAGGAGGCCGATCCTGGTGCCTGATGCACCAAACCAGAGCCCCCTCTCGGTGATTGAGAAACAATCGCCTGCCGGTCAATGGGAAGCCTGGACTTCGTGTCGGATGCGCTGATGGACGGGCGGCGGTTCCGCACATTGTGTGTCGTTGACGATCATTCTCGCGAAGCTCTGGCGGTTGTGGTCGATACGTCGATGTCCGGGCAAAGGGTGGCCCGTGAATTGGACAGGCTCATCCGGCATCGCGGAAAGCCAGACATGATTGTCTCAGACAACGGCACTGAATTGGTCAGCCACGCCATTTTACCTTGGACGCAGGAGACCGGGATCGGCTGGCATTACATTGCGCCCGGAAAGCCGACACAGAATGCATTTGTCGAAAGCTTCTACGGACGGCTCAGGGACGAGTGTCTGAACGAGCACATCTTTGGAAATCTCGCGAAAGCCCGCCACATCATCGAAAACTGGAACCTCTCGGTGAATTAACATTTACCTGCCGGTCAGCGGGATTGATTATAACACACTCAGACCGCACACGTCACTTGGAGGGTTGGCCCGGGCCGTCTACGCAAAACTTTACCGTTCCAACCGGCCTGCCTCGTTTGAGCTACGCAAACGCTCCGCTCAGCAGGCCTTGACCACAACCCGCTCAAAAGAGCAAGACATGAACAGACTCTCCTAGGCCGTGGCCCGGATCGGGGGGCTGGGTCAAATATTCCAGGAAAGATCCGCTGGCGAACGGACATTCACGCGTTACGCAGCAATCGGTATACTGTGCTTGTATCGATGGGTACCGGAATACCTTTGCTGCACTCGATGGTTTTGAGAGTGTCCTTGGACCAATGATTGGACACTACTGGTACAGGCCGGCTTTTGAAATTTGATTGGCTTGTGACGGCGATTGCGCTGCACGGTGTCTGACGTCAGAAGGCAGGACCCGGATTGTAAGGAGTGCCGCAAGCCAATTCGCACTATACGATGACAAGCCAAAACCCGAGGAGCAGAACGACCTTTACAACGAAGAAGAACGTCAAAACCAGATTTGGTATTTCGCAAAGCGCGGAAAATTCAAAATAGCTAGATGTGTTATCTCACGAACTGTAGGTGTCGTTTCACGCATAGACGCTGGCTACACAAGAAAAATTGGCGGATAATAATTGTCGACTGCTAGGGGCTCAGACCCTCTTCCGAGTCAATAGGCAGCTCGCCCTGCCTGCATGTAACCGCAACACATCCGCAATTAATTCGTTCTGAGTTTGGTGCCAAGGTTGTGGACAAAGCAATAGAGTAGCGAGCTATGCATAATGAGATTGAGAGCTCAAACGCCTCGCGCACTGGCCGTCAGTTGGTTTTGGCGGACAACTATCGCTTACCGCCTGTGCAAACACTCCATTCCTGGGAGCCAACTAATAGAGCGCCGAGGAAAGTTAAACGGAACGATTTCGGTGCGCTGAATACTCAAAACAAGAAAGTAAGTCGGAATTCGGTCTTAGCGGTGCTGAAAGACTGCATGGAATAAATTGAACGCAGAATGGCAGCCGGGCGTG
>JAAEUI010000007.1 GCA_024227475.1 Paracoccaceae bacterium | reverse complement strand
CAATGGCGGACAGTAATATTGCCAAGTACGGACTTATGGGGGTGAAAACCAATGAGCAAAGCCAAAATATCGATAGTTAAGACCGGTCCCAAACCGGATTATCAGAAAATTCGCGCAGCGGTAGCAGAAGCCCTGGATTTGATCGGCGGTGTTCAGGATATCATCAAGTCCGGCGACCTGGTCCTGATAAACCCCAGCTGGGTGGCGCCGCCGGTGGAAAGAGAGGCAGGCTGCATCACCATACCCGAAGTGCCGCGTGCGGTGGCGGATATTGTAAAAGAGATGGGGGCCCGGCCGGTGATTGCTGAATCATCGGCGGTAGGGGTGGATTCGGCCAAAGTCATTCAACAGTCGGGCTATCGGGACTTGCTCGAGATGGGCTATGAGGTCATCGATTTAAAGGCTCAAAAGACCCGCGTGGATATGGTTGTTGAAAACGGCAAGGTCTTTGACAGGGTTGAATGCTGGGAGTTGGTGCAGCAGGCGGATGTCATTATCAGTGTCCCCAAATTGAAAACCCATGACCAGACGGAAATGACCTGTGCCATCAAGAATCTCAAGGGGTTGTTAACCGATAAAGCCAAAAAAGCCATGCACCAGGAGGGACTTTTCGAAGGCGTCATCGACCTGCTGTCGGCGGTGAAACCCCTGCTGACCGTGGTGGATGCGATTGTCTGCCAGGAGGGGATCGGTCCGATTTTCGGCAAACCGGTGGAAATGAATCTGATTTTGGCCGGTAAGGATCTGGTCGCCGTTGACGCCACCTGTGCCCGACTGATCGGCTATAGTCCCCGCGAAATTTTGCTCACGGTGAACGCTGCCGCCCGGAGACTGGGAATCATGGATGCGGATCAAATCGACCAGGTTGGAGAGCCGCTGGAAAATGTGAAACGCCGCTTTCTGCGGTCCGTTGAAGACAATCCGGTGGAGGTCGAAGGTTTTCAATTGATCCATGACGAAGCCACTTGCACCGGCTGTCGCAATACCGTCATGAGCGCCCTGATTGACATGCGCAATGCCGACCAGTTGATGTATCTGCCGGGAGTGACCGTCGTGACCGGCGGCGCACCGCTTCCGGCGGATGTGGCTTCGGAAAGTGTTGTCACGGTGGGATTGTGCATGCAACAAGACAAGTCTGAGCGACATGTCAGAGGCTGTCCGCCCAACAATGCCCTGGTAGTCAAAGCCATCATCGGTGATCGGGCCGAGGTCAAACGGATGTATGCCGGCGAAAGCCTGGATAAAACGGATGGCTGAAAAGCCGCCAGTCTGATCGAAAAAGAAACTTAACGAAATGCAATTCTATTTTTCTGACAGGATCAACAGGATGTACAGGATTTAGCGATACGAAAATAAAATTATCCTGATAATCCTGTAAATCCTGTCTAAATTAATGTAGTTTCATATAAGCGCGCGATGAAGTGCTAACCTCTTTGAATAGATGGGAGTGTGACGTGGACTCCATTTTCGATTACATGGCAAAATACGATTACGAGAATTTGTTTTTCTGCCAGGACAAGGCCCTGGATTTCAGGGCCGTCATTGCCATCCATGACACAACCTTAGGGCCGGCCACTGGCGGATGCCGCATGTGGAACCAGTATGCCGGCGAGCTGGAGGCCGTCGAGGATGCCCTGCGGCTGGCCCGCGGAATGACCTACAAGTATGCGGCGGCCGGGGTGAACTTGGGCGGGGGCAAAGCAGTGATCATCGGCGATCCCCGGCGAATGGACCGCGAGCCGGTTTTCCGGGCTCTGGGCAAGTTTATCAACCGGCTGGGCGGCCGGTACATCACGGGCGAAGATGTCGGCACCACCTTATCGGACATGGAGTACATTCGCATGGAAACCGAATATGTGGTTACCCTGCCGACGTATCTGGGCGGTGCCGGTGACATTGCGCCCATGACGGCCCTGGGAACGCTTCGTGCCATGCAGGCCTGCTGCAAGCGGGTTTACGGCTCCGACCGCCTCGAAAATAAACGCATTGCGGTCCAGGGTTTGGGAGCAGTAGGACACAATGTTGTCGAGCAGCTTCATGCCGCCGGAGCGCAGATAGTCGCCACGGATATCGATCCCGCCAAGGCGGCGGACATGGCTTCCCGCTATGGGATCGAGCAGGTAGAGCCGGAAGCCATTTATGATGTCGAATGTGATATATTCTGTCCCTGTGCCCTGGGCAAAGTGATCAACGACGAAACTCTGGATCGGTTGAAATGTAAGATCATCTGCGGCAGTGCCAACAATCAGCTGGCTGAAGAGCGCCACGGCGAGCTGCTGGAGCAAAAGGGAATGATTTACGCCCCGGATTACATCACCAATGCCGGCGGCACGATTTACGATACCGACCGCCTGAGCGTGGGCGGTGTCAGTCATGAGAGAGGCCGCGCCAAGGTATCCCGCATCTATGAGAACATGGGACGGGTTTTCGAAATTGCCGACCGCGATCAAATCCCGACCTATCTGGCCGCCGACCGCATGGCGGAAGAGCGAATCAGACAGATTGCGGAGGTTAACAAATATGTCGATTAATATCCCAAATCAAGGACGAATATCATCTCATCCACCCAAACGACTCGAAATCATGCCGTCATTGCAGCTTGCTGGATGTCCGGTACGCTGGTGTCTTTCATGGCCATGGCCATCGGCGGCCGGGAATTATCGGCCCAATTAAGTACTTTCCAGATCCTGTTTTTCCGCAGCATCATCGGTTTGCTGATTGTCGGCTTTTTATTGTGGCGCGGAAACTGGCGACAGATATTAACCAAACACTTTCGGATACACTTCCTGCGCAATATTTCTCATTTCGGTGGGCAGTTCGGCTGGTTCTACGGTATTGCTTTTATTCCGCTGGCAGTCGTATTCGCTCTGGAGTTTACTGTTCCGGTCTGGACTGCTGTCCTGGCAACCATATTGCTAAGAGAGCAGATCACTGGAGCGCGGGTTGCCGCCATTATTTTGGGTGTAGCGGGAGTGTTTCTGATTCTGCGCCCGGGCCTGGCGGTTATCAGTCCCGCTTCGCTGGCTGTTCTCGGTAGCGCTTTCTGCTATGCCCTGTCACACACCCTGACAAGAAAGCTTGCCCTTGTCGATACCCCGTTGACCATCCTGTTCTATATGACGGTCATTCAGTTGCCTTTGGGCTTTGTGACCTCCATATTTGATTGGACAACGCCATCTTCAGAGATGTTGCCGTGGATCATTGTGGTCGGCGCCGCAGCCTTGAGCGGCCACTACTGCATGGCACGTGCCCTGGCAATAGCAGATGCGATTGTCGTGGTACCACTGGATTTTTTAAGATTGCCCCTCATTGCCGCCGTTGGGTTTCTATTCTATGGCGAAAGTTTGGATTGGTTCGTTCTGGCGGGTGGGGTTGTGATGTTTACCGGTAATTTTCTAAACATTCGGGCCGAGAAAAAAAGAATTGTGAAAAAAGAAACACAATAATAGTTCAGCCACT
>JAAEUI010000006.1 GCA_024227475.1 Paracoccaceae bacterium | reverse complement strand
CTTTTCCCCTTCGGGGGGCTCATCTTTCTGGAGGATAAAACTATAGACGATTCTTTCGTGCTAAAGCACTCCCGTCTGGAAGACGGGGGGTTTGAACCGATGAGTGGATACTAAACTCTGCCCGCTATTCTTGTGTTGATCAACTGTTTTTGGCCAAGGCCGCCTAAGTCACAGACCCATAACGCAGCAACTTCAAAGATATAGACCGGCACTATGCCCTTTAATGGTGAGTTCAACAAAGCGCAGAACGATTCAATAAAGAGGAAATATTAAATATTACTTGCATTTATAATACTAGTCATAGAATATCCTGTGCATGCCAGACTCCAACAAAAATGCGGTTTTCGGGATTGCTGAACGGCTTGATTTAGACAACATCCCCCCGGGTGCAAGTTTGCTGTCGGTTGTTGTCTATCGGCTTTCGCGATTGTTGCGCGCTCAAACAGAGCAGGTGCTTTCCTATTCAGGCGTGCTGAGCGTAGTGGACTGGCGTATAATTCTGGGGCTTTTCATGCGGCCATCGGCCACTCAGAAAGAGCTGATAGAATTCGTCCTGATGCATCAGGCTCAAGTCAGCCGTTCGCTGGCCATGCTGGAAGATCAGGGGCTGATCAAGTCAGAGCGCAGTATGCAGGACAAGCGCGCCCGGCTGTTTTCGCTGACGCAGCGAGGGCTGGAAATCTACCAGCAGAATTCGCCGACAATAACTGAATTTTGCGAAGCGATTGACCAGTGTTTGTCGCCAGCCGAAACAAAGCAGTTTCTGGATTTCAACATGCGGATCGCCAAGGCTTCCATGGAATCGGGAAACAACCTGGCTGAGTCAAGAACCAAAAAGGCCAGCTAATCCACTGAAAGAAAACGATATTGTGAATAACGCCAAGAGCAAACCTCTTTTAAAGTCATGCCGCCTACATTCTGTAGCTACGGCCACCTCGGGTTATGCAAAACCCAGGCTTCCAGGTTTGCGCAACAACAGACAACCAGCTGATCGCGCTGGCTTAAGCGGGAGAAACTCAGATGAACATACTTAGCCAAGCCCCCACCATAGAAAAGGCGCTCATGTCCGGCAATGAAGCCGTTGCACGCGCCGTTTGGGAAGCTGGAGCGCGGGTTGCCTGCGCCTATCCGGGCACGCCATCCACCGAAATACTGGAAAATCTGGCGGGTTATAACGACATTCACACCCATTGGTCAGTTAACGAGAAAACCTCGCTTGAGGTGGCTATCGGGGCATCCGTTGCCGGTTCTCGCGCATTTTGCGCCATGAAACATGTCGGCGTGAACGTCGCCGCTGACCCGCTGATGTCGCTGACCCTGGCTGGTGTTGCCGGGGGATTGGTTATTGCCGTAGCCGACGATGTCGGGTTTTCGTCGTCACAGAACGAGCAGGATACCCGCTATTGGGGGCGCTTTGGGCACCTGCCGATTTTTGAACCCTCCGACAGTCAGGAAGCGCTCGACATGGTCATCGACGCGTTCGATGTGTCAGAAAAATACGGAACTCCGGTCATTGTTCGGATGACAACGCGCATTTGCCACGTCAAATGTCTGGTGGGGCTTGGCGAACGCTCGGTGCCGCCGGGAACCGCTTTCAAGAGTGATCCGGAACATTGGGTTATGGTTCCGCAAAACGCAAAAAAGCGCCAGGTCCTGCAGTTTGACCGCGATGCCAGGCTAGCTCAGCTCAGCGAAGCATCGCCGTGGAACCCGATTGTTGGCGGTGATGACCGGCGCATCGGCTTTGTTGCTTCGGGACCGGCTTTCATGCATGTCAGCGAGGCATTTCCGGATGCACCCGTTCTGAAACTCGGCTTCTCGCATCCCGTACCGGTGGAGAAAATCCGAACTTTTTCCAGTACAGTGGACAGCCTGCTGATCGTCGAAGAGACCGAGCCACTGGTCGAAAATGCCCTGAAAGCGGCGTCGATTGAGTGTCACGGCAAGGATGTGTTGCCCCGCTGTGGCGAATTGTTGCCCAACATCATTTCCAAGGGGGTAGAGGCGCTGCAAGGCGGCGTGCCATCCACCGAGGTGCCAAAAGGAACCGAGGTGTTCCCGCGTCCACCGTCAATGTGCGTCGGCTGCCCGCACTTGCCACCCTATTACTGCCTGTCAAAACTGAGCCGGAAAACTACCATTGTTGGTGACATCGGTTGCTACACGCTGGGGGCAGGCCATCCGTGGCGCGCACTTGATACGGCGGTCTCGATGGGGGCATCGATGGGCATGGCTCTGGGCATGGATCTGGGCCGGAATGATGCTGACAGGAAGAAAGGCATCGTTGCGGTTATCGGAGATTCAACCTTCCTGCACATGGGTATGCAGGGCCTGCTGGAAATGACCTACACCCACGGCAACGTGACCGTAATGCTGCTTGACAATTCAACCACCGGCATGACCGGTGGTCAGGAGCACGCCGGGACAGGGCTGGATATCCACGGCGCCCCGGCCCCGAAAGTCGATTTCGCAAGACTGTGCGAGGCACTGGGGGTCAGGTCGGAACGTATCCACACCGTCGATCCATACCAGCTGCCCGAGCTTTACAAGGTGATGAAGCAGGAAATTGCCCAGCCAGAGCCTTCGGTGATCATCACAAACCAACCCTGTGTGCTGATTGACCGCTTCGAAAGCAAACCGGCCCTCAAGGTACTGGATGACAAATGCAGCGGTTGCGCCAAATGCCTGAGTGTTGGCTGCCCGGCAATCAACGTGACACGCCG
>JAAEUI010000005.1 GCA_024227475.1 Paracoccaceae bacterium | reverse complement strand
ATTGACGCGCCGCCTTCTTCGGCCCGGGCAAGGGCAAACTCAACCGCCCGCCGAGAAGCCGCGCTGCCGTCATATCCGACGACAAATTTTACTGACATATTACTCTCCCATTTTTCAACTGGATGTTATTGATGCGGGTTCAGATTACCTGCAGTTGAACTGAATTTGTTCTCTAAATTTCTTGATTTTTGGAAATTTTCTGAAAATAATACAGAAATGTGATAAATATTGGGAAAATTTATGACTGATCGTACGGACTACAAAATTCTTTCCATACTTCAGGAGACCGGTGATATTTCAATGTCCGCATTGTCTGACAAGATTGGATTGTCGCTGTCAGCCTGCCACCGGCGGGTGAAACTTCTGGAAGTTGAGGGCATTATCACCAATTACAGCGCTCAACTGGACCGCAAATCGTTGGGGCTGGAGGTTCAGGTGTTTATTGAGGTCAAACTCGATAACCAGCGGCGGCAGGATATCGAAGCTTTTGAGGACGCCATCGCCAATATGCCGGAAGTTCTGGAATGCCACATGATTTCAGGGGAATTTGACTATCTGATGCGGGTCGCTGCCCAGAACACTTCAGAATACGAACAACTCTACCGCAACCGGCTATCAATGATCCCGTCGATTTCGCAAATGAAAACGCTAATAAGTCTGTCTGCGGTCAAGGAATTTCGCGGCTTCTTTCTGGAACGGGGGTGACGGATTTGTCCTTTATTACATCACCAATCACCGGTTTCACCAGCCGGTTTTCGCTGTCCGATGCGCCGGAATCAACAATTCATATCCTCAAACTGTCGGTGCTGGATTGGTGCGCTGTTGGTCTGGCAGGCCAGGGTGAGCCGGTCAGCGAAACAACCCGTGCGATGGTCAATTCCGAAGGCGGTGCCGCTCAGGCAAGCGTTATCGGCCAGCCAACCAAACTGCCGGCAAGGGCAGCCGCCCTGGCCAATGGTACCATCAGCCATGCGCTTGATTACGATGACACGCATTTTCTGCACATTGCTCACCCGAGCGTGGCAATTTTTCCCGCAGCGCTGGCGTTGGCGGAAAAGGAAAACGCCAGCGGGGCAGAATTCCTTGTCGCCGCGCTGGTTGGGTATGAAGCATCCTGTCGGATCGGCCACTGGCTCGGCCGATCGCATTACGACGCCGGGTTTCACATGACGGCGACTGCCGGTTGCTTTGGGGCAGCGCTGGCCGGGTGCCGCATACTGAACTTAACCACAGAGCAGACCGCCGATGCGCTTGGCATCGCCACCACTCGTGCCTCAGGGCTGAAAAACCAGTTCGGAACCATGGGCAAACCCTTTAACGCCGGGATGGCAGCGGCCAACGGAGTTGAGGCTGCCCTGCTCGCCGCGGGGGGCTTCGTCTCCAATCCCGATGGGCTGGAGGAATTTGCAGACACTCATGCGGGTGCCCGGACGGAGTTAAGCGATGTGCTGGCCGGGTTGGGGAAAGAATTTGTTCTGGAGCGAACCCAGCACAAATTCCACGCCTGCTGCCACGGGTTGCACGCGGCGCTGGAAGCACTGGGTGGTTTTCTTGACGCCGAGGTTTTCGGTGTGGACCAGATTGATCAGGTCATCATTCATACGCATCCGCGCTGGCTGGCGGTATGTAACAAGCCCGAACCCCGGACCGGATTGGAAGCCAAGTTCAGTTATCGGATGGCAGCGGCCATGTGCCTTGCCGGGTTGCAAACTGGGGCGTTGGAAGATTACAGCGAAGCAACCTGTACTGACCCAAACCTTGTGCGTTTGCGAAACCGCATCTTTGTCGAACCGGACGCAAACCTGCCTGACAGTGCATCACGGATTTCAGTCAGAAACAAACTCGGGTTCAATTACCAAGCCGCCCATGATCTTAACCAGCGGGTAAGCCCAAAACAGCGCAGAAAACGGGTGCGCCAAAAAGCAGCCGCATTGCTTGGCGAAAATAGAGCAGAGGCGATCTGGTTAGTGATCTGTTCGCTTGAATCAGTAGACAGCGTGACCGGTCTGGCCGGACAATTGTCAGAGAGTTCATAACCTCAATTCCAGCGACCGATCACACTGTAAACTGCGTCAGGAATGTCCCGCCAGGACATAGCCCCGCCCGAAACCAGCCAGGCCCAGCCGATGAGCCCGCAGGCCAGTAAAACGCCTGTCACACCCAACAAGGGCGAGCGCCGTTCAACCATTGCATTGGCAATGGCGACGATTCCGAAAACACCCAGAAGCGTGCCGCCAACAAGTTGGTAATCGTAATCCATCGGTATCCCCTAATGCCGAACCAACCACGCGGCTTCCCGGCATACAGGAACTATACAGCAATTTAGCTTACGATTCGCCTTCAAAAATGTGTTTCTCGCGGACTGGTGAAACTCGTAGGATATTGGTCGAACCGGGAACGTTGAACGGAATACCCGCAGTTACAACGATCTTGTCGCTGTCCGTGGCGAACCCGTCGTTGCGGATGGCTCGTGCAGCGCTGACGACCGCCATTTTGAACCGGGTAACTTCACTGGTTTCTACGCAGTGCAATCCCCAGACCAGCGTCAGGCGCCGGGCGGTGCCTTTGAGTGGCGTCAGGGCGAGGATGGGCACATGCGGCCGTTCGCGTGAAGCCAGGATCGCAGTGCGCCCGGAATGCGAAAAACAGCAGATTGCTTTGATGTCAGTGGTCTCTGCAACTTCGCGCGCAGCGGTTGTTATCGCTTCGGCGACCGAATCTCGAGACGCTGTGCGCGATGCCTCGATAATCTGACGATAGGTCGGATCAGCCTCAACCTCAATCGCCACATTATTCATGGTGGCGACCGCTTCTTGCGGGTATTTCCCGGCGGCGGACTCAGCAGACAACATTACCGCGTCCGCGCCTTCATAGATCGCCGCCGCCACGTCGGATACTTCGGCGCGCGTTGGCATCGGACTCTCGACCATGCTTTCCAGCATCTGGGTCGCCACGATCACCGGCTTACCGACCTTGCGGCAGCCACGTACCAACCGCTTCTGAATGGGTGGAACCTCCTGCACCGGCAGTTCAACCCCAAGGTCTCCGCGCGCCACCATAATACCGTCGCTGACCTCCAGAATGCTGCGGAATGCCTTTACCGCCGCTGGCTTTTCGATCTTGGAAATGATCGACGCCCGGCCATCAACCAGCTTCTTGGCCTCGGTGACATCCTCGGGGCGCTGCACAAATGACAGGGCGAGCCATTCGACGCCAAGGCCACAGACGAATTCGAGGTCCTTGAGGTCTTTTTCCGACAAAGCGGCGAGCGGCAACACGACATCGGGCACATTCACGCCCTTGCGATTGGAAATTGTCCCTCCAACTTCGACCGTGCAGTCCGCAAAGTCTCCGCCACAAGTTGAAACCTTCAGTCGGATTTTACCGTCATTCACCAACAGGCCCGCGCCCGGTTCCAGCGCCTCGAAAATCTCGATATGGGGCAGACACACCCGGCTGACGTCACCCGGTGTTTCATCCAGATCAAACCGAAAACTTGCCCCCTCAACAAGTTCTTCAGCGCCATTGGCGAATGTACCGCAACGCAGTTTGGGTCCCTGCAAATCTGCCAGAATACCAATCGGCCGTCCGACATCGCGTTCTACATCACGGATGATCTGGTGCTTGTCGCGAATCTCGCTGTGCGTGCCATGGCTCATGTTCAGGCGGAACACATCCGCGCCCGCCTCAAACAGTCCCCGGATCGTGTCGTAGTTCTCTGAAGCCGGGCCAAGCGTGGCCACAACTTTCACTTTTCTCATCCGGCGCTTCATTATTCCCTGTCCTTTTCAGCGGTTGGCCACTGTATAACCGCTCTGGTTCGACTTGTAAGGTCATTTCCCGCTGGTTCTTGCGCTTATACAAGGCTATCCCATATCAAATCGATTCAGGTAGGTTATGCCCAAAGATTATGTACCTTACGTGACAAGCGGAATGGAGCGGAGTTCTGGCACCGTGATTGTCTGTGATCACGCCAGCAATTTTGTGCCGCCCCAGGTGCGGGGCGGAGATCTTGGCCTGCCTGGCGCTGACATGAAGCGCCATATCGCCTTTGATGTCGGGGCCAAGGGTGTGTCCCAGCGGCTGGGCGAGTTGCTGAATGCTCCGGTTATCTGCTCGAATTTCTCGCGCCTCGTGGTCGACCCAAACCGCGGCGAGGAAGACCCGACCCTATTGATGCAACTTTATGACGGAACAATAATTCCGGGCAACCGTAATGCGGGTGCTGAAGAAAAGGAACACCGCCTGAACCTGTGTTACCGACCGTATCATGCCGCGCTCAAGAGCCTGATTGCAGCACGGGACCGCCCGATACTGATCTCGATTCATTCGTTTACTCCGAAACTGACCACCAGAGGGCCCCGGCCCTGGCATGTTGGTGTTCTTTCAGGGCGTGACCGCCGACTTGGGGATGCGTTGCTTCGCGAATTGGCCGGCGAAAAGGACCTCTGCATCGGCGACAACCAGCCCTATAACGGCGAGTTGAAGGGCGATTGTATGGATCGCCACGGCACCGCACACAACCGGCTGCACACGCTGATTGAGTTGCGCCATGACCTGATCGACACACCCGAAGGTGAGGTTCGCTGGGCCGAACGACTTGCCCCATTATTGCAACGCGCCATTTCGTCAGTAAGCGTTGCCGCCTGACACCCGGAGAGACACAATGGACAAACAAACCCAGACCGAACTCGAAGCCGCCGCCTTTCGCCGGTTGCGTGAACATCTGATGGAAAAACGCACTGATGTGCAGAATATCGACATGATGAATCTCGCCGGGTTCTGCCGCAACTGCCTCAGCCGCTGGTATCAGGAAGCCGCCAACGAACGGGGCATCGAGATGGACAAGGAAGCTGGCCGGGCGGCGTTTTACGGGATGTCTTCAGCTGAATGGAAAAACAAGTATCAGACCGATGCCAGCGCAGAAAAACAGGCGGAGTTTGAGGTGGCGTTCCACGAGAATGTGACCGAGGGGTAACGACCCCGGTCAGACCCGGTGAAGCTGTTTTCAGGACACTGCACGCCTGCGCCGGGTCATGGCCAGCCCGTCGCGCATGTTCTGCGACAACAGGGTGATGTTTGTTGCACCCGCCAGCACTTCCAGCGCCTGAATGGTGTAAAACCAGCCGTCAAACATCCCGGCCTGGGCCCGCAGCGCCAGAAATACCGCAGAGGGAAGCAAGATTAGCAGGCCATTCGCGGCAATGATTTTCATCCGCTTCTGCTTGGTCTCGATGTTTTTGCCGCGGCGTTTTTTGGCCAGTGAAAACCCGGTGGCCCCTGCGGTTGCCATGGCCGGGATCAGCAACAACATTCCCCAGAGGACCGCTGTTTTAACGCTGGTGATCTGGGCATGAGATCCGAACAATTCAGACGTCACGGTGGACAGCCAGAAGGCCGAGATGGTCAGCAGCGCAACGGCGCCTGCAATTGCGTGTATCCGTGTATTCATGATTCTGTTCCTTTTAGATAGCTCGCTATGTATATATAGTTGCATAGTACGCTATGCAAGCGTAAATCTGCATCATGGAAATGGAAAAAACGAAATCGGCTGGCTATCTGGCCAATCACATGGCGCGGTTGTTTGCCTCGGGACTGCAGGCGCGGATCAAACCGCTGGGTCTGGCTCCGGCGCAATTCATGACACTGCTGGAATTGTGGAACCGGGACGGGCTGACGCAAAAGGAGTTGGTTGTACTGCTGGATGTGGAGCAGGCAACCATGGCCAATACAATTCGCCGGATGGAGCGGGACGGGCTGATCGAGCGAAAGGCGCACCCCAAAGACGGGCGGGCACAGTCGATTTTCCTGACCGAGAAAGCGCGACAGGTCGAAGCGGATGCTGTTATCGCTGCCAAGACTCAAAACGCTGAGGCGCTGGAAGGATTGGCCCATGCAGAGCGCACGCAATTTCTGGACCTGATGAGCCGGGTAATTACAAATATGCGGGACCGGGCATCCGAAAAAAGCTGAGTATTTCCAAGTGGAGTCATCTTACATTAGAGCGTTTCACTTTTGATCTGCTCCAGATTGAACGTGAAACGCTGGTCTAAGTATCTGGTATCACAGCTTTTCACGATTCATTGGTGATTCCAATAATTCGTGAAAGGCTCTAGGCTCGAACCCATGCGTATTTTTTTGGCGATTCCACTTCCAAGCCACATCATAGCCGCGCTGGAGTCTTTGCAGGCCGCACTCCCTGCCGGGCGGTTGGTTCCGGCAGAAAACCTGCACCTGACATTGGCCTTTCTGGACGAGCAGCCGCAGGCCGTCGCTGCGGACCTGCACGAGGCTCTTTCGGTTCTTTCGCCCGGGGGCTTTGGCCTCTCGCTCTGTGGCCTCGATACCTTTGGCGGCAATCACCCCAAGCTGCTTATTACTGGTGTGAAACAAAGCGCACCATTGATCCGGTTGCACAAGGAAATCCGCAAGGCGGCCCGCTCTGTCGGGATCCAGCTCAGACGTGAAACGTTCCGTCCGCACGTCACGCTGGCGCGGTTCAGCCGAACTACTCCGCCGCACGAATCCCAGCGGTTGGCAGGGTTCCTGGCAGCCAATGCCGGTTTCAGCCGGCCAGCGTTCCCGGCTGAGTGCTTCTGCCTGTATCGCTCAACGCTTTTACCCACCGGAGCGAGGCACGAAGTCTTGATTGAATACCACTGAATTAACCAGCTGTTAATAAACAGTAAATGTTCCTCATGCGGAATATTTTTGTGTCAGGGGCTCTTCACTACCCGGGCATCCTCCAACCGTGCGAATTCAGCCTCGTCTACCCCAATGTCAGCCAGGATCCCGGCGCTATTTTCGCCGAATCTCGGTGGGGGACCGGCCAGTTCCGGTCCTCCTTCTTCAAACCCAAAGCCCGCGACCGTCAGCCTGTCTGGTCCGCCAAGGCCAACCGGCGCTCCGTAAGACCCGATTACCCCACGCGTCGTTGTCTGCTCTTCGGACAGCGCCTCTGCAACCCGCCGCACCCGCGCTGCGGGAACATGGGCGGCGTTCAGCACGTCTTCCCAATGCTGTGCTGTCTCTTCTGCTATCCGCCCTGTGATCAGGGCCCGGTCATGTTCCGCCCGCTTGCCGATGTCCGCGCGGGGCGTGGCTGCAATCTCGTCAGCTTCTGCCGAAAACCCCAGCACCCGCATCAACGCAGCCGCCTGCCGGTTCGTATAAGCACCGAGCATGATCCAGCCGTCACTGGCTTTGTAGGCCGAATAGGTCGGCAGTTTCGGATGTGCGTTCCCGTGCCGATCCGGCGCTTTACCAGTGGCTATCGTGTCAGTGACATGGGCCGACATCAGCATCATCGCGCAATCGGCCATGGCCACGTCGATGAACTGGCCACGCCCGGTGCGGGTCCGCTGGAACAGCGCCGCTGAAATCGCCATCGCCGCCTGCGCACCGGTGCCATAATCCACCATCGGCGGGCCGACACGCAGCGGTGCATCCTCCTCGGACCAGCCGTTGGCCGCCATGATCCCGGACCAGGCCTGAATAACGATGTCATAGGCCGGGTGCTCTGCTTTGGGCCCGGTGCGGCCAAAGCCGGAAAGCGAGCAATAGATCAGTTGCGGGTTTACCTCAGCCAGGGTTTTATAATCCAGCCCCAGCCCATCCAGCGCATCCCCTGCGTAATTCTGTACCAGTACATCTGCGGATTTCACCAGCTTCAGGAACAGTGCCTTACCTTGGGGTACGGCCAAGTCGAGCGCCAATGACCGCTTTCCGGCCGACTGGGCCATGAAGTAGGTGCCGCGCAGATCGGTGTTCAAGGCTGGCGATACGCCTTCTTCCCGCGTCATATCCGGGTTGTCGGGTGGTTCAATCTTTATCACATCCGCCCCCAGCACGCCGAGCTGAAAGGTGCAGAACGGCCCGGCCAGCACATGGGTCAGGTCAAGTACGCGGATGCCTTGGAAGGGTTGCATGTTGTGACTCCGATATTCCTTGCCGGATCGAACGTCGGAATTCTAGAAAGGGCAACAGTTTTAACGCCAAAGGGTGAATTTTTTTTCGCCGACCACCGTTTTTGTAAATATCAGTTTCCCCCGATCTCTCCTATCACGGGTACACGCTCTACTTCATACCCACGATCACGCAGCATCCGCACCAGTCCTGTGGGGCCAGGCAGGTGAAAACAGCCAACCGCGATCAGTGCGTTACCCTGTTCCAGAAGCGGAACGGCATTCTCGACAAACCCGCGGTTTCGTTCTTCCAGAAAATAGGTGTCGGTGTCACGTAGCAGCCGGTCAGCCTCGATCTGCCCGTAAACGTCACCCAGAAGTTCACGCTCCAGTGCCATCAGTGCACCAATGCGGCCACTCAAATACAGGTGGAATTCGGTTGACCGCCTTGCGGAGAAGTTCTCGGGATTGAGATATGCCGCCCAAACTTTTACTGAAGCCACGACGGTTCGTCGGTGATTGTATTTTGCAAGGTCGAGAATAGTTCTGTCATACTGTTCCAGCCCGATAATCTCCGCGCCGGAATCCATTCCGAGCAATTCGATCCAAGTGTCCTGAATGGGGACGGTCCAACTGCTGAAGTCGGTACAGGGGCCCAGTGCCAAAACGCTCCAGAGAGCCGGTAAGGTTATAAATTTCAGGGCGTATTCCTCATGGCCCAGCGACTTCAATCGAGCGCGGACCCACTCCTTGACTCTGGGATCCAGAAACTCGGGCTCGTGCGACGTCACTTCCGAATTCCAAAACCAGGCCGGGCGAACGGCTGCCTCGAAATCAGCCCGGGTTTTAAAATCCCACGTCAATTCCGGTGCTATGACCCTGGCATGGTCAATAACGCTGCGCAGTTCGTCCGGTAAATCCACAATAAGCGGATCGTTGGAATGGAATGTGCCCCAGAGGTGCGAGACTGCGCCGTCTTTCGAGGTAACGCGCCACAGTCGCCCGGTGCCATTTTCAACCGCGATTTCCTCCCGCGCCAACCACTCCGGATTGATCACTTCTGGGTCAATGCGGGGGGATTTGATGGCGCAGGCCGCCCTGGTGATCCAGTCCTGGGCGGCAGCCGGATGGGAAATGAGTGTGGCAATTGCCAAAAGCGGGGCGAGAAACAGACGTTTGGAAAAAATCATCTGGCGACTGTGGCGGTTCGGCTTTGAAACACAACTGGTCCGGAGCCTTATTGCCCGCGGAGCGCCGGATTTGGGATGACGCTCAAATCGCCCGCTTGCGGCTCTCATCAATGTAGATCTCGCGCAGACGACGGGATACCGGCCCCGGGGTGCCTTCACCGATTTGAGCCCCGTCGATGGACACAACCGGCAGCACGAAGGTGGATGCGGAGGTGATGAACGCCTCATCCGCCGCTTGTGCCTCTGCTGGTGAAAAGGCGCGCTCAACAACTTCCATCTGCGCCTCGCGGGCGTAAATCAAAACCGAGGCGCGGGTGATGCCGTGCAGGATGTCATTGCTCAGATCGCGCGTGATGATCTGGTTGTCCTTGACGATATAGGCGTTGTTTGAAGAACCCTCGGTGATCAGGCCTTCCTCGACCAGCCAGACGTCATCGGCGCCAGCGGCCTTGGCCATCATCTTGCACATCGACGGGTAGAGCAGCTGCACGGTTTTAATATCGCGGCGGCCCCAGCGGATGTCGTCGCTGAAAACCACCTTGATGCCGGTTTGGCTGGCGGGGGTATCAAGCAGCGGGCGCGACTGGGTGAACAGGGTCAGGGTGGGTTCGGCATCCTTGGGGAAAACAAAGTCACGGTCAGCCACGCCCCGGGTGACCTGCAGATAGACGCCGCCCTGATCGACGTTATTGCGGGAAACCAGCTCGCGGTGGATTTCCAGCAAGTTGTCGAAATCCTTCGGCTTGCCCATGTCGAGTTCGCCGAGCGAGCGCTCCAGCCGTTTCACGTGGCCATCAAATTCCAGCAGCTTGCCGTCCAGCACCGAGGTGACCTCATAAACCCCGTCGGCCATCAGAAAGCCGCGGTCAAAGATCGATACCTTGGCATCTTCTTCGGGCAGGTAGTCTCCGTTCAGAAATACGGTGCGGCTCATGATGTTATCCCCAAAGTTCGGCAGCGGGCGGATGCACCCCTGCGGCGTCGAATTGCAAAGCGTTGTCGCGGTCTTCGGCCAAAAGCATCGGTCCGTCAAGGTCGGTCACTGCCGCGCCCTGGGCAATCAGCGTGGCCGGGGCCATGGCGAGCGACGAGCCGACCATGCAGCCGACCATGACCTGATACCCTTCGGCCAGCGCAGCCTTACGCAGCGCGAGGGCTTCGGTCAGGCCGCCGGTTTTGTCGAGCTTGATGTTCACCATGTCATATTTGTCTTTGAGCGCTGGCAGGCTGGTGCAGTCATGGCAGCTTTCGTCGGCACAGACCGGCAGTACGCGCTCAAGCGTCAGCAGCGCATCGTCGTCGCCCGCCGGGAAGGGTTGCTCGACCATTTCAACGCCAAGGCGGACAAGAACGGGTGCGAGTTCAGTGTAAAGCTCCGGCGTCCAGCCTTCGTTGGCATCGACGATGATCCGCGCGTCCGGCGCGCCACGGCGAACCGCTTCGATCCGGGCTATGTCTTTGGTGCCGCCCCCGAGTTTGGTTTTGAGCAGCGGACGGTGGGCGTTTTTGGCAGCCTGCGCCTGCATCTTTTCCGGTGTGTCGAGCGACAAGGTATAGGCGGTGATTTCCGGCCCCGGTTTGTCCAGCCCCGCCAGTTCCCAAACCGGTTTGCCAGCCTTCTTCGCCTCCAAATCCCAAAGCGCACAGTCAAGCGCATTGCGGGCCGCGCCCGCCGGAAGGGTGTAGAGCCCGGAGCGACCAACCGGTGGCTTCACACCCTCGATCATTCGCGTCACGCTTTCCAGCGTTTCGCCATACCGCGCATAGGGCACGCACTCGCCCCAGCCTTTGATGCCGTCCTCTTCAATGCAAATGGTCAGGACTTTCGCCTCAGTCCGCGAACCGCGCGAGATGGTGAAGACCTGCGCAAGGCGGAAGGTGTCGGCGGTGACGGTGATTTTCATGGGGTATTCAAATCCTGTGCTGTCCCGGCTTTCGAGCCGGGGCCTTTTGCGGCGAGAGGCCCCGGATCGGGTCCGGGGCAGCAGCTTTTTACACGCCTTCCAGCGCGTCCACCAGACGATCTGCACCCTGCCGGAACGGATCAACCGTGGGCAGACCCATGCGCTCTTCGACCTCGGCCAGATAGGCCAGCGCGTCGGCTTCGCTCAGGTGCTGGGTATTCACCGAAACAGCCACGATTTTGCAGTCCGGGTTGCCGACCTGCGCCAGTGGCATGGCGGTGTCGCGTAACGTCTCCAGCGACGGTTGCTGATAATCCGGCAGGCCGCGCATGTGTTTGCGTGTTGGCTCGTGGCACAGGATCAGCGCGTCGGGCTGGCCGCCATGGATCAACGCCATGGTCACCCCGGAATAGGAGACGTGAAACAGCGAGCCCTGGCCCTCGATCAGGTCCCAGTGGTCGTCGTCGTTGTCCGGGGTCAGGTATTCGACTGAACCGGCCATGAAATCTGCAATGACCGCATCCAAAGGCACACCGGAACCGGTGATCAGGATTCCGGTTTGCCCCGTGGCACGGAAATCGGCTTTCATGCCGCGTTTGTGCATCACCCGTTCCATGGCGATTGCGGTGTACATTTTGCCGACAGAACAATCGGTGCCGACCGCGAGGCAGCGTTTGCCGCTGCGCTTCACACCGTTGGCGATCGGGTAAGAGGCGTTCGGGACCCGCACGTCGTGCAGGGTGCAGCCGTTGGTCTGGGCCGCAGCAACCAGCGTCGGTTCATCCCGCAGCAGGTTGTGCAGGCCGCTGGCCAGGTCAAACCCCATTTCCAGCGCCTCAACCAGGACTTTCTTCCAGGCGTCAGATATCACCCCGCCCCGGTTTGCCACACCGATTACGAGAGTTTTGGCTCCGGCGGTTTTGGCTTCGGCCAATGTCATGTCGGTCAGCCCCATGTCGGCGTTGCATCCGGGCAAACGAAGCTGCCCGACTGACACATCCGGGCGCCAGTCCTTGATACCCTGGGCAACTTTCGCCGCGAGAGCGTCCGGGGCGTCGCCGAGGAACAGGAGGTAAGGTGTCTGAATCATGGTTGTCCCCTCGAAAAATATTCACCTGTGTTTAAGCGTATCCATTCGGGAGAAATTGGGAATATCATCCGTTTGAACCTATGTGAGCGCAAGAATACGGCTAAAACTAACCCAATGATGAAAGAATCTTCGATTCAATCCTGAGAAATAGGCGTTTCTTCCGAATCCCTTGCCTGCGGATGCAGCATGGCCGCTGTCTGAGTGCTTTGCATTGCGAGGGCCGGGGCGGAGCGGGTGTCTTTGGGGGCATCTTCCTGTGCCCGGCGGATCATCGCCAGCGCTGCCGTCAACCCGGCCAGCACGCCATAAATTGCCAGATAGCTGTCCGGCCCTGCCCAGCCAAGCACAAACGGCCCGCCAAATGCCCCGGCCAGAACCCCGACATTCAGAACCAGCACCAACGTACCGCTGGCCGGGACAATCTGGCTGGGCGTGAGTTGATCATTGGCGTGGGCAACGCAGAGCGAATAGACCGGCAGCATCGATGCGGCCAGCAGTGCAACGCTGATATGGTGGACCCGACCAAATGCCCCGCCCAGCTGCAACAAAACGGTGGACACAGTGATCACTGACAAGCCCAGAACGACGAGCCGCCGGTCTGTCCGATCAGAGAGCCAGCCGATGGGAAACTGTGCAATCGCACCGGCAAGTGTGCCTGTTACCAGCAACAAAGCTGCCTGCCCCACACTCATTCCAAGCGCCAGACCGTAAAGCGGCATGGCGACATAAAACATGGCCTGCATCGTGCCGTTCAGCGCCACACCAAAGATGGCCATAGGTGAAACCCGGACCAGTTGTGAAAGGGCCAGGCGCTCAGGAGCGATATACTTCGGGGCTGGGTTGGTGGATATCAGAAGCGGCACCAGAGACAGAGATATTAGTATCGAGGTGATGCCAAACAGCAAATTGCCGCTGGGGTCGTTCAGCCCGGTCATGGCCTGACCAAGCGCAGCGCCAAAAATCTGAACAACAAAATAGATCGACAAAAGCGTCGCGCGCATGTGGTTTTCAGCTTTGGCGTTAAGCCAGCTTTCCGAGACAACATAAAGGCCGGGGAAGCAAAACCCCGCCAGCAGCCGCATCAGGGACCAGCTGATTGCGTCGTTGGTAACAAGATGGACGATGGCCGAAATCGAACACATCGAGGCCAGAGCGCCAAAGGCACGCACATGGCCAACGCGCTGCACCATTTTGGGCGCAACCACGCTGCCGATCAGAGCCCCAAGAGGGTAGCCGGCCTGCATTATCCCGATCACGGTTTCGGAAAAGCCGACTTCTGAGCCACGCACGGACAAAAGGGTCGCCAACAGTCCGTTGGCGGCCATTAGCATCAACATGCCGACAAACAGGGCCCAGTTTTCCTTGAGAGCGCGTATCATTGGGCCGCGCTATCACGGTTGCGATTTGGGCGAAAGGGGATGGGGCGACAAAATCGGTCGGTGTTTGGGAAAGTCTGGTTTGAGCCTAAAGTGTCAGCGTCATGTTTGACTTGAAACCGTATCTGGTCAGAATACTGGGCAGGTAAAAGGATCGTCGAGGTGCCCCATGCAACCTAAGAGGGTTGAGCAAAGTGACGGTCAATGGCTTTCGTATACAACCTATGGGGAAGGCCCGGCTGTCCTCCTGATCCACGGCATCACCATGTGGTCAAAGATGTGGCTCGAAAATGGTGTCGTCGATGCCATCTGTGCCAAAAGCAAGGTCATTGTGCCCGACCTGAGGGGTCACGGCAAAAGTGCAAAACCGCATGACCCGGCTTTGTATGGGGAAGCACTGGTTCGTGATCTCGTCTCTGTTCTGGAAAATGAAGAAGAAAAAGAAGCACATGTTATTGGCTTTTCACTGGGTGCAGAGCTTGCGCTGAAGCTAGCAACATCACAGCCCGAAAAGGTTTTGTCCTTGTTGCTGATTGGTTCAGGATGGTCCGGGAAGGACGTCATGCCGATTTATCAAGAATTCGCAAACTGGGCCCGTGAGACCGGCGACTTGATGACACCGGAACCGGACTATGACGCGTTGGATGCATTGGTTGCAGCTATGCCGGACATTATCGATATACCACGCGAAGAGATTGAAAGATTACGTCTTCGGTCTGCTGGCATTGCGGGCAGCGAAGACCCGGAACTACCAAATCTAAAACGTCTGGTTGGGGTGCTCAAGGGCTTTGAGCTGGCAGTCCTGTCCGGAGTTCCGCATGAAACTTCCTGGCGCGACCCCAGCTTGCCATCACGAGTTGAAAATTTTCTGAAATTATCATTCAAAGACGATGCATTTTAGGTTTTGGTGATCGGCCAAACGGCTGTTTTGTCCGCAAAGCCGAAGTCCGCATATCCCCGTCAGAACCGATCCAGTAACCGTTTCAGATAATCCAGTTCCAGCGTCGGGCGGTCCCTTTGTCCCGAGCGTTTGCGGATTTCCTCCATCACCTCGCGAGAACGGCGGTATTGGTCTTCGGTGGGCAGGATTTTCTCACCACCGCTAACCGCGCCGGATTGCGAGCGCCGCCGCCCGAGCGGATCGCGCTGCTCTCCGGATTGGGCACCCAACTGCCCCTGCCCGCCGTTCTGTTCGGCCTGGGCCCGGCGGGTGGCTTCGCTGAGCTGGCGCATGCCTTCACGCAGCGATTCCATAGCGTCGGCCTGATCGTCCAGCGCACCGGAGGAATCGCCGTTGCGCAGGTTTTCCTGGGCCTGACCCATTTGTCGCTCCGCCTCGTCCAGCCGTTGCAGGAACTCATCATTGCCGCCGATGCCGTCGCCAGGGAATTCGCCGCGCTGCTGTTCCAAAAGATCACGCAGGGCCTGCTGCCGGTCGGCCAGATCGCCAAGCTGGTTGCCCTGGCCCTGACCTCGTTCGCCTTCGCCCTGTTGTCCGGGCTGCTGGTTCAGCTGGCCGTTTTCGCCAAGCTGGCGGCCATTGGGGTTGTCTCCCTGTTGCTCCTGTCCCTGCTGGCGGTTGCGGTTGAACTCCTCCTGCAGCTCCCGGAAAGTATCATCGGCCAGTTCCTGCTGCTGGCGCAACGTGTCTCCCAGCCCTTCCATACCCTGCTGGTTGGGATCACCCTGACCAGGCTGGCCTTGGGTCACCTGCATATTCTCCATCATTTGCTGAAGCTGTTCCATCAGGGCCTGGGCTTCGTCCATCCGACCCTGTTCCATCAGCTCCTGGATCCGGTCCATCATTTGCTGCAACTGGTCTTGCGTGACATCCATCTGGTTCTGGTTTTCGCCGAATTCCTGTTGTGGGCGGTTGCGCTGTTCTTGAGCCAATTGGCGCAGGTATTCCTGCGTTGCGCGGCGCAACTCGTCCATCAGTTCGGCGATTTCCTCATCCGTGGCGCCGTTTTCCATGGCTTCTGACAGCCGGTCCTGAGCCCGTTTCAGCCGTTCGCGGGCATCAGATAAATCGCCGTCTTCGATCAATAACGCCGCTTGCCACAACAGGTCGGCGATGTCGTCCCGCACAACATCGCTCAGGCCGTTTTCGCGGTTGTAATCAAGGCGGCGCAGGGCGGTGCGCACCATCAGGTAAGCTTTGTTGTTGTCAAAGATGGTGTCAGGTTCATGGGTGATGGCCTTAAGGATCATCGAAATCCGGTTGCCGTTCTCCCGGTTCCACAACAGGTCCCTGCGCTGCTCGGCAACCGCTGCTGCAAGTTTGTCAAAAAACCGCTTGCCGGGCATGGGAACCACCAGCGGTTCGATGTGCCCAATCTGCTGCGCGTCGTCAAACACCTCTAGGGTGATCGTGACCGGCAACCCGGCCCAGGGGTGTTGCGCCAGATCTTCGATCACGGTTTCGGTGAAATCGGTTGTGTCACGGTTGAACGGCAGAGGCAGGTCAAAAACCACGGTTTCGCGCGGCTCGGGTTCAAGTGCCAGCCCGTTGCGGCGGTCGACCTGTTCGATTTGCAGTGCAATCGTGACCGAACCGCCAACAATCCCGTAGTCATCCTGCGCGTGGAACGGCATTTTCAGCGAACCCTGCACGGTGCGGCTTATCTCTTCCACCAGCTTGACGGTTGGGCTCTGATCCGGGATCACCTGAACCTGCCAGCTGACCGGTTCGTTCTCGGCTGGGGTCAGGGTGATAGTGCCGTCTTTGGTGACTTCAAAAGTGACTTCAGCAAGATCGCCGGCATCTGCCGGCAGTTGGGTATGGCCCGATTGGGTGACGGTTTCGATCAGGCTGGCTGTCTCCGTGTCACCATAGATGCGCAGGGTGACTTTGCTGCCTTCAGGTAAGTTCAACACGGAACCACCAGCAGTGTCATTGAGATAGATGCTCGGTTTACCGGTATAGATCGGTGGTTCCGCCCAGCCCTCAAAACTGGGGCCGGTGGCAAATTGCTGATCCTGTGGTTGCAGACTGTCGATCAGCGACTGCACGGGATCGGTGCGGCTGAACAGAATTGCTGAGGCGAAGACAAAAATCGCGACCAGGCGAAGGGCCCAGGGGTCGCGTCGGGCCAGTCGTAGGTCGGGCATGGCAGCCCGGGATCGTTTTGCGGCTTCTGCCATTTGCGCCAGATGCATCGCCCAGAGGCCGCGAGAGGCCGGATCTTCAGCGCCAACAGACTGCGTGTCGCCAAGCGCTTCCAGTGGGCGCCCGGGCAGACTTTGGTCCAGCCGCTGAACCACGTCGTTACGGCGCGGCCAATTGAATTTCCGTGCACCGCCGGCAAAAAGATACAGCCAACACAGGCTGGCGGCGGTTACAGAAATGATAGCGACGGTCTGGCTGGCATCTTCCAGAAGACCTAATCGGACAACGGCGACAACCACCAGCGTCCAGCTGATCAGAGGCCAGAAGCTCTGTGCGCCACGCTCAAGGACAATCGCCGCCTGGGTTGTCCGCAGGCGTAACCGGAGCGATTTCATCGCCCGGGCCGATATTGTGGATGCGGTTTCGCGGGGTGTCGGCATCGCGCCTTTCGCTGGTTTTGGCTGCGGGGTCAGTCCTGCAGCCACTTCGGTAGCTTATCGCGATTTAGCATTTCGTCAAATGTCGGGCGTTCCCGAATGACAGCAAATTGATCGCTCTGCACCAGAACTTCGGGGATCAGGGGGCGGCTGTTGTATTCTGATGACATCACTGCACCATAGGCCCCGGCGGAGCGGAAGACGATCATGTCACCGTCCCTTAGATGTGGCATCTGGCGTTGTTTGGCGAATGTATCGCCGGATTCGCAGACCGGGCCGACGATGTCGACCGGACTTTGCTCTGCGCCCAGGGCGGGCTCCGCTACTGGGATGATATCATGATGTGCTTCATACATTGCCGGACGGACAAGATCGTTCATCGCCCCGTCCACAATCAGAAAATCCCGATCCTCGCCGTTTTTTCGGTAGACCACTGAAGAAACCATCAAGCCGGCGTTTCCGGCGATCAAACGACCGGGTTCGATTTCGATCTCTCAGCCCAGATCGCCGACGGTTTCGCGTACCACTTGGCTGTATTCGACGGGCAAAGGCGGGGCTTCGTTAGAGCGTTCGTACTGAATTCCAAGCCCCCCGCCCAGGTCCAACCGTTGGATGTTGTGGCCATCCTGCCGCAGCAGGTGGGTCAGTTCAGCAACTTTTTCAAACGCGGCCCGGTAAGGTGCCAGATCGGTGAGTTGCGAGCCGATGTGCACATCAATGCCGACCACCTCGATCCCGGGCAACGCAGCCGCTTCGGCATAAACAGCGCGGGCGCGTGTGATCGGGATGCCGAATTTGTTCTCTGATTTGCCGGTGGCTATTTTCTCGTGGGTTTTGGCATCGACGTCCGGGTTGACGCGCACGGTGATCGGTGCCGTGGCGCCAAGCTCTGACGCAACTTTTGAAAGCAGATACAATTCCGGCTCGCTTTCAACGTTGAACTGGCGAATGCCGCCCTTGAGCACCAGCTCCATTTCTCCGCGGGTTTTGCCAACGCCGGAGAACACGATTTTGTTGCCGGGAACGCCGACAGCTTTGGCCCTTAGATACTCTCCTCCCGACACAACATCCATCCCCGCACCCTGATCGGCCAGCAGCTTCAGGACCGCGAGGTTGGAATTGGCCTTCATGGCATAGCAGACCAGATGTTCCATACCTGCCAACGCTTCGTCAAACACCCGGAAATGCCGCACGAGCGTGGCACTGGAATACACGTAGAACGGCGTGCCCACTGCCGCGGCAATCTCGGGCAGGGCGACGTCCTCGGCATGCAGGACACCGTTGCGGTAGAGGAAATGGTCCATGGATATCTACTTCACAGGGCGGGCTCGGAGAAAGAGATATAGCGGAAAGGCACAGGAGACGCCAACAAGGAAAATCAGCGGAATACAGATCAGCGCGACCCAGTAATCCCGGCGCACGTAAACCTCGGCGACAATCCAGACGATCAGGGCTATGGCGGTGATGGTCAGGTCCCACAGCAGGCCGGTGGTCGCAGCGTTGGCTTTCCAGGCGGCGATCATGCCTGCGATGCCAGTGTCGTTTTCGGCAAACCAAGCCAGGATATGCCACATCGGCAGGATGGTTCCGGCGACGGCACAGGCCAGGTAGATCATGCGAAGGACGGACACTGGCGGGCTCCTGAAAGTTCTTTGTCAGGCGAGGTTTAAGGGAAAAATGACGGTCGGGGAAGGGTTGTGAGGTCAGACCCGGCCTGGCGGGGAAACCGACAACCCAGCCATAATCCGCTTCGCGATGACCCTGCTCCATTGTTGATACCCCAACGGTCCGGGGTGGTAGCCATCCCATGCCATTGCAGCCGCATCCGGTGCAAGCCTCATGGGCACGTATTCACAACCCGGTTTTTCCGCGATCATCGCCTCCAGGGCCAGATCAAACCGATGGGCCTGACATCCCAAAACCCAGCGCAGCGGATTTGGCAGCGCCGGGAAGTGCCTCATGGGTGGAACGCCGGACATGAAAACAAGTGGGTCGCTGTATTTGGTGCCCAACAGGTTCAGCAGCCTTGCCTGTTGCGCCAGCCATTTATTGCGGCGGACACCACGAGTCACGTCGTTTACCCCGAGCACGGTGACGACCACGTCGAACCTTTCTGGTCCAGTGGTTTGAAGAAATTCGAGCATGTCGGCAGTTGTTCGACCCGTCTTTGCCAACAGCTGCCAGTGCACGCGGAAATCGGATTTCAGATGCGATACAAGCTGTCCGCTGAGCGCCTGCTGCTGAGTTTGTGCCCCGACACCTGCAGCAGCGGAATCCCCGATAATCAACAGCCGCAGGTCCCGACCCGCCCCGGCGGTGCCTTTACGTGGGCCGTCTGGCTCGGACAATTCCAATGCTTTGGAGCGCACGTACAGGCCCTGTGCTATTAACAGAGGTGCCAGCAGGTATCTGACAAAGATATCTGGGTGAAACGTCACCGGTTTTGGCCTGCTAATTCTGTTTTTGGTATGAGCAATTTTAAAACATGAGATCATTGCCAGCAATTGGAAAGCACCGGTTGCTTAGATAATCCCGCGTTTCCTCAGCAGCGCTTCAATCTCCTCCTGCGTTTGCGGGAAATCCCGCTGGTGGGGGAATTGACCAGCTGCCAGGTATTCCACTTCGTTCGTCGTGTCCATCCGCCCCAGCACCGCGTTGCGGTGCGGGTGGCGGCCAAAGCGGGCGATGACGTCGCGTACCAGCATGGCCTGATCGATAGCCAGTTGATAGAAAACGCGCATATTTTCCGGGACCTCATCGGCCAGCCTGAAGCCCAGATCGACAGCCAGATTCATCCGTTCCAGATGGTCCGGCCCCTCGCAATGGGTGATGGCGATGATGCAGAACTGTTTTTCCCAAGCTTGTTTCAGCGCGTCGTAATGGCCGTTTGCCAGCGCCTCCCGGATCAGCCGGTTGGTGCCTGGGTCCTGAGCAAAGGCTTGCGGCGTGTCGCGCCAGACCGAGCGCGGGAACTGATCGCGCGCGATGATCAGTGCCAGTCGTCCATAGGGTGTTTCGGCCCAGTGATCGAGTCCTCCCCGTACCGCCGCATGAGTGAGATCGGCAAAGTCCCGGCAGATGATCTCATCCGCCTGACCAGTCATCCGCCATTGCCAGAATTCACGGTGGGTTTCGGGGGCGTCGCCATGACCGGTGTCAGAAAACCAGAAATTCAGGACTCTGTCGGGCGCTTCTTTCGCCCAATCACGCTGTGTCATTACCTTCCCCCGAAGTTTAGCCTCCATGTTAGAGGCAGGTGCCGGAGAACCCCAGAGGTTTTTACTGTCCCTTTTCAATTGGGCTCGGGTGCCCCGACTCTCATTGGGAATTCATTCCAGCGGCTAACAGAGCGTTTTGCAGGCGCTTCCTTTCTGCTTGCTGTGGATAGGGGAACATGCGCTGAGCATTATCAAGCCGGTAGTTTGGGGCGTAGTGGGCAATGTTGGCCACCGTTTCCCGCGCTTTGGTGATCTCGCCGGTTTCAGCATAAAGGCGCGCAAGCTGGACTTGGGCAGGAATGAACTGCGGCACCCGGTCAACCACGTCCTGGAGACAGTCGATTGCTTCATTCCATCGTTGTAGCAAAACGAGTGAATGGCCTTTGCAGAAATCCCAACTTGGCGGAGCGAACTGTTCTAACGCAAAAGCCTGCTCGAGCTGTTGCAGTCCGGCCTGGGGCTGGCCCAGGCGGTTGAGGGTTTCTCCGTAAGCCTGATAGGCTTCGGCGTTGCCCGGTTCGCAGGCCAGAGCGGTTTCAAAACTCGCCACTGCCCGCTCAGGTTGGTTGACATAGCCCAGAGCCCAGCCGAGCCGGGTGTGCGCAAGCGCGGACCGATCATTCAGGGCAATCGCCTTTTCAGCCAGCTTGATCGCCGGGTTAAGGGTGCTATCCGATCCGGGGCGGTTGAAGACATGCAGGGCGGTTCGGCAATAGGACTGATAGGCATAGGCCTCGGCAAAACCCGGGTCTTTTTCAGTTGCTGCCTCAAAGAACTCAAGCGCCTGCGCCATGGCGGGGGGAGAATATTGAAAATAGACCGCGCGACCCCGAAGGCAGAGGTCATAGGCATGCGGGTCGGCGGTTCCGCGCAGGCTCGGATTTGGGGCAAGATGCAGGTTCAGCGCCTTGACGGTTTCAGCAGATATCTTGTTTTGAATCGAGAAAAAATTGCCCCCGGAGCTTTCGAACCGGTTTGCCCAGACCTGAACACCAGTACGGGCATCCACGAGTTGAACATTGACCCGCAGATCATCGTCGTGTCGGCGCACCGATCCTTCCAGAAAATGAGAAAGCTTCAGTGCTGTCGCCAGATCATCGGGAACGGTGCCACCTGGCGACACCCGGGCGGAGACATGTCTGGAGGCCACGGTCAGACTGCTGAGTTGTGATAGATCTGTGATCAGATCGTCAGTCATTCCAAGCGCTAGATAGTCTTGTGATGCCTCTCCACTCAGGTTTCGAAACGGCAGCACTAGCAGCGTTTTTTGAGCCAGGGTCCGACCAGTCACCGGAGTTGATCGGGATACGGGTGCAATGAACCGAAATCCCCGGCCATGTATCGTGCGGATAATTCGTTTGGTGCGCCCGGTGTCCTGTAAGGCTTGCCGGGCGGATTTGATTGCTGCTGATATTGCCCAGTCCGAAATTACGCGCCCCCCCCAGATCGCGGTTTGCAGTTCGTCACGGCTGACAACCCGGCCCCGGTGTTCCACAAGGTAAATAATGAGCCCAAGGGTTTGCGGCTCCACCGGCAGTATCTCGTCATGGTGACGCAATTCGAACCGGCGTTTGTCCAGCACGAAATCGCCAAACTGGAATGTCTGCGGGCCTGTCTCCTGCATATTTAGGCCACCCCCCAAGTCCTCCAATAATCCTCTGATTTCACTCAAGCACAATCAGACGGGCTTGGGTAGCATTGAAGCCAACGCAAACTAAGAGGTGCCAATCATGTTGAAGACATTCAGAAAAAATCCAGCGGTTGCCGGTGTTGTCGGGCTATGCGTCACGGCGGCAACCGCCAGTGCAGACCCGATTTCCATTCGAACCAGCCATTCAGTCGATCAATCCGTTGCGCGTCTGACGCAGGCTGTACAGGACGCGGGGTATCGTGTTTTTACGACTGTAGATTTTTCTAAGGGGTCGGCACAGGTGGGCAATTCCCTCAGGCCGACGACGCTGGTTATGTTCGGCAGCCCGAAGATCGGCGCAGACGCCTTGTTGTCGAGCCAGACCATTGGCTTGTCTCTGCCACTTCGGGTTCTGGCCTATGAGGATGCGGCCGGCGCGACCTGGTTGATGTTTCCCGACCCACGTGACGCGGCGGTCCAGCATGGAATTGCGGCAGAACATCCGGCTGTGACCGAGATGCGGGCGGCACTCGACAGGCTAACCACTGCGGCCACAGACGGCTGACAGTGGCCAGCTACTCTACCCGGATATGAAACACCGACCAGACCCAACGGTCGTCGGGCATGTCCTTGAGGTCGGCGCGTTCGGCGCGCGGGAAGACGATCTGAGTTGGGCCGAAGTCGCCGATGGCAAAGGGGATGCCGTCGCGTTTCAGGGCAACGATGGCACCCTGGGCCAGCATTTCATCCAGCGGGGCTTCAACCGCATAGCCGTCCAGCGCCTGTACGGTTACCTTGTCACCGGTCGCCCCGGCGGCGGCCAGCACATCGGCCAGCGATGGCCCTTCATAGGTGTGAATGCTGCGGCCTTGCGGGAAATCGGCTTTAACCGAAACCATCTTCAGTTTTTCCAGCTCGGTGGAATTGAAGGTGGTGGCTTTGTCAAATTCCACCTCGGTGTAGCCGAAGAACTTGTCCGTTGCCTCGTCATAGCCACCCCGGTTGGGATTAGAGACATTGCCGGTGATCGTCAGGACGGCGGATTCGGCGAAGACGGGGGAAAACGTCAGGAAGTTGGATACCGCGGCAGCGGCAATCAGGCCGGTGATCAGCAGTCTGCGGGAAAATCTGGTCATTTGGATGCTCCTTTGGCAAGTCCCGTTGGCGCATCTTAATGCCGTTTCCTATTCGTCAGGCTGCTCCACCGGCAGCGGATCACCTTTGATGCCACAGCCGCTCAGGCCAAAGATGCTGCTGCAAGCCAGCATGACTATTAGTAACCCCCGCATCAGCCTGTCTCCTTTCGCCATCGGGCGATCTGGGCACGGACCTGCGCCGGGGCTGTTCCCCCGTAACTTGCTCTACTCGCCACAGAGTTGTAAACCCCTAATATTTTGTAAACTTCCGGTTTTATGTCGGCGCAGACGCTTTGCAATTGCTCCAGCGACAGGTCTGGCAGGTCAATTCCTGCGTCTTCCGCCAGTTTCACCAACGCGCCGGTGACGTGATGGGCGTCGCGAAACGGCATGTCGAGCGCACGCACCAGCCAGTCGGCCAGATCGGTGGCAGTGGAAAAGCCGCTTGCTGCTGCGGATTCGAGCGACGCTTTGTTGGGCACCATATCAGCGATCATTCCCTCCATCGCAGCCATCGCAAGCATCAGCGAGTCGGCAGCGTCAAACACCTGCTCCTTGTCTTCCTGCATATCCTTGGAATAGGCCAGCGGCAGGCCCTTCATCACCGTCAGCAGTCCGACCAGCGAGCCGTTGATGCGGCCGACCTTGGCCCGGATCAGTTCGGCGGCATCAGGGTTTTTCTTTTGCGGCATGATCGAGGAGCCAGTGGAAAACCGGTCCGACAGGGTGACAAACCGGAACTGGGCTGAGGACCAGATCACCAGTTCCTCGGCGAAACGGCTGAGGTGGGTGGCGCAGATCGAGGCGACGCTCAGGAATTCCAGCGCGAAGTCGCGGTCAGACACAGCGTCGAGCGAATTGGCCGACGGGCGGTCAAAGCCAAGGCTCGCCCCCGTCATTTCACGGTCGATTGGGAAGGACGTGCCGGCCAGCGCCACGGCCCCCAGCGGGCATTCGTTCATCCTTACCCGCGCGTCGCTCATCCGGCTCTTGTCCCGGGCGAACATCTCCACATAGGCCATCATGTGGTGGCCCCAGGTCACGGGCTGGGCGGTTTGCAGATGGGTGAACCCGGGCATCACCAGATCGGCGCCAGCCTCAGCCTGATCCAAGAGCACATCAATCAGGGCGTTCAGGCCCGAGATTGCAGCGTCGAGCTGATCGCGCACCCAGAGTTTGAAATCCGTCGCCACCTGGTCGTTGCGCGAGCGGCCCGTGTGCAGGCGACCAGCAGGTTCGCCGATGATCTCCTTTAAGCGGGATTCCACATTCATGTGGATGTCTTCGAGTGCGGTGGAAAATTCGAAATCACCGCTTTCGATCTCTGACAAGACCGTGAGCAGGCCTTCACGGATCGCCTGTGCGTCGCTATCAGTGATGATGCCCTGTTTGGCCAGCATCGCCGCGTGGGCGCGGGAGCCTTCGATATCCTGTCGGGCCATCCGTTTGTCAAATCCGATGGAGGCGTTGATCGCTTCCATAATGGCATCCGGACCGGCAGCGAACCGCCCGCCCCACATTGCGTTGGATGTTTTTTCGTCAGACATGGGTTCGCCCTTGTGGTCCTGTTTTGGAGTGCCTTTTATGACCCTGCGCCGTATCGCCCTTGTCGGGGGTTTGATCACTGTTCTTCTGATTGTCCTATACGCGGCACTGGGGCCGGTTGCAAACTGGCAAAATACACCAAGAGTCGACGTGAGCGCGTTGGAGGCGCTCAGGGTGGGCGATATGAAAAAGCTGGTGTTTCATGAACGCCCGCGTGCACCGGTGACCAAGACGTTTCTGACCAAGGACGGTGAGGAGACGGATTTCTCGGCTTACCGCGGCAAAGTCCTGCTGGTGAATTTCTGGGCGACATGGTGTGCGCCGTGCCGGGAAGAGATGCCGGCGCTGGATGCGTTGCAGCGCGAGATGGGAGGCGAGGATTTCGCGGTCCTGACCATCGCCACGGGGCGCAATCCGGTGAAAATGATCGAAGTTTTCTTTGACAAGGTCGGGGTGAGCAACCTGCCAGTGCTGCGCGACCCGACGCAGCGGCTGGCGACAGCGATGTCGGTGTTCGGGCTACCGACGTCGGTGGTACTGGATCGCGAGGGGAACGAGATTGCACGGATGACCGGCGAGGCGGAATGGGACGGGGCGGATGCGAAGGCGGTGATCAGGGGGGTTTTGGGGGAGTAAGGCTGAATGCTCTGCACGCACCGTTGCGACGACTTCGATAATCGGTGCGATGAAACCATCCACCCTACTTTTGCTGTTACACTTTCTTTGGATTTTGAATCGCGATACTCGTTATCTCCGAGGGATCGGGAGCCCTGGTAAATGACTTGTATAAAAAAGAATAATCTCAGTTATCCCTTGCTTAATGCCGATAAACAGCTTGTGCATATCATCGTGGGATAGCGCAACTTTCTCCTATGGTTTTAGAACCGCTCTCATTGTCTTGATCCGAGCGAAGTCACTTGCCGATAATACACCCTTATTGTGAACAATGTTGTTTCGCACGAATTCGTCCAATCCCTCACCCCTGGTACATCTTCTCCTGCAAACCGATATACCACCCCCGGAAATCCGAAATCGGCGCGAAGAGAAACAGGGGGATCTGCAATATACTGAACAGGTAGGCCCGCACGGTTGGCAACGAATACCGCCCCTGCGCAGGGTCGATCAGCGCGTATAGCCCGGCGAAATACAGGAACGACTTCAGCAATCGGAAGCAGGACAACCACCGATTCCGGCTCGATACCCGGTGCAGCGCCATCAGGTTGCGGGCGCGGATGGTGTTGACCTTGAATCGCTTGAACGGGCGCTCGTTGCCGTCGGCGTGGAACAGGCGGGCGTCGGGTGCAACCACCAACCGGCCGAGTTGCAACATGCGGTAGGAGAAATCGCTGTCCTCGTGGGTTGCGTAATAGCGCAGCAGTTCGGACCAGCGCATCTGTTCGCCAAAGCGGCGGCGGAATGTGGTGCGGCCGCCGTTTACAAGACCGCCAGGTAGAAGGCCGAGGCCCTCCACAGATTGCGGCAGCGGGCTGGTGTCAACCGGCGCGTCGTAGGGCACGAAGTGATGATCCAGCGACAATTGTGATTCCAGGCCGGATTTGATCCCGCCAAGCAGCCGTTTTGGAAGAGAGACGCGCCGGGGCGTCTCGCCATTGGTGGAATGCTTCGGGCCATCCGGTGCCCGTTCGACAAAATGTGCGCCGATCACGGCGATCTCAGTGTCGCGGTCGGCCTCGTAGGCCCGCATGATGATCGCAGCTGTGTCCGGATATAGGTAAATGTCGTCATCAAGCGAAAACACGATGTCGCCTGAGGCCAGCCCCAATGCCTGATTGCGTTGATAGGTCAGCGAGCGGACGTTGGCCGGAACGTGGATCAGGGCCACTTGCTGCCACAGTTCTGCACATTCGGCCTGCAGAGTCTGGCGCGTGGTTTCCCAGTCGTCAGAGGCGTCGACGATAACAATCTCTTTAGGAAGCCGGGTCCTCTTTAGGAAGCCGGGTCTGCGCTGCGATGTATCCGATGGTTGGGATCAGGAAATGCGGACGATTGTAGGTGCAGATCGTCAGGCTCCAGCTGAGGTGGTGAGGCGTCGTGTCCAACTCGATTTTCCTTCGCTCAGGCGGCCTGACTCCGCGCAATTACTCATCAAGAACGGCCCCGGAGGCCGCTGCCCCAGAAAGTCACCCTGCTGTCAGGCGGGTGATGGTTTCCGGGGTTGGATAACCTTAAAAATTGACCAGAATATGGCCTGAGGGGATGGGGCGTGTATGCCAGTCAGACCGGAGCGTGGGTGTTCGTTGCGCACCATCGACCTGTGCCGTCCGAGCTGCGTTCTGACGTGCCAAGAATGCGCATCCTTCGATGTGATTTACCCGATTTGTTCCTTCACCCAATCACCGAAAAACTCGAGCTCTCAGTTATCTTCCGTCGCCGTGAAAACGCCCCCAGCGAGATATCCCTGCCAATATACTCCAGCCGGAACCGTACCGGCTTCACATCACGATTCTGGCGCAACGGGGGCCAGGAGCACGACAATTGTTATCGTGATGGTTTGACCGGGCATTTTTTCCATTCCCCAACGGCACGCACCGGCAAATCTTGACTCCCTCCCGGCAGATTGCCACCCTTCGCACCATGCCGCTCTCCATCCTCCTCCCCCTCGTCGTTTTTGGTATCGCCGGGATCGCGGTTCTGCTGCATCTGATGGGGAAAAGTCGGCGGCTGGCCTTTGAAACCGTGGCAGATGTCGAACGCCACTGGCACAATCAATACCCGAAGTTCTGGGTTGAACGCGTCGTGATGTCCAAGGGAGGTCATCACGCGCTTGTCGACAGCAATGTCGGTGTCGGGCTGGTCTGGTCAATGGGTGCTGATGCAGCATGCCGTTTGCTGGAAAACGATGCGACGGTCAGGGAAACCGAAAGGGGCCTGACGATTGCGACCGGTGACTATACGGCCCCGACCATCTTTGTGGCTCTGCCGGACCAGAATGACCGGCGGCTGTGGACTGGCATGATAACCGGAGAAGCCAAATGGCAGACGTAACTTTCCCCGACGTGGTTCAGCTTGCGGTGCCGTTGTTTGTGGTTGCGATCCTGTTCGAATTCGCCTGGATCACCATCAAGCGGCGCGGTGGGCGGTATGAGACACGCGATGCTCTGACGTCTTTGCTGATGGGGGCAGGAAATGTGGCGGAAGGTCTGTTGCTGGGATTTGTTGCCTACGGCGTTTACACGTTCTTCTGGCAGTTCCGGATCTTTGACATGGGCACGGGTGTGCTGGTTGTGGCCCTGTGCTTTGTTCTGGACGACCTGCGCTATTACTGGGTGCACCGGATCGGCCACCGCTGCCGCTGGGTCTGGGCCAGCCATGTGGTGCATCATTCGTCGCAACACTACAACCTGACCACGGCACTGCGTCAGACATGGACCGGGACCATCACGCTGATGATGTTTATGCAGGTGCCGCTTATCCTCCTGGGGTTTCACCCGGCGATGGTGCTTTTCTGCGGCGGGCTCAATCTGATTTACCAGTTCTGGATCCACACCGAAGCCATCGACAGAATGCCGCGCTGGTTTGAGGCTGTGATGAACACACCGTCACACCACCGGGTGCATCATGGGCGAAACGCCCGTTATCTTGACGCGAACTACGCCGGAACGCTGATCATCTGGGACAAGATGTTTGGCTCATTTGTGCCCGAGGATGCGGAGGAAAAGGTGGAGTATGGGCTGGTACGAAATCTTGGCACCTTCAACCCGCTCAGGGTGGCGACACATGAGTATGTCGGGATGTGGAGCGATGTGCGACAGCCCGGGATAAGCCTAAGTGACCGCCTCCGCTATCTATTTGCACCTCCGGGCTGGAGCCATGACGGCTCGCGGGAGACGTCAGAAGTGATCAAGGCAGATCATGTGGCGCGACACCCAAAGGATGCGGGCAAGGCAGGGTTGCCGGGATAGGGAGTTCTCAAAAGGCGAGGTAAGGCAGGGTCGCTCGTGGGGCCTAAGGCAATCGGTAAGATACCACGAAAGGCGAGCAACCTTCTAAACCAGTCAACCAGTTTGTCGGGCTATCGCCGCACTTCCGAATGCCTCGGGCAGGTCACCAGATGGTCGTTCACTATGCCCACCGCCTCCATGAAGGCGTAGACGATCGTCGGGCCGCAGAAGTTGAAGCCGCGCTTCTTGAGGTCTTTCGCAATTTGGGTCGAGAGATCAGTGGCGGTGGGGATTTCTTCCATCCGGGTGAACCGGTTCACGATCGGCTTACCTTCGACATACTTCCAAAGGTAATTGTCAAACCCCTCCTGCTGTTCAATCTCCTGCCAGATGGCAGCCCCCCGGATTGCCGCTTCAATCTTGCCGCGATGGCGGATGATGCCTGCGTTTTGTAACAGACGCTGAACGTCCGCCTCACCAAAAGCGGCCACCTGAACCGGGTCAAACCCGGCGAATGCCTGGCGAAAGGCACTGCGCTTCTTCAGAATGGTCAGCCAGCTGAGACCGGCCTGAAAACCATCGAGCACCAGTTTTTCCCACAACGCACGACTGTCATATTCCGGTACGCCCCATTCTTCGTCATGGTATTTTGTATAAATTTCGAGAGTTCCGCACCAAGGGCATCGCTCATTCATGAAAAACCCCTTTTTTACAGTCCTTTGAGCAGTTCAGAAGGATTTTACACAAATTAGAACAAATTGTGAACCTTAACTTCATTTTAGGGTGTTTGGCAGGAGTATGCACAAGCAGATTGCAGTATCGGAGGGCGCATCTTGGTAATTTTTTCAGGGTCAAAGATTAAAAAACCAGCCTCGTCGCCGCTTGAAGTTGCATTTCAGCAGAACGAACAACCAGTGATGGACATGGTCCGAAACGCGATTGACCGGAAAAATATCATGCTGGCATTCCAGCCTGTTGTTCACAGCCGCAATCCAACGCGGCCAGCCTTTTACGAAGGTTTGATCCGCCTGCTGAACGAGGACCGGGACATTATCCCTGCCAAGGATTTCATCGACGTTGTTGAAACCATGGAATTGGGCAGGGTTATCGACTGCCTGGCATTGGAAATGGGGCTGGTATCGCTGGCGGAGGAACCATCCCTACGGCTGGCGATCAATATGTCGGCCCGCAGCATCGGCTATCCGCGCTGGATGGATACGCTTACTCACGGGCTGGCGCTGGATGGCACCATTGCTGAGCGGCTGATTCTCGAAATCACTGAAGGTTCGGCAATGCTGATGCCTGAGGTCGTCGGCGTGTTCATGAGCGATCTGCACCAGCGGGGCGTGTCCTTTGCGCTGGATGATTTTGGGGCAGGCTACACGGCGTTTCGCTTCTTCCGCGATTTTCAGTTCGACATCGTGAAGATCGACGGGCAGTTCATCCGGAACGTACACCGGGATGCTGACAATCAGGTGCTGACACAGGCGCTGATCTCCATCGCGCAACATTTTGATATGTTTACTGTGGCTGAATGCGTTGAAAAGAAAGAGGAACTGGCGTTTCTGCAGGAAGCCGGGATTGATTGTATTCAGGGGTATCTGACCGGACGACCGGAAACCGTGCCGATCTGGATGGAAAAAGAGACGAGTTTGGAGGGGTATGTTTAGCCCGAACAGCGGGCGTTAAACCGAAAGATATCTGCGGGCCAGAGTGGTATCTCCGGCCTGCATTTTTTTGCAAATAATTCCCAAAATGAATTGCAACAAAAACCCCCTTGCGCAATTAATTTGCGTGAGTATACCCACTTTAGCAATTTTATTGCGTGATGAAATTGGGGTGGTGGTTCCCTGCTCAATCCTTATGTTGAGCGCCAACTAATTCCCAAACGTGAAGGATAAACAGATGACCAACGTAGTGATTGCATCGGCCGCCCGTACAGCCGTCGGTTCTTTCCTCGGCAGTTTTGCCAACACACCCGCCCACGAACTGGGGGCCACCGCAATCAAAGCAGCGCTGGAGCGCGCCGGTGTGGACGCAAGCGAAGTATCGGAAACCATACTTGGTCAGGTGCTATCAGCTGGCCAGGGCCAGAACCCGGCGCGCCAGGCGCATATCGCAGCTGGATTGCCGCAGGAATCCTCGGCCTGGGGGATCAATCAGGTCTGTGGGTCCGGACTGCGAACCGTAGCCCTGGGTGCCCAGCACATTCAACTGGGCGACGCCAGCATCGTTGTTGCCGGTGGTCAGGAAAACATGAGCCTGTCACCCCACGTTGCCCACCTGCGCGCGGGGCAAAAAATGGGCGACATGAAATATGTCGACTCGATGATCAAAGACGGGTTGTGGGATGCGTTCAACGGCTACCATATGGGTGTCACCGCTGAAAATGTTGCCAAGCAGTGGCAGATTGGCCGGGATCAGCAGGACGAATTCGCCGTTGGATCGCAGAACAAAGCTGAGGCCGCCCAAAAGGCCGGAAAATTTGCCGATGAAATCACCGCTTTCACCGTGAAAACCCGCAAGGGTGACATTGTTGTCGACGGTGACGAATACATCCGCCACGGGGCAAATATCGAAGCCATGCCAAAAATGCGTCCGGCGTTTGACCGGGAAGGCTCTGTGACGGCTGCCAATGCTTCCGGTATCAACGACGGAGCGGCAGTTGCCCTGCTGATGTCGGCAGATGAAGCCGAAAAACGCGGCATCACCCCGATGGCCCGCATCGCGTCATATGCGACGGCCGGTTTGGATCCGGCGATCATGGGTGTTGGCCCGATCTACGCGTCCCGCAAGGCGCTGGACAAGGCAGGCTGGTCGGTGTCCGATCTTGATCTGGTCGAAGCCAACGAAGCTTTTGCCGCACAGGCCTGTGCCGTAAACAAAGACATGGGCTGGGATCCGGCGATTGTGAACGTGAACGGTGGCGCGATTGCCATCGGCCACCCGATCGGCGCTTCGGGCTGCCGGGTTCTGAACACTCTGCTGTTTGAAATGCAGCGACGCGACGCCAAGAAAGGCCTTGCCACCCTGTGTATCGGCGGCGGCATGGGCGTTGCCATGTGCATTGAGCGTCCTTAATCAAATCGGGCCCTGCTGGTTGTCAGCGGGGCCATTTCTTTTCTGAAATTCCCCTACAAGGAGATATACCATGTCAAGAGTAGCACTGGTCACCGGCGGTTCGCGCGGCATTGGCGCGGCCATTTCAAAAAAACTTCAGGCAGACGGATGCAGCGTTGCCGCGACTTACGCAGGCAATGATGAAGCCGCCGCCGCATTCTCGGCGGAAACCGGCATCAAGACCTACAAGTGGAACGTCGCTGACTATGACAGTTCCAAAGCCGGCATCGCGCAGGTCGAAGCTGATCTGGGCCCGGTTGAGATTGTCGTCGCCAATGCCGGCATCACACGCGATGCGCCGTTCCACAAAATGAGCCCCGAGCAGTGGCAACAGGTGATCGACACCAACCTCACCGGCGTATTCAACACCGTGCATCCGGTCTGGCCCGGCATGCGCGAGCGCAAGTTCGGCCGCGTCATCGTGATCTCTTCAGTCAACGGCCAGAAAGGCCAGTTCGCACAAGTGAACTATGCCGCCACCAAGGCGGGTGATCTGGGCATCGTGAGATCGCTGGCTCAGGAAGGCGCGCGGGCAGGCATCACAGCCAACGCCGTCTGCCCGGGCTACATCGCCACCGAAATGGTGATGGCGGTGCCCGAGAAGGTGCGCGAAAGCATCATCGGCATGATCCCTGCAGGCCGTCTGGGCGAACCTGAAGAGATCGCACGTTGTGTGGCCTTCCTGGCCTCGGACGATGCCGGCTTCGTGAATGGCTCGACAATCTCGGCGAACGGCGCGCAGTTCTTCTCCTGACGACCAGAATTAGAGCGTTTCAGGTTTTGTTCAATCTTAGACAAAACCAGAAACGCTCCAGACCTGGGAAAACTATCACGCCTGCTTCAGCTTTGTGGCTTCGGCCCGGCTCAGTTGCTCACCCTGTTTGCGCTTCAAAAGCACTTCGCGCGCTCGGGCATATTGCTCGTCCTGCCAAAAGATCAAACAGCCGTTGCAGCCCTTGCCACAGCAGCCTTCAGTTCCCACGCGGTTGGTTTTGAAGCGGCGGTTATCGGCCTGGTCTCCGATACTGTCGACAAGTTCGTCGCGGCGGCGGGCATAGGCCTCAGGGTTGTCACGGCCGGAAATTTCCAGCCCCTGCGCCAGCTTGTCAAAACGCACCCTGTTCCATTGTTCATCGGTCAGCGCGCGTTCCTTGCGCATTACCGAACAGATCGGGAAACGGGCGCGAAGATCGTCGATATCCTCGTGGTCAAACAGCGTGAACGGCAGGCGGATCACGGTTTTGGTACCGCCGTGGATCACCTCAACCCTCTCGCCGTTCTCGGCTTTCTCAAAGTCATAGACCCTGAGCAGTACAGTTTCGCGGGCTATGGGAGACACAAACTCCAGCACTTCACCGGCAACGAGTTTGTTTTTGACCTCCACCAGAAACGCGTCTTTGGTCACATCCCGCACGATGCCTGCATACTCCCACTGGGCCAGTGACGCGGTGTGCTCGTAATCATGTGAATAATTTGTTAGTCGGCCATCATGGAAAGCCAGTGTATAGCCGCGGTTCCCGACCGCCTCCAACTCGCGCATATAGGGTTTTGGATCCCAGTTTTCCGGGTCGGCGTAATAGTCGTCAATCGCCATGCGGTAAGCGCGCGCCACGATAGCGCAATAATACTCGGACTTGCCGCGGCCCTCGACCTTCAGGCTGTCGACTCCAATCGCCAGATACTCGTTGAGTTTCGGCATGATGCAAAGGTCCTTGGAATTGAGGATATAAGAACCCCTCGCATCCTCTTCGATGGGCATCAGCTCGCCGGGGCGGCAGCCTTCTTCCAGCAGGAATTCGAACATATCGGCATTCTCATCCGTTATGTTCAGATCCTGCACGGTTCCGTCCTTCATCCGCATCCGGAAGGTATAGTTCCAGCGGCACGAATTGGCGCAGTTGCCCTGGTTAGCACCACGTTCGGCCATGAAGTTCGACAGCAGACAGCGGCCGGAATAGGTCATGCACATGGCGCCGTGCACGAAAGCTTCCAGCTTGATATCCGGGCATTTCTCGCGGATCTCGGTCAGTTCGGCAAACGAGACTTCGCGAGCCAGAACGCAAAGCTCGGCCCCCTGATCCTGCCAGAATTTCACCGACAGCCAGGAACAGATATTGCTTTGAGTCGAGATATGCAGTGGCAGTTCTGGCGCTCGGTCACGCACGTATTGGAACACTCCGGGGTCAGCAATGATCAGCCCGTCCGGCTTCACTTTGCGCACGGTGTCGATGTACTCGTCGAGCTTGGGGATATCCTTGTTGTGCGAAAACAGATTCAGCGTCAGATAAGCCCGGCGCCCATGTTGGTGGCAGAACTCGACGCCTTCGATCACCTCTTCAAGGGTAAATTCGGATTTTGTGCGCAACGACATATCCGGCGTGCCGAGATAGACCGCATCGGCACCATAAAGGATGGCCAGCCTGAGTTTGGACAGGTTGCCCGCAGGCATCAGCAATTCGGAACGTTTTTGTGTCATGGAGCCGGTCGATACGTGAAAGGTGTGTTTTAAAGGAGTTTCCCAAGGTTGTGAACTGAAACCTGTCTTGGCGAGATATGTGGGGAAACCGGCATCGTCCAGTGTCACGAAAGTGCTCCGACCTGCCGCCCGATACTACATACATCTCTCAGCTCCGTCAGGGCTTGATCTGCAACCCGGCCTCGCGCATCAGCTGGTCTGAAGCATTTTCAATGGTCGCTTCCAGATGGGCCATGAATTCCTCAGTGCTTTTGCCTTGGGTAATTCGTGGCAAAAACTCCACCACGGCCAAACCGGGATAGCGGTAAATCCCATGACGCTTCCAGAACACACCAACGTTGGTGGCCGCGGGAACCACATCGGTTCCGGTTTCCGCATGAAGCACCGCCGTTCCCACCTTGTAAGGTTTCCTGGCCCCGGCTGCTACCCGGGTTCCCTGGGGGAAGATCACCAGTTGGCCGGGTTGCTGGCGGCCGGATTTAACATCCCTGACCATCTGTTTGATCGCCTTGCCGCGTTTACCCCGGTCTACCGCAATACAGTTGATGCGGTTGGCGTAGAAGCCCAGAATCGGCGCCCATTTCAGTTCCTTCTTCATGATGAATTTGGGGCGCGGCAGTTCTGAAACAATGATGATGATATCAAGAAAGCTCTGATGTTTGGAAGCAACGATAACTTCATCGGTCGGAATCTCGCCGCGAATTTCGGATTTCAGGCCGACCATCCAGCCCGCAGTCCAGCGCACCCATCTGGTGTAGGTGTGAATTGCGGTAAAGGCTGTGTTGCGCCGCACCAGCACCAGGGGCAGGAAAAACAAACCCATCAACAGCATCATCACATACATCTGGCCGATAAACAGCAAAGACCGGAGCCATTGAAACGCGTATGCCATCACATCGATCTCGCCAGAGTTCGGAACGCTGCCATGCGCGTGGCCCAGAAGGCCACTATGCCTACCAGTACTGGGATGGCCAGGGGCAGAAGCCAGTCGAAGTCTTGAAATCCGAGACCGGTCAGGAACGCGCCCTCTTCGGCGGCCGGGGGCAGCAGAAGGGTAGCAAGCATCGCCGCACCCGTGCCAACACAGGCACCGAAAAAGGACCGGATTGTAAACCGGCGGACAAAAGCCCGGGCGATAAACACATCTCGCGCACCGATCAGGCGCAGCACCTGAATGACCTGGCCATTCGCAGCCAGAGCCGATTGCGCCGCCAGGGTGATCATTGCCGCTGTTGAGGTTGCTATCAGAGCAATTGCCAGCAGCGCCATCAGCCGAAGGCGCGAAGCCGCGGTTACCAGCGGCCGGCGCCAGCGTGTGTGATCGTCAAGCACCGCACCTGGGGCCTCGGCAGAGAGTCGCAACCGCAGACCTTCCACATCCGGGCCGACGCCGGTTTCGATCACTTCGATAAGACGCGGGATCGGCAAGCTGTCCAACGACAGATCGGGGCCAAACCACGGCTCAAGCAATTTGCGCTGCTCTTCATCGCTCATCACCCGCGCCGTTTCGACGCCGGGCGTGGTCCGCAACACATTCAAAACCGCTTCGGACTGGGCTGCCATTTGCCCCTCTGGTGCTGAAATCCGTACGGTGGAGGTTCTTGCCAGCTCTGCGTCCCAGCGGTCAGCCAGACGGCCTGCCGCCAACGACAGAGCCAGTGCAAAGACCGCAAGAAACGCCATAGCCGCAGCAGTAAATGCGGTCAACCGGGTGGTGAAACCGCTGGGGGGAACCACCCGGTCCGATTTGCGGTCACCACGGATATCTTCGATTATTCCAGTCAGTTTGCCCATTACAGATCAGCTCCTGCCAATTGCAGGCGGTGATCTTGGATCCGCAACACCCGCGCGGAGACCTGTGCTTTTGCAGTGCGGATCAGGTTCAGATCGTGGGTGGCGATCAGAATCGTTTTGCCCATTTTGTTCAATACCACCAGCAGGGACAGCAACCTCTGGCCCATTTCCCAGGCGGCGTTGCCGGTTGGCTCGTCGGCAAGGATCAGGTCCGGCGACATGATCAGCGCCCGGGCCAACGCTGCCCTTTGGCGTTCACCACCAGACAGTTCAGGGGGCTTGGCTTCGGCATGGTCAGCCATACCGACCCACCCAAGCAATTCCATCAGGTTGCTGCTCGCCATCTCATCTTCGCGGCCAGATACCTGCAGCGGCATCAGCACGTTTTCAGCAACGCTCAGGTGATCCAGAAACTGGCAGTCCTGATGCACAACGCCAATACGCCTTCTGAGCTTGGCAACGTCGTCCCGGCTCATCGCGCGAACATCTTGTTCGAACATCCGCACCACACCCGAGCTGGGCAGCAATGCATGGTAACACAATTTCAGCAAGGTTGTCTTTCCAGTGCCTGATGGCCCGGTCAGAAAGTGAAACGACCCTGGCGATAATCGCAGGTTCATTTCCGTAAGAATATCCGCGCCGCCATAGGAAAATGCAGCGTTTTTTAGCTCGATCACCGAATGCTCCGATTCTTGCCTGGTGAGATTTTTGCGCAACGCTGCCTTATATGCAATCTTTACAAAATAGAACAGATACTTGGAATGATGGCCTTGCGTCGCTAAAACTAAAGAAAAGCTGATTCGCTGGGGGGCGAGCGGCATAGAGGTCAGCGAGGGTCACATGCGTTTGGTATGCCCAAGATGCGTCGCGCAGTACGAAGTCGACAACAGTGCGATTCCCGATGCCGGTTGCGAAGTTCAATGTGCTAACTGCGAACACGTTTGGTTTCAGGATTCGATACAGATGCTGCCCGACCGGGAACCGGAAGCGGAAAAGCGTGAATTGGCGCCCGACTCCTTTGAGCCGGAAGCAACTGAAATTTTCGACGATCTGGATGGTGTCGGGGACGCGGAATTCCGCTCAACCCAAACGAAAGAGGACACAGAAGGCCAGGAAGAGCAACTGGACAACGACGATTACGACGACGACCCAGGCGAAATACTGGTCGGGGCAATGACGCCAGAAGAAGAGGTGCTGGAGGTATTACGAAGCGAGGCGGCATTTTCATCGGCACGCGCCAAGCCTGATGAGGCGGTACCAGAGGCACTTGATAGCAGCACAAACGCTGCCGATGTTGAAGAGGAAGCCGAGGATGAGCCGGAGGACCTTTCGGCGTTCCTGGATGCGCTCTCTGACAGCCCAGAGGCTGAGGCTGAGGAATATATTGAATCTGAGGCTGACGAAGAATTTGATCCGCTCGGCGATCTGGCTGCAATCCGCAGTCAACTGTCTGAAATTCAGGAGGCCGCCGACAGCCCCGCCGAAGACGAACCGGAATATGAGGCGGTTCTGCCAACTGACGACCCTGAGGAGGATGTCAGCGAAGTCAAACCACAGGCCAACCCTTTGGAAGCCGCCCCGGAAGTGGACATCTACGCCGATCCCGAAAGCGGCCTTGACGACGATGGCGATCCCGAGGTTGACGATTCAGAAGCGGAAGAACCGCGCCGAGCGTATCGTGCGGACTCTGACTGGCTTGATGAAGACGCCGATGAGGGTTTTGAGGATGAATCCGGCGAAGTGGACGATTTCGGAGACGACGAACCGGAGGAACCCGCCGTCGGCTCGGCAATCCCTGCCGCCGCGGCACTGGGCGCGTTACGCCCGCGCCCGAGCGCAAACCAGCAGGTCAGGGCTCGCCCTGTTACCAGCGTTCGCGAGGCGCTGGAAAGAGACGCCGAAGAGCTTTCGGACATTGCTGAGGACGCCCCGAGCGAACCAGTCGAACTGCCAAGCCGCCCAAGACGTTCAAAGACAAGCGACCCCACGGAGCGCCCCGGGCCGGCGGCCTCTCGAAAAGAGCTGTTACCGGATGTAGATGAGCTCGACTCGACCCTGCGGAGCGAAGGCGCGCAACCCAACCGCAGCCTGGAGACTGTGGGCGAGGAAGAAAAAACTGCTGATTCCGGAGGGTTCAGAAGGGCCTTTATCTGGACGCTGTTCCTGGTTGCGCTTCTGGCCGTTTTATATCTCTACCGCCCACAAATTGTGGAAATTGTTCCCGCAGCGGCGGCCGTACTGGACCCGTTTGCCAGCTTTGTAGATGGATTGCGGAATTCGGTAGACGAAATCGTTGCCTATTTGCGGGGGTGATATGAAACCAGAAGTGCTACGACGCCAGATACTTAGAGTGGCGTTTCAGGCTCAATCTGCTTCAGTTTAAACCGGAAACACACTAGAGGCTTAAGTCAGTCGCTTTTTCCCAGATAGGCAACCGGCGCATCATCCGCAATTTCAAAATCAACCGGATGTTGATCAACGGCCGGGGTCACGCGTTTGTACTCATAGACCATCTCGTTGCCTTCCTGAGCGGAACAGACAATCAGGCATTCATAGAGCTCGCGGGTTCCGTCACAAAATTCAACCGTGCCTCGCAAGTGAGGAGCGTCTTCAATATCAAGCGAAAAGCCGCCATCCCAGGATCGTAGAACCGGATAATACTCTTCCCCCACAACGACCCGTAACCGGTCTTTGCGGTGCAATGACTGGGCTTTGGCGCGTCGCAGCCCTTCCAGTACTTCCTTGGACATGTGTGTGTCCATTTCCCGTCCTCCCGAACACTCCCGCAGTTTGGCAAATCGATTCTCAGGGGAACCCAAACGCGGCGATACCAAATACTCATTCGAGCAGTTTCAAACAAAGTCAGTCAAATTGTAACGAAACCGCTCCATGGGACCCCGAATCAGGGGCGTGGTCAAGGTAATAGGCTAAAATTATGGCATTATTCCGTCCACAAGGTGTGTGGATAACTGGATTCGCCAAAGCGGAGATTACGGAAACTCCCAACAACAGCGGTGCTCCGGCCACGCCGAGCCCGAAATCAAAACCGGCGCGGTGCCTGAATCTGTTTCAGAATAAAGGGAAAGCGCTCTAAGTATTGTGGTCTTCCACCAGATCAACCCCGGTGACCGGGCGCAAAACGTGTGGTTTTGCGGGATCATAAAGTGCCGAGTCGACAAATTCCTGCGCTTCGGCCAGTGCCGGACCCACCATTATCAGCGCCGTGCGGGTGATCTTTTCCTTGCGCACTTTCATCCGGATACTGCCGAGCGTACCACGGATAATCATCTGATCCGGCCAGCCGACGCGATAGGCAACAACAACCGGACAGTTCTCGCCGTAATGCGGTACCAGTTGGCGTTCGATCTCGCGCATGTTGCGCACCGCCAGATGGATCGCCAGCGTTGCACCGGTACGTCCAAAATTGTCCAGTGTTTCGCCGTCCGGCATTCCGGTTGACTGCATCGACATGCGGGTCAGAACGATGGATTGCGCAATTTCAGGAATGGTCAGTTCCTGCCCGATAGCCGCCGCAGCGGCTGCGTAAGCAGGAACGCCGGGAACGATTTCATAAGGGATGCCTTCGGCACGCAGCCGCCGGATTTGCTCGGCAATCGCACCATAAAGCGACGGGTCGCCGGAATGCACACGCGCCACATCTTCGCCACGCCCGTGCGCGGCCACGATTTCGGCATGGGTGTCATCAAGCGTCATCGCCGCGGTATCTTTGACAATTGCCCCATCCGGCGCGCAGGCCACCACCGCTTCGGGCACCAGCGACCCGGCAAACAGACAGACCGGACAACGCTCGATGATGGCTCTGCCTTTGACGGTGATCAGATCAGGATCGCCCGGCCCTGCGCCGATGAAATAAACCGTCATTTCCCCAGCACCTCGCGCAATTGGTTGTTGAGGTAATAGCAGATACAAGCCTGCCCACCCTCGCCGTGGCTACCCATGAACACCCCGTCGGCGTTGGAGATATAGGCAGCAATTGCCATATATTCGTCAAGTTGTTGCTGATCCGTTTCACCACCCCTCGTCAGCAGCTCCTCGATTTCCTGACGGTCGCCAAATTGCTGAACCGCCCAGGCCGCCGCCTGCAGATCTTCTGGGATCGACGGATGCCCCCAGCCCCACATATAGGACCCGTCTTTGGAGTAAGTGCCCGCCACTTGGGCGTCCGCAGTTACATCCGGACGGTCCTCGAAACCGAAGGTGATCCGCCCCTTTTTCAGGTTGAGAGTGAAATCCGTTACCTTGTCCAGATTCTTGCCAACCTCGCAGCTTGTCATCCGGGTTTTGAGGAAAAACTGCGCGTTCACCACCATCTGGCGATAGGATTCCGGCAGTTGGGTTGCGCCAGCATCCGCCATGCGGCCGGCAAATTCCAAAAGCAATTCGTTCATATCGCCAAATCTCCGTCTATCTTACGGGCGTAACCGCGTGGTGTGTACATGCGCGGGCCCTCACCCAGCTGCGCCAGCTTTGAGTGGGACGAACCGACAAGAACCACCGTCAGCATGTCAACCTCGTCCACCTGCAGGTCTTTCAGAGCACGGTATCGCACATGTTCTTCGGGTCTGCCCAGCGATGACGCCAGCATAACCGGGGTATTACCAGGGCGATGCTGCAGGAGAATATCGCGCGCTTCTGCCAGCAGGGTGCGGCGGCGCATCGAGACCGGGTTGTAGAACGCGATCACAAAATCGCCCTCAGCCGCGGCGCGCACGCGTTTGATGATGTCCTCGCGCGGAGTCAGCAGATCTGACAGCGAGATTGCGCAGAAGTCGTGACCTAAGGGCGCACCGGCCCGCGCTGCCGCGCCCTGAAGGGCGGAAACGCCGGGGGTGGAAACCACCTCAACCCGCCGCGCCGCATCGCTTACACCCATCTGATCCGGGCCACGATCCAACAGCTCAAAAACCAGCGCGCCCATGGCATAGATGCCGGCATCACCTGAGCAGATCAGCGCCACGTTTTTTCCTTTACCGGCTTGCTCCAGCGCATAACGGCACCGATCCTCTTCTCCACCCAGAGGAAAATCGGAACGCTCTTTGCCGTGCGCCAATGCTCCTAGCAGGTCGATATACAGCCCGTAACCCACCAGCTCCTCCGCCTCTGCAACCAGTGCCGAGGCTTCCGGCGTGCGCCAGGAATGCTGGCCAGGACCAATACCGATAATCGACAGCTTGCCGCGAGAGCGTCCGCGTATTTCGGTGATCGGCTCTTGGGTGCGTGCGACTGCGCAGGTGGCATTGGCGGTTTTCTGTTTCGGGATGACCAGATCAGCCGTACTCCCGGCCATCGCCAGCGCCGCGCCTTCTGATACGCCGTGGCAGCCCACTTCTGCAAAAACCACGTTAGAGGGGTTTGCCAGACGCGGGACCTCCGCCTCCAGCTCCGCCGCCGAAAACACCCGGAACGGCACTCCGAGTCGCTGTGCAGTTTCGATCATCGCCGGTTCATCAGCCTTGAGATCAAGTGAGGCAACTGCGGCAATGGCATGCGGCGCTATTTTGGTTTCCTGCAGGATATCCTCAACCAGATCCCACATTTCAGCCGGATCACAGTTTCGCGAGCAGCCCAGCCCAAGCGCGTATTTCTGCGGGTGATACGCCAGCGTTTCCGACCCGGTTTTGACGGGCGCCTCAGAAACCTCAAGCTTCACCCCACCTGTTGGGTCGCTGTCTGTGTTAAAGATGTTTTCGCCCTGAACCAAAACCCCTGCACCACCGAGCAGCGCTACCATCACACCTTTTGCATCTTCCGGATTCGCCAGTCGATACCCGGAAGGCGGTTCATCCAGCGCAACACCCATTGCCACATCACCAGAGGTCGTAACCGCCGAATGAGCCTGCAGCCCCTCAGCAATCTGTTTCGCCAGCTGGTTTGCGCCCCGGTGTCCGCCCAAAAGCGGGATCACAGTTGAGCCGTCATCTGGCACCGACACCACCGGCGGCTCGGCTCTTTTATCGGCCAGCAACGGAGCGACGGCGCGGATCAAAATGCCCGCGGCGCAGATGCCAACAATCGGCGTGCCAGATGCAAACAGCGTGCGGGTATGCTCCAGTGCGTTGTCAAAAAACGCATCGGCCCGGGTAACACGGTCTTTGCGGCCATGTACCGGTGCCTGCAGGATGTCCGCCACGCGGGCGGCGGTTGCCTCGCCGGTTTTCGACAGGCACAGAACAACGGGAGTTACAGCCATGGGTCTTGGCCTCTTGTGATCAGGATCATTGAAAAATACGGGGCGGTTTCGGGGGCTTCCGCCAGCGGCAGCGCCCGTTGGTTTGGCAGGCTGGCGCGTTCGACATAACCGGCACTGGCCTCCAGCCCCAGCCTGCCCAGAACCCGGCGGATTTTCGGCAAGTGGCGACCGACTTTCACGATTGCTACCGCTTCGGCGCCTTCAATCCGGGCTTCCATTTCCGGCTCATTCATCGGACCAGGAATAATCGTCAGGATTTCATTGCGTGCGGTCAGCGGCTGCTGCAGCGCCGCGGCACAGGCGGACACGGAAGTCACGCCCGGCACAACTTCGGTTTCAAATCGCTCAGACAGGCGCGAAAACAGGTACATGAAAGAGCCGTAAAAGAACGGATCACCTTCGCAGAGCACAACCACCGTTTTGCCAGCATCAAGTCGCGTGGCGATCAGGGCGGCCCCTTCATCGTAGGCGGCTTGTGCGGGGCCGCGTTTCACAGTCATGGGGATAGTGATGGAGATTTCTTCGGAGTTTTCACTGATTTGTTGTGCCGCAATTGACCGCGCAAAACTGCCGCCACCTTCAAGGCTGGGATAGGCGATCACGTCAGCACCGGCGATCAGCCGCGCCGCCTTCAGCGTCATCAGTTCCGGATCACCGGGGCCAAGGCCGATGCCATAAAGCTTGCCGCTCATCGTTTCACCAGGCTCCACTGCGTTACTGGTATCAGGGGCTTCCACCCCGTTAAACCGCCCACCGGTTCGGCCCGGTTGACCGACAGTTTCACCAGCTGCCCGCCATGTTCCTTGTGCAGCGCCATCAGCAGGGCTTCGCTTTCCAGCGTCACCGCATTACACACCAGCCGCCCCAAGGGGCGCAACGCAGCCCAGCAATGATCAAACGTCTGCCGCGACAGCCCGCCGCCGATGAATATCGCGTCCGGTGCTTCCAGACCGGTCAGCGCCTCAGGAACGGTGCCGTCGATCAATTCAAGTTTTGGTGCTCCAAGAGCCGCCGCGTTCTGCGCCGCAAACACTCGCCGGTCAGCGCGCGGTTCAATGCCTATGGCACGGGAAAACCGTGCCGCCCGCATCCACTCGACGGCCACAGAACCACAGCCACAGCCCACGTCCCATAACAACGCCCCGCGCATCGGCATCAGCTTGGCCAGTGTCGCCGCGCGGACCTCCTGCTTGGTCATAGTGCCGTCGTGCTGGAACAGATCATCCGCCAACCCCGGCACGCGGGGCAGCAACGCGGCATCGGGCGCAGCAACACATTCCACGGCCAGTGTATTGAATGCAGGCACTGCGTGGTTCCAGCTTTCAGCCGTGCCGTCAAACCGTTCTTCGCTGTCGCCTCCCATGGCTGCCAGAACCGTCATCCGGCTTTTGCCAAACCCGCGTTCAGCCAGGAATTTCGCAATCTGCCCCGGGGTTTCCTCGCCGGTCGTCAGGATCAGCAGCCGCTGGTCGGGCTGGATGAAAGCAATCATCTGCTCAACCGGACGGCCATGCACCGTCAGCGTTTCCAGATCTGCCATCGACCAGCCCATGCGGGCGGCAGCCAACTGGAACGCACTGAGTTGCGGATGGTAGGTGATTTCGCCCGGCGGGATGGTCCGACCGATCCGTGCCCCGACGGAATACCAGAGCGGATCGCCGGTGGCCAATACGACCACACGTTTACCCTTGAAACTGGTCAGGTTCCCAATCAGCGCGTCAAACGGCGACGGCCATGCCACCCGCTCGGCGGAGACATTTTCCGACAAGGACAGATGCCGGTCACCACCAACGATAACCTCGGCAGCTTCAACCACCGCGCGGGCCGTTGGGGTCAGCCCGTCAACACCGTCTTCACCGATGCCTACGATATGGAGCCAGGGTTGGGTCATGCGCTTTCCTCCGGCAATCCCGCTGCCAATGCGTTCACCGCCGCTGATGCGATCGCGGAGCCACCGCGACGTCCTCGCAGGGCGACGAATTGACAGCCGCGTGGATTGGCGGCCAGTTCCGCTTTGCTTTCGGCAGCACCGACAAACCCGACCGGGAAGCCGAGGATGCAGGCCGGTTTCGGCCAGCCCTGATCCAAGAGTTCAAGCAAATGAAACAGCGCCGTCGGGGCGTTACCGATGGCCACAACTGCCCCTTCAAGATGCGGTTGCCACAGTTCCACCGCCGCCGCCGAGCGGGTATTGCCAATCGAATGCGCCAGCTCCGGCACGCCCTTTTCGTTGAGCGTGCAGATCACCTCGTTGCCCGCAGGAAGATAACGCCGGATGATCCCCGCCCCGGCCATTTCGCAGTCACAAAGGATCGGCGCGCCGACCGCCAGCGCAGCCGCGCCGGCGTCATAGGCATTTTCAGAAAACGCCAGCCGGTCAGCCACTTCAACCATGCCACAAGCATGGATCAGCCGGATCGCGAGCCGCTGCATCCCCGGCCCGAAGCGATCCAGCCGCGCTTCTTCGCGCACCGAGGCAAAGCTCTGGGCATAAATCGCCTTGGGATCTTTTTCGTAAGGGCGCATCTGTAGCATCAACCCTCAGTGTCTGTGTTTGCGGGCACTTTCCGGCCCCAGCGGGTGTTTTGCCTGGGGGTATTCCGGATGGTGATGGTGGTGGTGATCATGGTCATGGTGGTGGTGATGCCCGTGGTCATGGTCATGGCCGTGATGGGGGTGGTGATCCATATCCAACCGGCACGCACCGGTGCACCAGTCATCACACAGATCGCAGGTTTCTATCGTCGCGCCCGGCGCGGCTGCCCCCTGCCCTTCAACGTGGTGATGGTGGCTTTCCTGTACTGCGCCAACCTCAGCCTCAAACCCCAGCACCTGCGTGCGGTATTTACACATCACACAGGTCGGCGGCGGCACGTCGCTCAAAACCGGGTTGCCGGCCCCATTTTCGGCGGCCCGTGCGGCGGGGGTAACATGGCGTACGGCCTCGCCCTCAACCGCCAGAACCTGGGTGCGGTATTTGCACATCGCACAGTTCGGGGGCGGCACCTCACCCATCTGCTCGGTGATGCGCTCGGCAAAGGTTTCCAGAACATTCGGGTGGTCGTTCAGATACCCTGCTTTCACAAACTGAATTTCCGGGTATTTATCGGCGCACTTATCGGTGAAACCATAAATCCGGTCAATCAGAATGCCGGTAAACAGGAAATAGGGGAAGACGATCACGCGCTTGTAGCCAAGCTTTGCGACGTGATCGAGGGTTGGCTCGACCAGCGGGAAAGTGACGCCGGAGTAGCCCACCTCACACCAGCCAAAGCCCATGCCCTCCCAAAGTATCCGGGCGATTTTGCTGACGTTGGCGTTGGCGTCCGGGTCTGAAGCCCCACGCCCGATAACCACCAGTGCCGTGTCATGCAGCGGCAGGTCGCCGTGGTCCGTATTGGCCTGATCAACCGCTGCCCGCACCCGTGCCCCGGCAGCGGCGATCATCTTGGGATCAACGCCCAGTTCGCGGCTGTAGGTAACCTCGATCCCATGTTTGGCCGCATAGGTGTTCAGAACGGTTGGGATATCGTTCTTGGTGTGCATCGCGGCAAACAGCATTCCGGGTACTGCCAGTATCCGATCACAGCCCTTTTCGCGCAGGTTGTCGAGGCCCAGCCGGATCACCGGATTAGCAAATTCAAGATAGCCGTAGTCCACCGCCCAGTCCGGTGGCAGATATGCAGGCAGTTTTTCCGCCAGCACCGCGAATTCATCCACAGCATCCTGCGAACGAGATCCATGGCCACAGATCATCACCCCGATTTTTACCATTTCAGGTCTCCTGACTTACGGGTTCCGCGCCCTCGGCTTCGGGCTCTGAGGGTTCCTTTTCCCCTTTGCCCTGCAAGGCGGCCCAGGCTGCAAGCGCCGCCGCTGCAGCCAACGCGCCTGCGGCCAGCCAATGGTCATGCCCCGCCAGGTCGGCCCAATGACCACCATGCGCAAAAGCCTGACCAGTTGTTGCCAGTAAAATCATCAGAACTGCTGTGAACCGCATTGCATTCCCTTTCCACATCCCAAAACAGGCGGAAAGGTAACCGCACTTTTCCTGACGATTTTGCTCCGTGCCCCCTGTTTGGGTCAGCCTTTGCAAAACACCTTTCCGGCCCCTGACGGGGCATCGTCACAATGCCTCTATAGAATCGCTTTTGCCCCGACGCAATCCTGATCACGTCAGCATGCGTCGCATTACCGTCGCAGCCCGAGCATTGCCCAACGAAGATGTGCGATACCATAAAAGAGGAAAACCCGCGAATTCACAGCACGTTTACAACGGCGTTTTCAAATCAGGTTTCGCAACCGTGCAAACAGCCGATGACGAGACCGTGGCGGCCTTGTATGAGGCGATGGACTGGCTCGAAGCCCGGTTGATCAACCCGCAGCTTTCCCCGAAACGCTATAACTGCATCGCATGGCGCCCGTAATAGTCGACCAACGCTGCCAGATCTTCCGGCAAAACCGGTGCATGCAATAATCCACGGGCATTTGGCACCAATTTGAAAATTGATCCATCCGAGAAAAAACTGTTGGCCGTTACAACAATGATGGCGATTTCCGGTTGGCGATAGCTTGCAAAATCCGCAATCCCCAGCACGCTGGTGCCCGGCAACATCAGATCCAGGACAAGCACTTCAAAACTGCGAAAACGCAAAGCGGCCAGGGCGTCCGACTCGTTGGTGACCAACTCTGTCTTACCGCCTTGCCTGTCCAGATGATTGCACCAAAGCCGACCAAGTTCATGATCCGCTTCTACGACGAGAATGCGCATGGACTTCCTCTACCTGCCCCCATTAATCATTTGATCAAAAATCATTAACAAATAGATAATTTTGCATTTGTAGAAAGGTTAACAATTGAGTTCAGCCGCAAATGATGGTGAAACAGGCGGAAACCGGCTTAAGGCATTATTGCATCAGCTTGAGGCAGGTTGATGTCTACAATGCCGGCTCTTGAAACAGATAACGCGGCCGCTTCCCGTGTCACTTGTGTTTCGAGTAGAACGGGAAACTCTCTAGGAGTAAATTAGTGACCACACTGATAACAATCTGCGACACTTGCAAACGCGATGGCTGGAACCCCTATGAAGCTTCACAGACCGACGGCGAATTGCTGGCTGCAATGGTTGAAAGCGCGGCAGAATCGGTGGCTGGCGTCGAAACCCGCCGCCACGCCTGCCTGATGGGCTGTTCTCATGGCTGCAACGTCGCCATTCAGTCTGAGGGCAAACTGACCTATGTTCTGGGCCGGTTTGCGCCAGAAGCGGAAGCTGCAACAGGTATTGCTGAATACGCGCGGCTTCATGCTGAAAGTGAAAACGGGCAGGTTCCCTTCAAACAATGGCCACTGGCTATCAAAGGCCATTTCGTGTCACGTATTCCGACCCTGCCAAACAAGGGTATCTGACCAATGTCCCGAGCACAGCGTGATCATGGCGGCGGGCTGGACGCTGCGGTCGAGGGCTTTGGCGGGGCCCGGGGTGAATGGCTCGATTTATCTACTGGCATCAATCCGGTGCCCTATCCGCTCCCGGACATTCCGGGCAACACCTGGGCGGCCCTGCCCGACTCTGCTGGGCAACAAGAACTTCTGATCGCCGCGCGCAAATTCTGGCAGGCGCCTGACAGCGCCGGTATACTCGCAGCGTCCGGCGTGTCTGCGCTTATTTCCCAGCTTCCGAGGCTGGCTGGTCCGGCAACGGTTGGGATCAGTAATCCGACGTATAACGAGCACGAGGCCGCATTCCGGTCGCACGGGTGGGTTCCTGAAAGCTCTGGCTCAGCAAACGTCTACGTTCACCCGAACAACCCGGACGGGCGTCTGTTTGACAGCGAAGACATCAAGAAAAGACACCGCGTCCTGACCATCATCGACGAGAGTTTTTGCGATGTTTGCCCTGAAAATAGTCTTATCCATCTTACTGAAAAAAAGGGGGTTATTGTGTTGAAGGGTCTTGGAAAATTCTGGGGACTTGCAGGTTTGCGGCTTGGCTTTGCCATCGCGCGGCCTGACACAATTGCAAGACTGGCCAATATGCTCGGTCCCTGGGCGGTATCGGGTCCGGCGCAATATGTCGGAACATCTGCGCTGTCCGACCATAATTGGGCCACAAATACCCGGCAACGTCTGACGCAAGATGCCGCAAAACTGGATAAAATTGTGTGCGGCAGCAGAGCACAGCTTTCGGGTGGAACATCATTGTTCCGCCTTTACGAGGTTGGAGAAGCAAAAAGAGTGCAGGATATGCTGGCAAAACGGCACATCTGGAGCAGGGTTTTCCCATATTCGGAGGGCCTGCTGCGCCTTGGCCTGCCGGGAAACGAAGATGGCTGGTGCCGGTTGGAATCAGCGGTAAAGGAACTTTAGATGTCTTTTGTCTCCATGCTTTTGGTCGCACTTATTCTGGACGCTGTTTTCGGCGAGCCGGACTGGCTGTGGTCCCGCGTCCCGCACCCGGCCACGCTTATGGGCCGCGTGGTCAACTGGTTTGACGAGACATTGAACAAAGGCGAGATGCGACAGGCAAAAGGAATAGCTGCCATCGTCATATTGTCGATTGCAGCGGTTTTGATCGGTGTGGCGATTCAATGGGTGCCGTATTTCGATTTCGTCGAAATTCTTCTTGCTGCCGTTTTGCTTGCCCATCGCAGCCTGATACAACATGTCGAGGATGTCGCCTCTGCCCTTAGAACCGGCCTCACCGCCGGGCGCGAGTCTGTCTCCATGATCGTCGGACGCGACAGCAAGCAACTGGATGAAACCGGCGTGGCAAGGTCAGCTATCGAAAGCGCTGCAGAGAATTTCTCAGATGGGGTAGTCGCCCCGGCATTCTGGTTTCTGTTGCTGGGTTTGCCTGGAATCCTGCTCTACAAAATGGTGAATACAGCTGACAGTATGGTCGGATACAAAACCGAAGAATATGCAGAATTCGGATTTGGATCTGCAAAATTTGATGATTTGCTGAACTGGATTCCGGCCCGAATTACCGCCGCTTTGCTGTGTCTGGCTACGCTGGACCGCGAAGCGCTTGAAACCGCGCGCACGGATGCGGACCTGCACCGCTCGCCCAATGCCGGCTGGCCGGAAGCAGCCATGGCGGGTGTCCTGGGCGTCGCCCTGTCAGGCCCGCGCAGTTACGAGGGCAAAATGACCGAAGACCCATTTATCAATTCACATGGTAAACGCGACCTCAGACCGGCAGATGTCGAGGATTCCATCGCCATCCTGAACCGAACATGGTTGTGTCTTGTGGCAATTCTGGGTTTCATAGCGCTGGTGTTTTGGATCATTTAGAGGGGCAGCGCGATGCCGGTTCGGGTTGGAATTAACGGTTTTGGCCGGATTGGGCGAAACATACTCAGAGCAATCATCGAAAGCGGGCGTAAAGATATTGAGGTTGTTGCAATCAACGATCTGACACCGCTGGACAATGCCGCCTATTTGTTTCGCTTTGACAGTGTTCACGGACGCTACGACGGTGAGGTTTCTGTAACTGAAAGCTCCATTGACGTTGGCACCGGCCAAATCCCCTTTTCCGCAAATCGGGATCCCAGTGCACTGGATTGGGGCAACGTTGACATCGCCCTGGAATGCACAGGCTTTTTCAAAGACCGCGACAAGGCAGATTTATACCTGCAAAACGGCAGCCGCCGGGTGCTGGTATCTGCGCCTGCCAAAGGTGCCGACAAAACCATTGTTTTCGGCGTAAACCAGGACGCTCTGACCTCTGGCGACGTTGTCGTCTCCAACGCTTCTTGCACCACCAATTGCCTGTCACCTGTTGCAAAAACTCTAAATGACCGCTTTGAAATCACCGAGGGCCTGCTTACCACCATCCACTCCTATACCGGCAGTCAGCCGACACTGGACCGCGGCAACCGAAAATTCGCGCGTGGCCGTGCCGCTGCGGTTTCCATGGTTCCGACAACCACCGGTGCCGCCAAGGCTGTTGCGAAGGTCCTTCCGGAACTGGAAGGCAGGCTGGATGGCGTTGCAATCCGGGTCCCGACACCGAACGTGTCCTGCGTCGATTTCAAATTCAACGCTGCACAGCCGATAACGGTTCAATCTGTCAACACGGCACTCACAGAGGCAGCGAAAGGCCGGATGAAGGGTATCCTCACAACCGAAGACCAGCCGCTTGTCTCCATCGACATGAACCACAACCCGCATTCTGCCATCGTCGCGCTTGATCAGACCCAGGTGCAGAACAACCGCATGGGACGGGTCATGATCTGGTATGACAACGAATGGGGGTTTTCCAATCGGATGGCCGACACCGCCGTGGCGATGGGGAAGTTTCTGTAACCCGCGCACCTCAGCCCGAATCGATGGCAGGTCCGCCGGGGCTGCCGCCTTCGGTTTTTCCATCGGGCAAAAGCGGTTTAAAATCAGAAAGCTGTTGCATGGCAGAAGGGGTTACATGCACAGTGAATGCTGACAAGAAGTTCGAACAGGTGTCAGGCCCATTAATGACCAGTGCTGTTTATGCAATCGGCGATATCCATGGCGATTTAAACCAGCTCAGGGCTGTGCATCGCTTTATTGAAATGGACATCGCCGAGTTCAAGGTCTCGGACCACAGCATTGTCCATGTCGGTGATCTGGTGGATCGCCGCCAAGACAGTAAAGGGGTCGTTGAGTTTTTGCTTCACGGGATAAAAAATGGCCAGCCCTGGGTCGTAGTGAAGGGCAACCATGACCGGCTGTTCACTGATTTTCTGGAAGACGCGCAAAAGAAGGACCCGGTGCTTCGCTCTGACTATACTTGGCTTCATCCCAGTATGGGGGGCCGGGAAACGCTGGCCTCATACGGTGTTCACTACGGGGGCGACAAACCCATGTCGGTTCTGCATCACGAAGCAGTCGCGGCGGTTCCACCCGAGCATTTCAGGTTTCTCAAACACCTCCCGCTCAGTTTTGAAACCTCATCCCATTTCTTCTGCCATGCTGGTATTTTACCAGACCGCCCATTGGCGGAACAGACAGAAGACGATCTGCTTTGGATTCGTGCGCCGTTTCACAACTGGACCGAACCGCACGAAAAACTGATCATTCACGGCCATACACCCGTCGACAAAGTCACCCATTATGGCAACCGCATCAACATAGATACCGGGGCGGCCTGGGGTTACAGTTTATCGGCAATTGTACTTGCCGGTAACTCGGCATGGGAAGTAACCGCCTCCGGTCGAAAACGAGTCAACGAAGACCGGAACCGGTTTTTCTGACCCGTTATTTTGGTGTTGCCGCCAAAGCCAACGCTCCGCCCAAGGCTTCCCGATCTCCGATATGATTGCTCAGAATCAGGATCAACCGCGCGTTCAGCGCCTCGCTTTCTTTCTCGCTCAACCCCTCGTGCACCGCCAGAAGATCGGCATAGAAATCATCAGCATATGCGATATTCGGTGTTGTTTTTAGTTCCGCCATATCAGCCTCCCATCGCCGTGTTCATTGCCGCTTCTATGTCGGCAGGTTTTGCTTCTTTCCAGCGGGCCGCCACGATCTGATCGGGCCGCAACAGATAAACCGCCGCGTCAGCTCCTCCAAGATACCGTTCGCCAACAAGGGGCGCGTCTGCGGTACTGACCTTCAGCACATCTGCCGACACTCCGTTGACCTCCACCGGTTCAACCTCCGAGTTGATGGCAAGGATCTGGAACCGGTTGCCGGTCAAGTCCGTCAGCCAGTCTTTACCGACGGGCGCATCAACCAGCGGTCCGCCAACCCGGGTGTGCTCGGGCAGATCAGGTTCGTCATGTCCGTTCAGACACGATCCGTCATAGGTGCAGGGCACAGACAGGCGCCCTGAGTTGACCATCGGGCGGGCAAATTCATTGGTTTCCGCAAGTTCCAGCACTGCATCGCGGAAAGTCCGGTCCATTTTCGATTTCGGGGTGATGAAATCGGTCGAGCGAGAGGAATTCTTGATATTCTCATCCGCACCATAAACCCGTTCGACATCGTAACTGTCCAGCAGGCTGTCTGGCGCAGTTCCGTCGATCACCAGCTTAAGCTTCCAGATCAGATTGTCGGTATCCTGCAGGCCCGCATTCGCACCTCGTGCGCCAAAGGGCGAAACCTGATGTGCCGCGTCGCCGGCAAACAACACCCGACCATGGCGGAATTTCTCCATCCGGCGGCATTGGAAAGTGTAGATCGCCACCCACTCAAGTTCGAATTTCACATCATCGCCCAGCATAGTCCTGAGCCTTGGAATAACGTTTTCCGGTTTTTGCTCTTCTTCCTTGTCGATATCCCAGCCCAGTTGCAGATCAATCCGCCACATGTCGTCCGGCTGTTTTTGCAGCAGAGCAGACTGGCCCCTGTTGAACGGTGGGTCGAACCAGAACCAGCGTTCCGTCGGGAAATCAGCCTCCATGATGGTGTCGACAATCAGGAAGTTATCCTCAAAAACCCGGCCCGCAAAATCGAGCCCCAGCATCCGGCGGGTCGGTGATCCGGCGCCATCACAGGCAATCAGCCAGTCGGCTTCAAGGTTATAGGGCCCGTCCGGGGTGTCGATCTCCAGCGTGACGTGATCCGTGTGGCTGCCGATGGCGTCAACTTTGTTGTTGCCGCGGATTTCAATCGGCTTACCTTTGACTTGCAGTTCGCGAATCCGGTCCACCATGTATTGTTCCAGGTAGTACTGCTGGAGATTGATGAACGCGGGCCGCTTGTGGCCGTCTTCGGGCAATAAATTAAATTCGAAAATCCGGCGGTTATCAAAGAATACTTTGCCGACATTCCAGATCTCACCTTTGTCGACCATGGGCTGACCGCAGCCCAGACGGTCAAGTATTTCAAGCGGTCGCTTGGCGAAACTGATGGCGCGGGAACCAAAGCTGACTTTGTCATCATCATCCAGAATAACCACCGGCACATCCTGCTGCGCCAGATCGATGGCCGCCGCCATTCCAACCGGCCCGGCCCCGATAACAACAACCGGGTGGCGCACCGGCGTGGTCTCCTCCTGATCTGGCGAGCGCGTGTAAGGGTAAAGCGGTGTATCAAAGATTTTGGCCATGTATTCCCTATTCGTTCAGTGCAGCATAACCAGCTGCAGGATGATAATTGCAAAAACCGCACCAGTGGCGATCCCAACCCGATTGCGGTCTTTTCGGTGTTCCGGCGCTGTCAGAAATTCGGCGAATACTAAAAAAGTAACCCCCATGCCGGAAAAATACCCCCGCCCTGCCTCTTGCCTGCGCTGGTCCGCGATGCGTTTCAGTTTGAAAAGTGCACGGAACCACAGAACGGCCCAGACAATGAAAGCTAAACCCATTAAGATCAGAATTGCTATGTGGGCGTTTGACACATCAAATCCCTTTCCGGTTTCCAGTTAACAGTTTGTTAGCACTGCAAATGTTCCACACGTAGAGTATTCTCCCCGGTAGCGGTGCCTTATCAGCTGCGCAAAGCCCATAATTCACCTTCTGTGGGTTGTTTCGCGCCATCGGTAGATCTTCTGACTATGAACATCGCGGCCCTGAAAATCTGGGTAATTTCAAACCGCTGGGGTAACCGGGCTATTCCAGTACCACCTCAACCTGTTGCGACTGGCCCTTCGCGTCAATCACCGAGATTGACAGGTGCCCGGGACCATCCGGGACAAAGACTGTTTGCCGCTCAAAGCTTGCGACCTCCACCGGGCGTCCGTTTGCGAGCCAGGTAAAGGGCGGGGCGCCGTTGGCGACTTTCAGGGCAAGAAATGCATCCTCACCAACCGGTTCACCCAGATCAATCCGGGCTCCGTCTGGCGGAAATGCGATTTTCGGGTTGTTCAGCCGGGACGTAAGGGCTCCACCGGATCGGAAGTGTTGCAGCTGGGTTGGCAATTGCGCGGTTGTTCCGGTCAATGCAGCATCCGGCGCAACTGGCAGCGGATCGGGCGTGGGTTTGAGCAAAGCGAAACTTTCAAACAACAGCGGTGCAGCAAGGTCACGGCCTAACTCCCCCGGCATTGCTGCCCCGTCCGGCCGCCCAAGCCAGACACCGATGGTGTGCCGCCCGTCAAAACCAAGGGCCCAGGCATCCCGATGACCATAAGACGTGCCGGTTTTATAGGCCAGCACGTTGCGCGAAGCGCTGTCAGGCGGAGGCATGCCGGCCAGAATATCTGCCACGTACCACGCAGCAAGGGATCCGAGAACCGGCTGGCGTTGCGCCACGGATACGCCGGACTTGACCTTGTACGTCATTTCCACAGGCTCCCCGCCCCGGGCAATCGCGGCGTAAATGGCGACCATGTCTTTGAGCGATATCCCAAGCCCGCCAAGAGCGATCGCCAGACCGGGGGGCTCGTCCGTCGGAAGCCGCGGTACCGCGCCAGCCCGTTGTATCCGGGCAATCAGTTGGGGCGGGCCAACCTCCTGCAGCAAAGCAACCGCAGGGATGTTCAGTGACATCTGCAGGGCTTTGCGAATGCGGACCTCACCGCGGAACTGATTGTCAAAATTCTGCGGCGCGTAGGTGCCAAAGCGGGAGGGACGGTCGTCTATTATGGTTTCGGGATGTGCCCTGCCGGATTCGAACGCCAGCCCATAAATCAGCGGCTTCAGCGCCGACCCCGGCGAGCGGACCGCCAGGGTCATGTCGAGGAAACCGGAGCGCGCCTGGTCAAGATAATCCGGCGCTCCGACCGATGTGACGATCTCGCCGGTCCGATGATCGACGATAAGAACCGCCGCCGACAGGCTGGCGTGGCGCGGCAGAACATACGATTTCACCAAAGTCTCAACAGCGGATTGCACCGTCCTATCGAGGCTCAGCCGGTGGGTTGTACCTGGTGCACCCGTCAGAATGACCCGCTCGGAAAGATGGGGGGCGTGGTTGGGAAAGGCGTTGCGTTGCGCCGGGATTTCTTCTCGCAAAGCGGCCTGTGCCGCATCCGGCGCCAGAACATGCGCTCCAACCATACGGTTCAACACGCGTTCGCGGGCTGCATGGGCGGCCTTGATCCGGCGATCAGGTCGCCTGCGCTCCGGTGATTGTGGCAACGCGACCAGCAAAGCGGCTTCGGCATCGGTCAGCCGGCGGGGTTCTTTGCGGAAATAAGTGAGTGAAGCGGCCCGAACCCCTTCGATATTACCGCCATAAGGGGCGAGGAGCAGGTAGAGGTTCAGGATGTCATCCTTGCCAAGCTGACGTTCCAGCGCCAGCGCCACGCGCATTTGCCGCAGTTTTCCCTGCCACGAACCGGTGCCGCCCTGCTCCAGCAGCCGGGCAACCTGCATTGTCAGCGTCGATCCGCCCGAGACAATTTCACCACGCCAAAGGGCCTGTACTGTCGCCCGGATCATTGCCCGAACATCACCCCCGCCATGGTGGTAGTAGCGTTTGTCCTCAAAAGCGATCAGCTGGGCGATGTAACCCGGATCCACCTCGTCCAGCGCCACCGGCAAGCGCCAGCGGCCATCGGCAATGGTAAAGGCCCGCAGTAAGTCGCCGTTACGATCCTCAACTGTCGGGGATACCGAAAGCGCAATTCCCGGTAATTCGGTGGTTTGAATCCAGCGCTCCACCAAACCGCCACCGATCAGGGCCAACAGGCAAAACGCGCCGGTGAATATCCCCAAACGCCGCATCAGTTTTTAACCACCTCCAGCGTTCCCGCATCAGTCCGCGCCCGGAAGGCAGGACGGTACATATCCTCGACCGACGCCGCCGGATGATGGAACCGTCCCGGCGAAACCGCCCGCACCAGATAGGCAAGCGAGAACGGCTGGGTGCCGCTCCAGTTCACTGCGGTCAGGAACCGGTCGGTGCGAAACTCGGAATATTCGATATCCGTGTTCAGCGCCAACCAGTCCAGCGCCCGGATATCACCCCCAGCAATCAGGTTTGGATTGTCGATTTCGAACCCGGCAGGCAACGGATCGTTGATCATGAGCCGGGCTTCAGCCTTGCGGAATGGCGTGACTTTCAACACCGCAACCAACCGGGTGTTCTGCACCACGGAGGAGGGATCAACCCGCGTACCCTCAAGCGTGTAGTAGGCCCGCTCGATCTTGTAGCCCGAACCGCCCGCCGGTTCGGGTTCGGAGGGAATGCCAAACACCGTTACAACGGTCGTTGTCGGCTTGTCGCCGTCGTTGCGCAGGATCTGGCCCCGGTTCAGATCTGCCTCGCTGAACGACTTCACCAAAGGTCCCGTCATCGGCGATCCATTCAGCGAAAAGCTGCCCTGCGACACCCCTTGTGCCAGCGCATTGGCCGCCATCAGCGACCAGAGGTTTTCCTGTGTCGAGCGATTAGCAACCGGGCCCAGGGTCACTGCACGAACCAGCGCTTCCTGATCGACCACCAGGCTGCCTGAATCCACAGCCAGTGTCAGAAGCGCTGCGGCATCACGCAGGTGGGAGCCATAGTCGGACCGCCAGCCTTTGGAACGCTCAGGCTTCAGAATATGTTTTGATGCCAGCCGGAACATCCGGTCGGCTCTTGACTGATCTCCGTAAGAGGCCAGTGCGGCACCCATCTGGGCTTTCGCCAGAGGCGTTGCAAAGGCATCTGCCCGGGCATCGACATAGTATCGCAGATCCCCAATCGCCGCATTGCCTTCCCGCGCCAGCACCATCAGCGCGTAGGCCACATCCTGACCGCCGTCTTCGAAATCCGGCGCATAATTCACCCGGTTGCGCAGGTTGTTCAGCGACTGCTCAAATGCCCGGTCAGGCACCTCGAAGCCCTGCGCCCTTGCGCGGCTGAGGAAGTCGGTCACGTAGGCATCAAGCCACAGATCTCCTGAATCCGGGCGCCACAGTCCGAAGGCTCCGTTACTTGCCTGATTTGACAGAACACCTGTGATGGCCTGTGCGACGCGTTTCTTGACAACCGCAGGGTTAGCAAGACCAAGTGCCGAGGACAACTGCTCGAAATAGAGCAGCGGCATGGCCTTGGAGGTGATCTGTTCTGTGCAGCCATAGGGATAACGGTTGAGCGCAGATAGCAGCCCCGGCGCATCAAACCGCGCCAGCGGCCCAACCGCCAGACTTGCATGAACCGTACCGCGATGCAGCCCGGCCAGGGTGTTGGCGTCGATATTCCAGGCTTCGCCAGCCGCCAGTTCCAGCCGGGTTTGTCGGGCGATTTCGGGGTCGTTGTACTGGACAGCCAAAGTAACCGTTTTACGGAGTGTTCTTCCGCCCGGTGTCTGCACTTCGATATCAATTTTCGGCGCACCTGCGGCAATAGCGGTAATCGGTACAGACAGGCTCAACCGTTGTTTGTCCGCCAATTGAACGGTTTGCAGAACCGGCGGCATCTGCAGCTCCTCTCCGCCGCTAACCCGCAAGGTGAAATCCCCGGTCGGGCCAAACACATGCGCCATCTCCACAACCGCCAGGGCCTTGTCGCCCGGTGTCATAAAGCGCGGCGTGTGCGCGCTCAGAACAACAGGATCGCGCACCAGAACGTCCTGCTCTGCATGGCCGACCGCCGTATCGGACCAGACAACCGCCATCAGGCGTACAGTGCCGTTGAAATCCGGCAGGTCAAAGTCAGCCGAAACCTCTCCGTTTTCATCGGCAACCAACAGTCCTGAGAAGGACGCCAGAACCTCTTCGGACGGTGGTGGGCTGTTCAGCTTTTGCGCTGCGTTGCTGTCCCCTCCCGAGCGCAGGCGCCCGCTGCGCCCCTGCAACCCGTCAATCAACCGCCCGTAAACATCACGGATCCCCACACCAAGCCGACGCTGGCCGAAATAGTGATCATCCGGTGAGGGCGTTTCAAAGGCGGTGAGGTTCAGAACACCCACATCCACGGCGGCGATTGTTGCATAGGCTTTTTGCCCCGGCGTGATACCGTCAATTTTCAACCGCGTCGTCATCGTTGTGCGTGGCTGCGCCTCCGCGGGGCTGACGAATTCAGTCCGCAACAGTTTCGCTCCGGGATCAACCTTGGCAAACACCAGCCCAAGCGCGCGCGACGGGTTGCGCCCTGCCGCCACGTCCATTGGCCGGATCGCGGTTGCCGTAACATAGGCACCAGCGCCCCAATCCTCTGTCACCACAAGGTCAATCGCATTCGCGCCCGCATTGATGTTGACCGTGCGCGTACTGATCAGGCGGTCGCTCAACAGCGATATCCGGGCCACACCATCAAACCGGGACTCGATGCGCAATTTGGCGGTGTCACCAACAGCATAGCTGCCGCGGTCCAGTGCCATCTGCAGGGTGTCCGGGGTATTCTCCGAACCAGAAGTCACATACCATCCGGCAGAAAACTGGTAAGAACTGACAACAAAGGGCTCCGACAGGTTGGTCAGTTTCAATTCGTACCGGCCGTATTCCACCTGACCCGAAATCCGGGCCAGATCTGTGGCCGACAGCGACACTTCGCCAGAGGCGATCCGTTCACGCCGGGTCACCGGCTCATACGACCAGTCACCATAGCTTTCGTACCACTGGTACCTCGTGCGGATTTTGTTCAGAACCCAACCAACGCGAGGAAGCGTAATGCGCTTGCCACCAGTCCCGACAGCGATCACATCAAATTCGGCAAGGCTGCCCTCCCCGGCTTGTCCATCAAACAGGGGTTTGATCCCAACCATCGGCCCGGAAGGCTCCAGCGCGCTCTTTATGCGCCGCTCAACCGGGCGGCTCGAGCCATCACGCAACCGCACGAAGGCTTCCATTGCCAGCGGCCGGTTGGCGTCTTCTGCAACGGGCAGGTTCATCGACAACTCCAGGCTGCCGTCATCCGCTGTGCGGGGGGCGTAATCAAGAGATTGATACCGCGGGTTGAAATACTGATCGCTCCGGCCAAACTTGTACCCAGGATACCCTTTCAGCCCGGATGCCGCCGTCAGCTTTACCTCACCCTCTGCCGCCAGATCAGCCCCCGGTGCACCATAGAGATACCGCGCTTTTACCGAAATCACTGCTGTATCCGTGGCGCGCACCGGAGCATTTGCCACCGTTAAGTCAAAATCGATCCGTTCTGGCACAAAATCCTCGACCAGAATGCGCCGTTCCAACAGGGGATCCGCCTCTTTGTCAGCGTAAACCCGTAGTTTCCACGTTCCGCGTTTGGCGTTGCCCGGCAGGTTAAACGATGCAGTTCCCCCACCAGCGCCCGCATCGGACACAAGCCGACTCGCAAATTCCACACCGTCTGGTCTGATCAGCGTCATCGTCAAAGGCAGGTCAGCTAAAGCAGCAACCTTGTGGTCGCGCGACAAAAGCGTGGTGTGAAGGTCCTCGCCGGGGCGGTATGCCCCCCGGTCGGTTGCAAGAAAAACGTCAATCGGAGGCGGTGCCGGTCGGCCCGCGACGCCCCGGTCAGACAGGTCAAATTCAGCCGCCGCCTGATCCAGAAATGCAAAGTCACCGGCTGTTGTTTCGACTGTCACAAGCGCCGGAGAATTGCCGGATTTGCCGCGCACAAGACCAGCCGGGAAATGCGCATAACCACTGGCATCCGTCGTTCCCTCACCCAGAACGATATTATTCCGCGCCAGCAGCTGAACCTTCGCCGCGCCCACCGGTGCTGCGCTGCCAAGCGAACGGGCAAAGACGTGCAGGCCATCGTTCCCAACCATCGTGGAAATTCCCAGATCGGTCACAACAAACCACTGGGTCGAAAGCGATCCATCGACCTCCTCGCCCGGGTCCTGTGCGGTCATGGCATAAACGCCGGGTTCAAATTCTTTGATCGCCTCACCGATCGGCAAAGCAGTTGTCACTTCCCGATTCAGCTCAATCTCAAGGTCAGCCTCGCCGGACCAGACCTTTTGCCCAAGTTCCCAACGCAAATCGCCCAGTTCCCATTTTGACACCGGGTTGCGAAACAGACCGGCCTGGATTGTGCGCAGGATATTGCGGTCTCCGATCCGGTAGATGTTCAGGCCAACACGGCTGAGGTTTACCGAAGTGATCGGGATGGTGGCACCGTCACGCTTTGGCAGCACATAGCTGCGTCCGGTAAAACGGGCACTGGGATCGCGGTCCGGGACATAGACGTTCAGATCAACGGATTTATACAGCGACTCGCCAGTACCCGCAGGCAAACCTTTGCGCAGCGTGACCCGCAAGTTCTGCCCGTGTTTCACCCCTTCAATACACAGTTGCCGACCTTCGGCCTCCACCGCCAGGCCGACTTGGCCGATTTTCACATAATCGGTATAATCAACGCCGGCCTTGACCAGGGATTCCGAAAACTCGGCGCAGATACGGGGTTGCAGCGCGTTGTGGTCCACCCGGTGATCCGTCACCCGGAACCCATACAGAGCCACCGCCCGGTCTATCGCTTCTGCGATTTCCTTGCGCGGGGCCCGGTCATAAGCCAGCCGCAGCACCGGAATCGACAACCGGCCCCGATTGGCCTTCTCCAGTGCCTGAGCCAGCTCACTCAGTGCCGTCGCCTGGGCTTGCGAATTGCGGGCCCGCAGAAAGCCGTTGATCGCCGCCGAAGGTGCCATGTCTTTCAGGAAACGGCGAAGGCCGCTGTCTTTGGTTTTCGTGGCGTTGGCAATCCGGGCAACCTCTATCCAGCCACCTGCGCTGTCAACGTTGTTTAAAGCTGCAAGATGGAGTTCAATCGCCCGCTTCGGATTGCCCGCAGCCTCGCGTTCGTTGGCCAGATCAGTCAGATTGGGGGCCGTCCAGCCATTTGTCGGGTAATAGGAGCCGTTGCGCCGCGCCACGCGAGTGGCTGAGTGCAGGTACTTGCCGGGCAGAAACTCCAGATCGGCAGCCCGCTGTCGAGATTTCTCGATCATGACCGGGTCCGCATCGATCACCACCGCTGAGGTTGCGCCCTCGAAAGTCGAGCTTTCACCAACCGCCGATTTCGGGAAACACGCAGAGGATTTTATGTTGTAGGTGAATGCCTTACAGGCCTTGTCCGCCAGGCACTGGGCCTCGCAGCTTTCATAAGTTACATCAAAAATGTTGCGCAGATCAGAGCCAAAAAAGTCGGTGCTCTGAAACATCTCGATCCGCCGCTCCGGGATCGGCGGGCTGTCGGTCTGTGCTAACCCGGCAAGCGGAACATTCAGTGCCAAAACTGTTCCGGTGGAAAGGGCAGTAATCAGTTGCTTAATACTCATGTCGAAATCCTCTGCAGGCAAACTTTTGCCAAACCTCGCAGATGTGGCGAGTCGGTGCAAATTTGATTGATGGGTTTCGCCCAAAAAGACCACCGGAAGGAACTGGTCAGACCGGCTCCGGGACAAATTGGGCGGTCAGAATCCGCCTAAGAGACCTAAAAGCGTTTTCGGCCTGTACCTCAATCAACGCTTCCGAACGTTCACCGAGCCCGTTCAGCGACCGGTCACCTATCAGCAGGTCACGTTTGTTGAGGCTTTCCCTAGCTATCGCGATTGACAACGCGCGGGTATTTTCAGTCGCCTTGGTTATGCGGGCGATGACAGCAGGGACAAAAACCGGGCGCGGCAGGCCGGAGGACAGACCGACAGTGACCGGCTGACCAACCCGGACATAAGAAAGATCGGCAACTGAAACAGTTGCCAGAACCTCAAAGTCCGTGGTCAGCGGGGCGATTTCGAGGATGTAAGCTCCCCGGGCAATGCGTTTGCCACCTTCCTTAACACGCAAACGCTGGACCCGCCCGCTGTCTGATGCATAAACAAAGCGGTTCTGTTTCAGTTGATCCAATTCGGCCAAACGGGCTTCAGCTGCCGCCAGGCCATCCGTGATCTGGTCAAGCCTCCTGCGCAATTTCGTCTCAGCCTCCAGTTTGGCGGTTTCCGTTTTGACCTGGTAGTCGATCAGTTGTTTGCGCAGTTCCGCGTGCTTGAGCGAATTCCGCAATGTCTTTGTCAGGCTTTGCAGACTCAGGATCTCCTGCAACTCTTCTCCGCCTGGCTCCTGTGCGACCTGCCTCAGGCGCCCACGCAAAGACCGGTCAGCACCAGACAGGCGGGTGTGGATATTAACCTGGTCCTGCAAGCTGACCAAACCGCTGTGCTGCTTCAGCTTTTGCAAAGCAACCTGCCGCAGGTGCAGTTTGCAGTCCCGTACAGAGCGCTGCAGCTTTTCAATCTGGTTCAACCGCCCAAGCGCGACGCGTAACTCTGGCGCCACCTGAAATTCAGTCCGGGCATTCAACTCTGCCTGCAGGCACAAGGACTGCAGCATCAACCCGACAACCGCTCGTTGCGCGGTCTGAAGTTCCTCCTCAATGTCGCTGGCATCCAGCGACATCAGGATTTGCCCTTCAGTCACGATCTCGCCATTAGTGACAAAAACGTTGGAAACCACACCCCCGGTATTATGGGTTACCGGGGTTGACTGCTCGATCGCCTGCAACACTCCGTTCACGCGAAGAACATGATCTACCGTTTGATTTTGCAGGGTAAAAATCGCTCCGAACAACCCTAAAACGCAGACCAGCGATGCCAAAGCCAGTGCAAAGGTCGCGCTGATGTGCATGCGCGTCAGGGTGCGCGCCGCGCGCATGGCAACCAGCACGTCGGTATCCGTCCTCGGAGGCTTGTCCGGGTTCCTTGGTCGCTTCCTCCACCGGAACACGTCAGCCCTCCGCAACCTGAGGATCAGAGGCAGCGCCATCTGCGGTAAACCGGGTTGAAAACTGGCGGAAACCCTCGCGCAACGTCTGGTCAATTCCATCCACCGAATTTACGATCCGGGCAAAATCCTCAAGGCCTTCATTCTCGGCGTTCTCCAGATGCTCCGCCTGGATCACGTCGCCCCGGTCATGCATGGTGACAAAAACCTCGGTCTGGCTCATTTTCACGTCAAACAGGATTTCATCATTTGAGTTCAGAATCCGATCCCTGGGCGCCAAAAACAGCATGTCCTGTGCCGCCCTTTTCACCCGGGATTGCAAGGCCTGCTCCATGCCCTCGGGAAACTGGGTGTCGAGCCAGAGCGAGAGGCGAAAAGCGTCGCGTTTGGTTGGCAGGAACGACACCCGGACCCAGCGGGCATGATGCCGCGCCAGCACTTCGTCCTTGGGCCCCCGGTCGGTAATATGACCGCGCTCCAGCTTAATGACGTCATCTGCGGCGGACATCAGATAGTCATTATCGGTCGCCAACAGCACAATCTTGCCGTCGGTCTTGGCCTGCAGGGTCAGCGCCATCAGAGCAGATAGTGAGGCCTTATCGAGATAGGTTTCCGGCGAATCCAGGACGATGATTTCGCGGTTCAGCCAAAACGCCCGGGCAAGAGATAAAATCTGGCCTTGAGCACTGAAATTATTGGTCACCGAGTCATTCAGAAAATCCGATGCCTGAAAAACGTCTTCATAGGGGTCGAGCTTGCGGATCAGCTCAATGGCTGAAAGCTGGTCTGCCATCGGATCAAAACAGGTGACGTTGTCGACCAGCGAACCATCCATCGTTACCGGAGTTGGCGGCACATAGCTCAGCGATTGGAACCGGCCGTGATTGCGGCCCCAGTTTCGCCCCTTGTAGGAAATTTTGCCCTCCGAAAATGCACCGGTTGCTATCGCCCGAAGCACGTTTGATTTTCCTGAACCCGAGGGGCCAATGAGGGTCAGGCAGAGGCCCTGAAAAACATCTACCGAAAGGGGTTGAAAGCCCTCGTTTTCAAGATTCTCTACTGAAAGAAGCACTGGCCCCACATCGGCAGAAGGGCGCGGATGGGTATCGGGGTTTTCCATGTTTTCCACCAGCGCAAAAAATGACAGATCCGGCGCAGGTGGTTTCAGAGACTGCACCTGGAAACACCGGACAAACACATTCACCACATACTGGTTCAGGAAAATTGCAGCGATACCGGTGCCCAGCGAGATCTGCCCGATCATGTGCAGCCAGATCGCCGAAAACAGCATTATCAGAGCGCTCAGCATCTGGATGAAGTTCAGCAGCGTCGCTTGTCCCACGGTCTGAAAATCAGGCTGTTCTTCGGTTGAAATCTCACCAAGCGACGCTTTTTGCACGTAGGCCGCTCCAAGACCCACTGTTTCAATCGACAGTGGGTCTACATCCAGCGTCTTGCTGATCCCGCCCGAGGAGGTCTTCTTGGCGCTCCGAAACCGCCACAACAAATACAGAACTGCACCGCTGGTTGCAGCGGCCACACCCAGAAGCGGGTGAATGAACAGGATCGCAAAGGCCCAGAAAGCGGCGAAACAGGCATCCTGAAACAGCACCAGCCCACGGACATTGGAGAAATAGTTTTCCAGCGCCTTCATGAGCATCAGATCAATCAGGCACACTGAAAGAATGGTTCCGAACCCAAGCGCCAGCAGGGCTGGCAGCGCAGATGTGTTTCCGGCAGAGATCGACCGATCAATCAGCAACAGGACAATGGCTGGTATGCTGAGCGCAAGAAGGCTTGAAAAAAAGCCAAGAAACCCCGAAACCAGCCGCACCCAATAGGGAGGTGAATCCCGGTATTTTTCGGCCTTGGCACTCTGTTTAAGGGCCTCATTGGCGGCAGAATGGCCGGTTGCCGGTGCCTGTTCAGTGATGTTCATTTAACTGGGTCCCGTATCACTCTAATTCGGTTGCCTGATTGGTCTGCGGCCGGGTGAGAGCTGCTCTTCAACGCCCCGGTTCCCGCGCCTCCAGCCCCTCCTGGCGTAGAACCTGATTGATATAATCGCTCAGGGTCACGAAACCTTCGGGTTCCCCGGCCGGTTGCATGGGTTGCGCGGTTGGTTCGGTGGCTGCATTCGCACCTGCGACGCCCTCAGCCTGCCCGAGTTCTGCAAGAATATCCTCGATCAATCGCCGGTCCAGCGTAACGCTATTGGGATCAGTCGATGCAGACTGAGCCTCGCTCAAAACAGCCAGATTTTGGCCTCCAAGCCGACTCAGCAGAGTTTTTTCCAGTTCCGCCAGAATGCGGGCCGGGTCCTCTGCCGGAGCCGTTGCTCCGGCGGTTTGTCTGCCAATTTCCGGTTTTAGCGAACCCTCGCTCGGAGCCGTGGCCTGCAAGGTGCCCACCGGTGCACGGTTGTGCACCATGTCCTTGAGCTCAAAGACCTGAAGGGAAAAATCGCGCCGCATATCGAGAATTGACCGTTCAACACGTTCCAGCCGCTGAAACACGTCATTGAGGGTTTGACCGTTTTCAACTGGCCAGCCTTGCGAACCGCTTTGTCTGGTGCCGGTCTGGGCCTCTGCAAAGTCCCCGCCTGAGGACGGCCATTGACCGCCCTGATTATACGCCGTCGCCGAATCCCCGCCTACACCCAGCCCCCCGGCGGTCGCAGGCAGGTTACGCCCTTGCGCCTGTTGCGCAAAAGACTGCCCGAATTCCTGCAGGCGGTTTCCGGAATTGGTCGCCCCGGCAAGCGTCAGCCCGGCCCCATTGTCATTGGGCGCCCCGGCCTGCATCTGCTGCAGGCTCTGCTGAAGCATCAGTATTTGTTGTTGCAGCAAATCGACCTGCGAAGTTGACCCGGCACCGTTTCGTTGCTGGGCATTGAAATTCGATCCCGAACCTGCCGTCGAGAGCGGCTTTTGGTTGTGCCAGGTGGTTTGCAGCGTTTGGGGCACGGAATTGGGAGACTCCCACTGGTTGGGCTGCGTCAGACCAGAAACAACCTGGTTTTGAGACTGCGCGGGTACTGGCCAGCCACGTGGGAATATTCTGGGCGACTGGTTCTGCGCAACCCAACGCAGATAAGTGGAGACAGCCGAAAACCCCGCCAGCGACACGGATTGAACCAGCTCGATTTCCCGCTTCACAATCAGCTCCCCGCCACCTGCGAGCAACGCCTCAAGCCTTGGGTCCAGCGGGCCCAGAATCGCCGCAGGAAGCGGCAGCTCGGATTTTCTGTCTGACACAAAAAAGCTGTCGTTCGGGGTGATTCCATTGATCTTGATCTGCACCTGCCCGGCGACCGTCAGCCCCACCTCGAGCACCGATTTCTTGGCCACACAAGCGGTGCTTGCTTCAGCGCAAACCACCTCGAATACATCCTCGTCCAGTCGCGGGCTTGGGCTGAACCGGGCATATCCGTCGGGATCAAACCGGAAATAGACCCCTTCAACAAACCCCTCCTGAAATGTTGGCCAGCCGAAGGACCCGCGGATTGCCTGCTCCGCTTCGCGCGCACCAATGGCAAACAACACCGCTGTGTCAAGAATTGCGGTAGACTGTTCGCTCCCGGACTGGCTGTTGATCTGCGCAAGGCCTGTATTGGGCAATATCAGAAGCACCGCGCACACCGCACCCTTCATGGGTTTAAGAACAGAAGTCATTGGGTTTCCTCCAATTGTGCGGGATGCCGGTAGGCCGGTAGCCAATCAGCCTTTTGCGGGGGATCCGGGAGTTTCCGCACGATCCGGATGTCACGATCTCGAAAGCTGGTGTACCAGACTTCAGACCCACCCCGGCCGGGCGTCAGAATACGCCCCTGAACTTTGTGCAAAAGTGAGGCCAGCAGAATACCGTTGTTATTGGCGGTCTGAATTTCGATATGACCGCCGCCGGTTTCATAAAGGCCTTCGTAAAACCCGCGATCAGGGTTGAACAACTCAATGACCGCATCATAGAGAATATCGGTATAATAGGTGTCCCAAAGAGCCCAGAGACCAAAGGCCGCCTTGGTCGCCACAGCGGCGTGGTCTGGTGAATAATCGCCCCTGGGTGTTACTGTGTTCCAGGGGTAACCATCTGAAAAAATGGTGTCATAGGTAAAATAGGGCGGGCCCTTGACGTTGTGTTCGGAGCGCGCGGTCATGAAGCCCTGGCGTTCAAACCGGTTGTGCTGAACCTGATAGATCCGATCGGCAAACTCTGCCCGCCAACCGTCCGAATGAACCCGGTCCGAACTGCTGTCGTCATGTGGCAGATCCCAGTTCAGTTCCAGCCCATCGAGCAGATAACTCTCGGTAACAACGTAGTTCTGGGAATGAAACACCCTTGGGTCCCGGCCATCATAAGGTACCCGGACGCCAAAAATATTCGTTGTCAGATAGGGTTCGGCCCGATGCGCGAAATAGGGTTTGAAACCCCAGAGGGCAAAGCCTTTAAGGCGTTTCCACATTACGTTGACACATATCCTGCGGCTTTGAAGTAGTTCCAGCATTCTTCTGGCGTGTAGAGGTCACAAATGTCGCCGATCGCTTTGAAGAGGTGGTCGAATGTTCTGGCCCCGATGCGCCGGAGGTGGGCT
>JAAEUI010000004.1 GCA_024227475.1 Paracoccaceae bacterium | reverse complement strand
ATAGGGCTTTTCCATTGACATAAAATATCATCCTTTTCACCGTTTTAGAACACAGATTCGTGGAATTTAGCGAATTTTTTTTACCTAATCTGTTACATTCCACCAATCTGTGTTCTGGAAGGACAGAAAATGTTCCAAACGACGGACAACGGGAGTAAAAATCAACTTTTATGTCTACTTATTATGTTAATGGAAAACTCCTATTATTCTCAGTAGATTCGATTTTTGGCTACTATTTCGACTGTATCCTTTTTGGGAACGGGTAAAAGGATCAAAGCGCCGCCAGCGATCGATCCAAAGCCTCGATCAGAATATCAGCATGGTTACGCTTAAAGACCAGGGGCGGGCGAATTTTTAGCACATTGTCAAATGGACCTTCGCAGCCAATGAGCACCCCGTTATCACGCATCAAATCGAGCAAACGTTTGGTTTCGGTGTCCGCCGGCTCCCGGGTTGTGCGATCACGCACCAACTCGATGCCGGCCAACAGCCCCCAGCCGCGCACATCGCCAAGCCAGGTGTGGCGCGACATCAACCCCCGCAGCCCCTCACGCAGGTAATCGCCGGTGACCCGCGCGTTGGCCAGCAATCCCTCATTCTCAATCACGTCCAATACAGCCATCCCGGCGGCACAGGCGACCGGATTGCCGCCATAGGTGCTGAACAGGCCTGTCTCTTCCACAAACGCATTCAAAATGTCAGGCGTGGTCACTACAATTCCCAAAGGATAGCCATTGCCCACCGGCTTGCCCAGGGTCACGATATCGGGAATCACGTCGTGCGCCAGATGTCCCCACATATGGGTTCCAAAGCGGCCAAATCCTGCCTGGACCTCGTCGGCAATCAGCAGCCCGCCGCCCGCCCGAACTTTGGCTGTGACGGCAGCCACATATCCCGCCGGTACGTCCGGCACGCCGTTACTTAGAAATGTGGTGTCGATCATAAACGCAGCGGGTTTTAGCCCGGCTTTGGCCAAATCGGCGATGGCCCGCTCGGCGTCTGCGGCATAGCGTTCGGCCAGATGGGGTTCACCGTGGCGATAGACACCGCGATAGGGGTCGGGCGACATAAGCGTTTGGACATGCGGGGCCAGGCCACGTCTCAAATCATACGTTGACAGATGGGCGGTTGTTTCGGTGATGCCGTGGTAGGCATCTTCCATAACCAAGGCCCCGCGTTGTCCGGTTATGAATTGGGCGATGCGCCAGGCAACGTCGTTAGCCTCGCTCCCGGAATTTACAAAAACACACACGGAAAGATTGCCCGGCAGCAGGCCGGTCAGCCGCTCCGCATAATCTAAAATAGAGCGATAGAGATAGCGGGTGTTGGTATTAAGGGCCGCCATCTGGCGGGCTATTGCTTTGACCACATGGGGATGACAGTGACCGACCACAGGCACATTGTTGTAGGCGTCGAGATAAGCTTTTCCCTGAGCGTTATACAGCCACGGACCACGCCCCCGTTCAATGTGCAGCGGTTGGCTGTAAAAGAGGGATAATTTGGTACCGAGTACATGATAGCGACGCGCCAGCAGATGCTCGGTATCATCCGATACATCGCTCGCACCGTTTAGCGGGCAGTAGGGCGGAAACCGGCAGGCCGTGCGCAGGCTGTCGCGGATCGTTGCCCGTCCTATATTTATAAGCCTGGCTATGGTTTCCCAGTAGGACACCTCGACATCGTGCAGATAGGCGGGCCGGTTGGGGGTCATAACCTTGCGCCAGGCAATGATGGTGGCCGTCGCCGCGAGTCGAGCCAGAACCAGGTCGTAGACCAGATCGATCTCCTCTTCTTCAAGCGGAACAACGCTGTCGAAGCCGGCTACCAGGTGGCAGAGGGTATCGATGAGCTCATCCGGCGGCAAGCCATCGACGTCAGCCGCAATCGCCACTTCCGCCACCAGCGGGGCGTAGACCATGTCACCAAAATCGAGGATACCCGTAATCGTGTCCGGCTGTTGGGGATGGGTCAGGGTATTATTACTGTGCGCATCGGCATGAATAACCTGATGTCGCAGGCGCTTGAGGCGGGGCATAATCTCCACGGCCATATGATCGAGCACGGCTTCAATATTTTGGCGGGCAGCCGTATCAGCAATATGTACCGTGTGGGGGCGCAGGTCGGTACAGCGCAAGAGATCCCACAGCAGATCGTGCCGGGCATGAGGGTGGAAAAACCCCCGCAGCGCCAGGTCAAGCCGGGCAATTTGCCGGCCCAGGTTTCGCCATAGGGTGGGTGTCTGCGCCACATCATCCAGGATCACACCAGGCAGATAGGTTAGCACGTACACAATATGCTGCGTACCCCTGGAGGCTTTGACGATTTCGAAGGCAGCACCGTCTCTGGTGCGGACTACACGAGGGACCGGTAGCGCCGGATCCTGCTGTTCGATATGCAGCAGAGCCTGGGTCTGAAAGTCGATAACGCCGGGCTCTTCATCGACGTTGGAGAATTTGAGCACGTAGCCATGGCCTTGCTGGGTGTGAATGCGAAAATTTTGGTCGCGCTCACTGTCGAGCGGCGTAAAGTAGCCGGTCAAATCAAAAAGTTTCTGGGCAATCCGCCGGGCTTCGCTCACAGAGAAACGGGGTGGATTTCGATCCAGGAACTTGATATCACTGTTGTTGGGTTGATCTCTCACGTATCACCTCTTATATTCCCGATATTGGTAACGCATTGTACAGGGAAAGAAGAGGGGTTGTCAAGAGAATATCGCAGGCGCTCGCAGCCGAACCATCGCAGACTCAACCCTCTGATCTGTAGGTAAATTCCTTGGCAAACCCACAGCGGCCGCTCACTTCCCACCGAAGCGGGGCGTCATCGACGTGGAAGCGTCCGGCAACGATTTCCCGGCCCGGCTGATCAGCGCCGGGTATCCCGCAAAAAACGGGCTGGTCGCTAACAGCCGGTTCGGTGGTGTGGGCGCTTACAAACTCACCTACTTTCATTTGTTCACGGTAATGTCTATTCATATAGGCAGCGTTGTTCTGTCGCCTAAAAATTGGATCTACTGAATTTCATAAATGATTTTTCACCCTTATTTGGTGGAGTTTTT
>JAAEUI010000003.1 GCA_024227475.1 Paracoccaceae bacterium | reverse complement strand
GGCTACGCTTCGCTCCACCTTGCCTGCCGCCCGTGCCAGGATGCTCCGCTTCACCCGAATTTTGCTTCGCAAAGGGTAAAAGGGTAAAAGTGCAAAGGGTTATGTCCTCAGAAGACGAAAACCGATGCCGACGTTGCGGTAGCCGGGGCCGTCCCTGTCGCGGTACGCCGACCGGCAGCCCCTGGCGACGATGTTCCACGCGCCGCCGCGAAAAACCCGGTCCGAGCCCGTGCTTGGCCCCAATGGATCTTCTGTAGGACTTTCCGAATAATACTCATCACTGTACCAATCCTGACACCACTCCCACACATTCCCTGCCATGTCTTCACATTTGTATGGACTTATCCCACACGGAAAACACCCCACTGTACTGGTAACACCTAACTGAGTCTCAAAATAATTAGCATGTTCTGGTATGATGGCGTCATTCCCCCAGGGGAAAATCCGTCCATCCTCACCCCGTGCCGCTTTCTCCCATTCTGCTTCGGTTGGAAGCCTGATAATCTGCGTGTCTGTCAAAACTCCTGTCTCTTGTAAGCGGAGAGTAAGCCATTGACAGAAAGCATTGGCTTCGTACCACGAAATCATCACCACCGGATGATTAGGCAGATCGAAATCCCCACCCCTTGTGTCAGGCTGAATGAGTTTTTTTTGTTCCTTCCATTTCCACCCCGCTGGTGTCCAGCACTGTTTCCAGTGTTCTGTATAGCCGCCATCCTCCACAAATACCTGATATTGAGCATTTGTAACCGGATACCGGCTCATGTGAAAGGTTGAAAGAAAAATTTCGTGCTGTGGTTGTTCTTGCTCTGGATTATATCTCTCCTTTACATACTTGTCTTGCTCTGGATCAGTACCCATCACAAACGTTCCTGCCGGCACTTCGTGCCAGACAATATCCGGCAATCCACCGTCTCGTACTCCCACGCCTGGACGGCAATCCCCCAATTTGCTCAGGATGTTACCGGCTAACGCCCGTTCCACTACCGGAAACGGTACGTCTGCTGGCTGCTGTTCTGTAAGAATAGCGAGTAACCATGTCTGAATTCGCGTCACTTTGGGCTGATTTCGAGGACTGATTTTCTGAACATTCGCGGTTTCTATTAAGGCATGTCCTGCCAACAATGCCCCCCAGGCATCCTCTGGGAGCGCTGGCATCTTGCCGGCGCCAACAGAGCCAGCAAGGATGCTGGCGTTCCCAGGGACATCCCGATAACATAACGCATCCGCTAACGCCCAAATACTGGCAGCAATGCCTCGTGATCCTTTGGCTCCGGCCAGGAGTAACACTTCCCGCCAGCGCTCCGCATCCTGCCGGGCTAACTCCGCTACATTTTCCGGATAATCATCATGATCGGTGAGATAACAGGCGGCTAAGTACTCCTGAAACGTGCGGTGCGGAAACGTGTAGACTCCGACACCACGGGGCACAAGCAGGCCGGCACGATCGCGCAGATACTCTATCAGCCTGGCTGGTCGGACATCCTGATTCTGACTGACCTGCATCAGTTCTCTCACCAGCTCGGATTCGGCAATATCAGCCGTTCCTGTCAATTCAGCCTGTGTAGAATGCGCCTGAAATGCCAGAAGATGTAAGGCCGTTTGCACAGACTCCTTCCCCACCTGGAGAAACTCCGTCAAACTTGGTTGTACCATACTCATACGTCCGTCAGGTTCTCGCACCACACGGGAACTTTCCCACCAGTCAAGTAAGAGATCGACCGCATCATTATACAATTCTTCCCGCTTTTCCGGCAGGCTGCCGCCACGCCAATAGTGCAGACTCGCCATCAGTGTTAAGAGCAAGGGGCGTTGTGCCAGGCTGGCGAGGCGAACGTTCCGGAGAATGGTCTGTTTTAAAATGGCGGCATCTCCCTGCGCCTGGTCGGTATTCATGCCGCGCACCTCGGCGCTGTGAGCATACCAGCGATCCACAAAGCGAATAATTTGCCCGCGTGTAAAGGCCGCCAGCACGGTTTCACGAAACCCGGACAAGCGCCACGCCTGCTGCTGATAAGCATAGGTGCGGCTTGTCACCAGAATGCGGCACTTCGGAAAGGCGCGCGCAAAATCTTCCACCACCTGCTTGATCTGTGTCCGGCGCTGTTCCGCTTCAGGCACTTCATCCAATCCATCAAAACAGATCAGCCCGCCGTAATGTCGTAAGTGTTCCTCCAAGACAGGCAGATACGACGTTAACCGTACCTTCGTCAATTCCTGAGCCAGAAACTCCCACAGATGATTGACGGTCGCTGTTGGGGAGTCCGTTGGAAGCCCTCTGACCGCAAAATCTCGCAGAATCACCCGAACCGGCAGCATGGGACCATGTGTCCAGACCTGCCGTTGTTCTCCATCCTCCCCATCTTCATCCGGCAGCGGCGCCGTCAGAAGTTGGAGATTGGCCTGGGGATGTTGCAAGATTTCTCCGGCCAGACACATCACCACAAAGTTTACGAAGGTGCTTTTGCCACTGCCCGGATCGCCTAAGAGCACCAGGCGCGGTTCCTGATGCAATTGCGCCACGGCCGAACCACGGTGTGCTGGTTCCTTCTCTCCCCGCATCATCGTTGCGCCCTTGTCGTCATGCACCGCGCCATGCGTCAGCAATGCCGTGTAAATCGCGCTCAGATTTAGGCAGGCGGCCGCGTCTTGACTGGCGGCTTTTTTGTCGATGCCGCGCAAAAACACCTGGCTGCACGTTTCAAGCAACCAGGTCAGATAGGCTTCCTGCAAAACCGCAGTGTCATCAGAAGAGGAATCCCCATAAATATGGATATGCTTATCCCCTTCAACGTGATCTCCTTTAATGTTATCCCCTTGAATGAAATCTCTCTCAGCCACGTTCTTATTTTCACCGACAATATCCTCAGCCGTCACATGCAGGTCTCGGCCGGCATCGCCGATATGCACCCCGCCGGTGCGGTTGCCTTCCCGGTGGATGGTTCGTGGAGGGGCGGACGGACGGTCCGCATCCTGCGGCAGATCGTCTGCTAAGAGGACGGGCACTTCATTCGGGTCAACTCGCGGGCGCAGCGTTCGGATGCGCTGCGCCAGTTCGGAGGCGCGACCGGCGCGGACCAGTGTGCTGATCAGCGAGCTGGCTTTCCAGCGTTTGGTGTCGCCTGGCAGATTCTCATAGTCCAGATTCAGATCCACACAGAGATCATGGAGTTCCTCTGTATCAAAATAGGTCTTGAGTGTGTTGAGTAATCGGGCAAACGGTGTGTTGGTTGTCATCGTCTCTTTTCTCCCCTCTGTAATTCTTTCCAATCGTCAATCGTCAATCATCAATCCAAATGCTTTAGCTCACTTTAGTCACTTTACTACACCCCACCTGCAAAATGCAAGTCAAAACATACGCACCTTCACATCTGCCGCGGCAGATTTTCAAAAAAAACGCCGCGGCGGTCTTCGAATCGAACAGTTAGACTGTTCGACCTACCAAACGCCGCGGCGTGGGTGTTATTCGTCCGGCCTGTGACCGGCGCCGGAGCATGACCTGGACAAAGCCTTATGCACGCGAGCATGGTCCGTAAACCATACCCTCTGGCACGATTGCAAATGCCTTTTTGACATAAACCTTTTTGGCGTATGCCATATTCGGCATGTCTTGTTCGGTCATTTACAGATGGCGTGTGCTCAGAAGACGAAAACCGATGTTGTCGTTGCGGTTGCCGGGGTCGTTCCTGTTGCGGTACGCCGACCGGCAGTTCCTGGCGTCGTTGTTCCACGCGCCGCCGCGATTAACCCGGTTCGAGCCTGTGACGGTCATGTTCCATTTTACAATATAGGGTGCGACTGCAAAAGATGCAAGTGATTTTTGAGAAAAGATTGTGTTCATCACGAAAAATATCACTCGCCGAAAATAAATATTCGATGAAATTTTATTGACTTTCCCGACTCTTTTGTCATAGAAATGTAGAGTTCGTCATCATTCATAATGAGAAGAGTTTTGAGACGGGTCATTGATGACCAGAAAGGAGATTGCATGCCCCAATCACTTGAGGAACTACGAGAGTATTACCTGACACTGCGAAAAAAGTTGAATGTCACTCTGCCAGGTTCTCAGAAAGAAGAGGACATTCTGACCGAAATGGAACAGGTCAAAGTCCGTCTCAAAGCGTTGGAAGCCCGGGCCGCCGCCGAAGCAGAATCCCAGGCAGCGAAAGTAACGGACGAGACTACCCCTGACACGCAACACCGGAAAAGCAACCGCACTGGCGGCGCGCATATCGGCGATGCCGGACGGGATCTGCATGTGACGGCAGAGGATATTGTTGGCGGTGATAAGACCACTGCCGGCAGGGATCAGGTGCAGGGCGATCAGGTGCAGGGCGATCAGGTGCAAGGGGATAAGATCGAACACCATTATCATGGAGAACGTCCACCTTCTCACAATACAGCAGCGTTGCAAAAACATTATCTGGAATGGCTGTTTAAAAACGTGACGGATGTACCGTTGGCTGACATCGATCCTCAGATTGCTGACATGGTGACAGAGAAACCGGATTCGCGCTTAACGCTGGACGCCATTTATACCGCCTTGCTGACCATCAGTGCGGAACCACCGTCCCAGGTTAAAACCCCTGACTCACTGTCACACGAACGCGCCCGTCCGCTCCCGGCTCTGGCGCAGTTAGACCGGCGCCACTACCTGGTGCTGTTGGGTGAACCGGGCAGCGGCAAAAGCACCTTTGTCAATTTTGTGACCATGTGTTTAGCCGGGGCGTTGTTAGACCATCCCACGGTGAACCTTAACCTCCTGACAACGTCAGTATCAGATGGGGAAGAAGACGAATTGTTCGATGGTGATTTAGAATTAGATGAAGAAGAGAAGGACGCCCCACCCCATCAACCGTGGCGACATGGGACATTACTGCCTGTGCGAGTCACGTTGCAGGATTTTGCCGCGCGAGGGTTGCCGGCAGACGACGATGAAACCGTCACCGGCAACCATCTCTGGCAGTTTGTCGCGCAGGAGCTTGAGCAGGAAGGGCTGGGGGAGTGTGTGCCGCACCTGAAACGGCATCTAACAGAACAGGGGGGGCTGCTGTTGTTAGACGGTCTGGATGAAGTGCCGGAAACGGAGAGGCGGCGGCGTAAAATCAAAGAGGTCGTGCAGGGCTGCACCTGTCTGTTTCCGCATTGCCGCATTCTGGTGACAAGCCGGACGTATGCCTATCAGACCCGGGAATGGAAGCTGCCGGGATTTGCCGAAGCCACATTGGCCGCGTTGAGCGAACCGCAGGTTCGCTATTTTGTGCAGCGCTGGTACGCGTATATTCGTCCGTTACGGGGGTTGAGCGAACAAGAAACGCTGCGCCATGCGGCCGATCTGAATGCGCGGATTCAGGATAATCCCCGCCTTCAAGATTTCGCCGGACGTCCGTTGCTGTTAACGCTGATGACGATCTTGCATTCCTCCCGCGGAACCCTGCCAGAAAGACGCGTGGAATTGTATGAGGAAACGGTCAGATTATTGCTGCACCGGTGGGAGTGGAAGAAACGCACCTATACCACGACGGAAGGAACGCGAACGACGGAATATCAGAGTCTGCTGAAACTGTTAGGGATGGACCGCAACCGCATTCTGACGGTGTTGGAGGAACTGGCGTATGAGGCGCATCGCGCCCAGCCAGAGGGACAGGAATCTCCGGCCCGGATTCAGGCGGGCGATCTGTATGCGAAGTTATTCAACGTGAGTAAAGAACAGCGACTGGACCTGACGCACATCGAACACCATCTCCGCAACCGGGCGGGTATTCTGATCGCACCGACAGAAGGGATCTACAGCTTTCCCCATCGCTCGTTTCAGGAATATCTGGCGGCCTGTCATCTGACGCAGCAGGACACATATCCTGAGAATATTGCGGATCTGGCCCGGGACGATCCGAATCGCTGGCGTGAGGTGGTCTTACTGGCTGCTGCCAGCATTGCGAAAGCCGGCCCGATGATCTGGGCGTTGGTGGAGGCGCTGTGTTATCAGTCTCCGGATGCTTCCAAGGTGGGGGCGGCTGATACCTGGGGCGCGTTATTAGCGGGCCAGGCGTTGGTCGAAACCGCGAAGATGCAGACAGGCAGTCCCCGGAATCAACGTAAATTCAACCGGGTCAAAGACTGGCTCATTGCCATTCTGACAGAACAGCAGCCTGCTGACACTCCCTTTCCGGCAGTGGAGCGAGCCTTAGCCGGCAACATCCTGGCGCAATTAGGTGATCCGCGTTTAGGGGTGGGAGTGCATGAGGATGGGCTGCCGGATATTGTCTGGTGTGAGGTGCAGGCAGGAAAATTTTTAATGGGAAGCGACAAGACACACGATTCTGAGGCGTATGGTGATGAACAGCCACAACATACCGTGATGGTATCGACGTACGCTATCAGCCGCTATCCGGTAACAATTGCACAGTATCAGGCGTTTATGGAAGATGGCGGATATGCTGAAAAGGTATATTGGTCAGATGAGGGGTGGGAATGGAAACAACAGGAGGACATCACTGGATCAGAGACGTATGGCGGTACGTTTAATTTGGCAAACCATCCGGTTGTTGGTGTGTCCTGGTATGAAGCATCAGCGTTTTGTCAGTGGTTGACTCTTTGTCTAAGGGACGCCGGAGAATTGACGAACGCGCAGGCAGTCAAGTTGCCGACCGAAGCCGAATGGGAGAAAGCGGCGCGTGGTGACGATGGGCGGATTTATCCGTGGGGAGATGAAAACATAACTCCGGAAAGTGCCAACTATAATGATACTGGATTAGGAACGACCAGCACGGTGGGTTGTTTCCCAAAAGATACCAGCCCGTATAAGTGTCAGGATATGACAGGCAATGTGTGGGAGTGGTGTTTGGATTGGTTTGCTGAAGATTATTATGCAAACAGTCCAAAGGAGAATCCACGGGGGTCGGATACAGGCTCGGTCCGGGTTGATCGCGGCGGCGCGTGGGGCGACGGCGCCGGGAGCTGCCGGTCGGCGTGCCGCAACGGGAACGACCCCGGCGACCGCGGCGGCAGCCTCGGTTTTCGTCTTCTGAGGACTTACTCTTGATCCTTTGACCCTTTTACCCTTTGCAAAGCAAAGAAAACTCTCTTCGGGCGAAGCGGAACATCCTGGCAAAGGGGTGG
>JAAEUI010000002.1 GCA_024227475.1 Paracoccaceae bacterium | reverse complement strand
CGCCAGACAAAACCAGATCAACAATGCGAAGCCGTAAATCCTGAGATAAAGCCATAACAACACCTCCTGATTACTTGAATCAGAAGAAGCGTAATTCGTAAACCCGGCTTGATTCAAAGCTGGCCGGAAATGCTCTAGTTGTGTTTGAAACTTACGATCTTGTGGTTTTTGACAACACAATGCACGTCGCTGGTTTTATGCCCAAAACTGTAATATCCGGTAACAACCATATCAACCTTGGTTTTTCCGTCTCCATTTGCTCTGACATGCCTGACATGGTTCAGCTTGGCTTTGTAACCGCCTGCTTTCTTAACGCGTTTTTTGGTACGATGCATGCACCGACCAACCGCATTTTCGTCCGCATGCACCTTGGGGTGCCGTTTATATTCTTCTTCGCCACGATTATGTTGGTGATCTGCAAGTGCGGCTCCGATAATGCCCACGGCAACGACACCGGCCAAGGCCTTGGCAAAATCGTCGTGTGCGGCAACTGGTGCTGTCGAAACAGACACAGCAAGTGCTGCCGCTGAAAATACCATCATTGGCTTTCTGATAATCTTGTACATAATATTCTCCCCTTTGTTCCCGGTCAGTTTCTTCAGCCCACCAGATAAGGTGTCTGTTCAGGCGTGGGTTCCGCGTCCGGGTTGCGAAAATCGCACTTCTTCTTTCTACTCTGCAAACATCATCAATTCTGCAACCCGGCTTCGTCCGAGTTCGATTTTGCAAGAAATTACTGCTATCCCGGTCCCGCTGCCACCGCCATAAGTGACGCCGACGTAATCGCAATGGGTATCTCTGTAGTTTATCCAGGCTTCCTGCCCCGACAACAAGGCGGGTTCAGCGTCTTTCCGGCCGGTCACATTGTCCAGCTCTGTCGCGGCTGACATGGCAGTCTTGAATGCAAAATCCAGGGACGCGGTAACGTTCTCGTTCACGGCGGAAATACACTCGCCGACTTCAACCTGGCTAGAGGCCAAACCCTAGCATTCCATTGCGGGATCGGCTGCCGCGAATTGGGCCAGAAATAATGCTGGCATGACACAAGTAAACCTGATGAAAATCATTGTGCTTCTCTTCCGTTATTTAAACTGGGCATGAACACACTAGAAGTAAGCCTTAAGTATTAGCACAGAGGTTCATTAACACCAAGAATTATCGATTGGCCTTTATCGACGACTTGACTCGTCACATATACACCATAGGCAACCAATACTGCCCGGGCCCTAGCCGACAATGGAATATCCGGTTTCCTGTTACTCCAGCATCCACTTGCCCTTGGGATGGAAAGCGTGAAATGCAAAGGCGAAAGCCACGTCATGGGGCACATCCTTGCCCGACGCATTGCGCACACGGATGGAACCCACGTCGCGACCTTTTGATATGGTGCGCGTATCCAGAGCAGAAGCAGTGCCCTCCCGCCAGCTGATGGTGACGCCAGCCTCGGTCAGTTCTTCATGGTCAGCGATCCGGGTCAGGGGCCAGGCGCGATTGCCGACCACAACAACCCGGGCCAGTGGTTGAATGCCATGGGGCGGGTTTTCACCGCGGTACAGGAACGGTCGGCCGCTGTCGTAGTGCGAATAGGGGTTGGAGCCGTAGGCGCGGTTGGCGAGCGGCTGATCCATCACCAGCCCGTCGGGGTTCCGGGCCTTGAAATCGGCCCAGCTTTCCATCCAGCCCGGCAGTTTTTTCAACTTGGTCCCAAGCAGCACACCGACAATGGCCTTGCCTGAAAACTGCTGCCACCAGCTTTCGCTTTCGCGGTCAAACATCACCATGTCGGAATTGCGCAGCTTGCCAGACACGCCAAATGTCAGCACGGAACCGTTCACCCGCCTATCAAAGATGATGCCGGAGTTGCACAAGGGGCAGAAGGTCACCGCGACCGGCACACCGCCGATCACATCGTTGGCGATCTCGTGCCACATCAGATAGCGGATCGGATAGGCGCGCGGGGTTTGCCCGGCAATTTCAACCGTCATCACCGGCTCGCGGTCGCCCAAACGGGTTTCACTTGAAGCCTTGCGCATCGCTGGATTGTCAACTGCCGGGATACCATCGCGTGGCGGGCCACCGGACATGATTTCCGTGAAATCAACCGAGGTTTTGGTGAAATCGGTATTCGGCCATTCGTGTTTCCAGGAATTGACCTGTGCTGAAGCTGGCAACACCAGAGCAAGCATCGTCGTAAAAATCAAAATCGGTCGCAACATGGCACTCTCCGGGTGTGGTGGAACCCAGTGTTGCACGATGTTTCCGCTTCCAGAACCCCTGCTCACAAGCAAGTGACAAGAGTTTCTTAGGCGGGTCTGAGCCGCAAATTATCCAACACTCAAAAGAAAAAGGCGGCCCGAGGGCCGCCTGTCAGCTCAATATCCGCCGTATTACTCGATATCGGCTTTGACCTGAACTTTCACCATGTAGTCAGGATCCTGTACCGCCCCGTTCGCAGCCCGATCACCACGTTTGATTGCATTCACGACTTCCTGCCCGGCAATCACCCGACCAACAACCGTGTATTCTCCATCCAATTGCGGAACATGTTCGAACATGATGAAGAACTGTGAATTGGCCGAGTCAATGCTGTGTCCTCCACGCGCCATGCCGACCACACCTATCTCATATGAAACATCGGAAAACTCTGCCTTCAGGTTCGGCAAATCTGAACCCCCGGTGCCAGCGTAGCGCAGGTTAAACCCCTCACGTTTGCCGTGCTGAACGTCCCCCGTCTGGGCCATAAAGCCGTCAATCACCCGATGAAACACCACGTCATTATAAAGCCCGTCACGGGCCAGCAGTTTGATCCGTTCCACATGACCAGGTGCCACCTCCGGCAGCAATTCGATTTCGAAGGTGCCGGTGTTTTCGCCGGCGACCTCGATAACCAGAACGTTTTCATCTTCAACCGCGAAAACAGGTGCGGCAAGCAGTAAAACGGCTGCAATAATCGTTCCGAACAACCGCATTACGCGTCCACCGCTACTTTAACGGAAATCATCTGGTCCGGCTCGGCAGGTGGTTCGCCGCGGACAATAGCGTCAACATGCTCCATACCGGACGTTACCCGACCGTAAACGGTGTATTGACCGTTCAGGAAGTGGTTATCCGAAAAATTGATGAAGAACTGCGAATTAGCGCTGTCCGGGCTTTGCGACCTTGCCGCGCCGATTGTTCCGCGATCATGCGGCAGTTTGGAGAACTCGGCTGGCAGGTTTGGCAGGTCCGACCCGCCGGTGCCGGCCATACGCAGGTTGAAACTGCCTGAGGCATTGCCGTTCTTAACGTCCCCGGTCTGCGCCATGAACCCGTCGATTACACGGTGAAACACCACGTTGTCGTATTGCCCGGCACGCGCCAGTTCCTTCATGCGTTCGCTGTGTTTTGGTGCCACATCGGGCAACAGTTCAATTTGAACCGTACCTCCCTTGAGCTCGATCAGTATGGTGTTTTCCGGGTCTTTGATTTCTGCCATTTTGGCCTCCGCAGTCTGAGTTGCGGCGGACCTTAGTGTATGACAGAAGCAGTGAAAAGAGCCGGTTTGCCTTCACGCAAATTTTTGCCGCACGCACTCCTCTACATCCGGGGGAACAAACTTGGAAATATCCCCACCAAGGCGGGCGATTTCTTTGACAAGCTTGGAGGCAATCGGCTGATACTCCGTATCCGCCATCAGAAAAACCGTCTCAATCGTGTCGCTCAATGCCCGGTTCATGCCGACCATCTGATATTCGTATTCAAAATCCGCAACAGCCCGAAGCCCGCGGATGATGACAGAGGCTCCGACCTCTTCAGCGCAATGGATCAGCAGGTTTTCAAACGGGTGGACAACAATTTCCACACCAGCGGCCTTGGCGATTCCATTGCAATTGGCCTCAATCATTTCGACCCGTTCATCCAGCGTGAACAATGGGCCTTTGTCCCGGTTGATAGCGACACCGATCACCAGCCGTTCGACCAACGAGCAGGCACGCTGAAAGATATCCAGGTGGCCATGGGTTACAGGATCGAAGGTTCCGGGGTATAAGCCAGTGCGCATGTCGTAACTCGTCGGTATCGGCAGGAAAATGAGCGAATTTCTTGTGTGATATCAGAGGAATACGGCTGTTCAGTGGCCCATGATCATGCTTTGCAGCGCATCTTTTTCGTGGCTGACTTCGTTCAACCGCGCGCTGACGATATCACCAATGCTGACGACCCCTATCATGGTGTCACCATCCATTTCTGGCATGTGACGAAACCTCCCATTTGTCATGGTTTGGAGAACGTTTTCAGCCGTGTCCGCCCCGGTCGTCGTGATAATGTCGCGGGTCATAATACTGCCAACCGTATCGGTCAGGCAGCCTGTTCCGCGGCGACCCAGCTCGCGCACTATGTCACGCTCTGAAATAACCCCCTGCACGTCGGTGCCGGAATCGGAAACAATCAGGGCACCGATTTTCCTTTTCGAAAGAACCTCCGCTGCCTCATGGATTGAGGCCGCGGGTCCAATCGTGGCGACGTCCACCGAAGGCTTGCCAGCCATGATCTGCTGTACCAACATTGGGTATCTCCTCTCGTTGTCGTGATATGGTGCAAGCCTGCACTGGCCATGTCAAGCTTGCGCCTCTAACCTTCTGACCTCTGCGCGGATTTTTCCCACCAGCATGTCCGAAAACCGGTTCAGATGGGCGACCTTGCGATCATCTGCATGGCGCACCAGGTAAAAGCTGCGGGTCAGACTGACTTCATTGGTCAAAATGCGTTTAATATCGGGAAAGGTGGGAATCGCAAAATCATGCACAACGCACACTCCCGCTCCCCGCCGGGCCCAGTTCAGCTGCACTGAAAAGCTGTTAGAGGCCAATTGGGCTTTTACGTCCTCGCCAACCTCATTCATGTAGTCCAACTCGTCAGCAAAAATCAGATCAGAGATATAGCCGATCATCCGGTGATCATGCAGGTCTTCTTTGCAGGTGATGGGCGTGTGGCTGGCCAGATAATCCTCTGTAGCGGCCAGATGCAGGTGGTAGTCGCTGATTTTCTGCACAGTCAGGCGCCCGGCCTTGGGTGGGGAGACGGTGATCGCCATATCGGCCTCGCGTTTGGACAGATTCAGGACCCTCGGCAGCGCGACGATCTGCACGTCCAGCCCCGGGTTTTCATCGCAGATTTCGGCGCAGACCTGGGGCAGAAGGTAATTGGCGGAGCCATCAGGAGCCCCGATCCGCACTGACCCAGACATCTGATCCGACTTGTTGTCCCGTACTTGGCCCTGTCCTGACCGAAGGGCACGGTCCATATCGTTGACATGGGTCAACAGCCGTTGTCCGGCTTCGTTCAATCCGTAACCCTGAGGGCTGCGCACGAACAGCCGAGCATTCATATCTTCCTCCAACCTGTTGATCCGCCTTCCTAAAGTGGCGGGATCAAGCTTAAGAACGCGCGCGGCAGCGGTCAGGCCGTTACCGCGGGCGACGTGCAAAAACACCTTCAGGTCGTCCCATTTTAAATTGTCATCCACAGTTTCGTCCCTACAATATTGCAAAACCCTTTTGGATTATTGCCGCTGTTCACTGTAAAAATGCAAGGCTATTCTATGCCGGAAATAGCCCACAGATTCGAAAAGGAACCCAGCGAATGGAACAGATCGGTCACTACATCAACGGCGAGGCCGTCCCAGGCACCAGCGGGCGGACCGCTGATATCTTCAACCCGGCAACAGGTGAAGTGCAGGCACAGGTTGCACTGGCCAGCAAAGCGGAAATGGATCAGGCCGTGGCCGCGGCTGCTGCGGCTCAGCCTGCCTGGGCAGCACAAAACCCGCAGAAACGCGCCCGGGTGATGATGAAAATGGTCGATCTTCTGCATCGCGACATGGACAAACTGGCCGAAGCGCTGAGCCGCGAACACGGCAAAACCTTCCCGGATGCCAAAGGTGACGTGATCCGCGGGCTGGAAGTGGTGGAATACTGTATCGGCGCTCCGCAAATGCTGAAAGGTGAGTTTACTGATGGTGCCGGCCCCGGTATCGACATGTATTCGATGAAACAGGCGCTCGGTGTTTGTGCTGGTATCACCCCGTTCAACTTTCCCGCCATGATCCCGATGTGGATGTTTGCGCCAGCGATTGTCTGCGGCAACGCATTTATCCTCAAACCTTCCGAACGTGACCCGTCAGTTCCGATGATGCTGGCCGCTCTGATGGAAGAGGCAGGCCTGCCCAAAGGCATCATTCAGGTGGTGAATGGCGACAAGGAAGCGGTTGATGCGATTATCGCTGACCCGGTGATCCAGTCGATTGGCTTTGTCGGCTCCACCCCGATTGCCGAGTACATCTATGGTGGCGGCTGTGCCGCTGGGAAACGGGTGCAGTGCTTTGGTGGTGCCAAGAACCACATGATCATCATGCCCGATGCCGATATGGATCAGGCGGTGGATGCGTTGGTGGGTGCCGGGTATGGCGCCGCAGGCGAGCGCTGCATGGCGATTTCAGTTGCAGTTCCGGTAGGCGAGGAAACCGCTGACCGGCTGATTGAAAAGCTGGCACCGCGGGTTGAGAGCCTGAAAATCGGCCCCTACACCGCCGGTGACGACGTTGATTTCGGCCCGGTGGTGACCCAAGCGGCCAAGAACAACATTCTTGGGCTGGTGAATTCGGGCGTGGATCAGGGCGCGAAACTGGTGGTTGATGGTCGTGATTTTTCGATGCAGGGCTATGAAGACGGCTTCTTTGTCGGGGCCTGCCTGTTCGACAATGTGACGACGGACATGGACATTTACACCAAGGAGATATTCGGCCCGGTTCTGAGCACGGTGCGTGCCACTACCTATGAAGAGGCGCTTGGCTATGCCATGGACCACGAATACGGCAACGGCACCGCGATCTTTACCCGCGACGGCGACACCGCGCGTGATTTTGCCAACCGCATCAACATCGGCATGATTGGCGTGAACGTTCCGATCCCGGTGCCGCTCGCCTATCACACCTTTGGAGGCTGGAAGAAATCCGCCTTTGGCGATTTGAACCAGCACGGACCGGACGCGTTTAAGTTCTACACGCGCACCAAAACCGTGACCTCGCGCTGGCCCTCGGGAACCAAGGAAGGTGCTGAGTTCTCGATCCCGACGATGGGGTAGGATTGACCTGATCTCATTGGCAGATGAAAACCTTCCTTTCGGGGAAGGTTTTCTTGTAGTAACAATGCATTAAAGCGTTTCCAGCGAACGTAGAGTCAAAGGGGATTCCCTTTTCGGGCATTTTGTGATTCATCCTTTATAGGAGGATT
>JAAEUI010000001.1 GCA_024227475.1 Paracoccaceae bacterium | reverse complement strand
TCAACCCATTGTTCGAGTTCCTCACTGCCTTCCTTAAAAAGACACCCTCCTGCTTTCCATAAATACTCGGTCGCATGAAACACGTCGATGGTGTGAAGGGCCTCAGGAAAGAATTCCTCCTTGCCTATCCGGTTTGTTGCCAATCATACTATCGGGTGAGTCCACTCGCCGCTGTAGAGTGTCTCGTAGGTAGGTGCCGAGGCATGTGCCGCAATTCCCACGATAGAGTTGAACGCGGTCATTGGATAGAAACGCCGGTTGAAGCGGAACACAAATTCGTTGAGGTAAGCCTGTAGATGCTGCTGACTGACTCCGTGATGCGTACCAAGCAACCATGTCTTCAGATTCGCGAAGGCGATGTGAATCATCGGAAGGTGGGCGTCGGTCTTTTCACCGTCGCCATCGAGCACCATGGGTTCGTGCGCGTACCCCAACTTTGCCAGCCCATCGTAGCCGTCCCATCCATCGGTGCGCACCACTGCTCCTTTCACGACGTTTTCCTGCACAAACCCCGTGAGCGTCTTGGCGCCGCGGTTGGGTGCAAGGCGCAGGCGCAATCTCCCAGCATACAGGGCTTTCTTACGCTTCTTCTTGCCCTCGGCGTCAAGCGCCCGAGGACGAACCTCGACGGCCCCAACAACTATCGCTTTGTGATGGACACCGCGGCCTTCGCCCTTGGTGCGTCCGCCCACAAGTGTTTCATCCACTTCGACTGGATACTGAGCGCCAATGGAGTCACGTTCCGGGCGCACCATGCCAGCGCGGAGCTTGTGCAGAAGCTGGAAGGCGGTCTCGTAGCGCAATCCCAGCTGCCGCTGAAACTGCACTGCCGACATACCAGGCGTTTGCGTCGTCACCAGGTACGCGCCCCAGAACCATGTAGACAGCGGCGTATGGCTCTGTTGCATGACGGTGCCAGCCGTAAGCGAGATATTGGAATGGCAAGCGCGGCACCGCAATACGACCGTTCTTCGCTTGGCAAAACGGTACGGCTCATCAATATTTCCGCACTTGGAACACGCAAACCCCTCCGGCCACCGCAGCTGCTCAAGGTATCTTGCGCAGGCCGCGTCATCGGGGAATACCCGCTGAAATTCTGGGAGCGTCGTCGGGAAACCGCGGGGATCCATGGCCGAAATTTAGCATCGGAATACTTCATTGGCAACAAACCGGATAGGCAAGGAACCAACTTACCAATAGATACAGAAGCTGGCCGACACGAGCTTGCGGGACCGTCGGCCGCATGGACACGGCCGTCGAGCGTACAGGGATGTATTCACAAGGTGAATCGCCGTCAGGCGAGAGAGGG